>JAJYYG010000128.1 GCA_021801235.1 Actinomycetes bacterium
GGATGGCGGGATGGCGGGATGGCGGGATGGCGGGATGGCGGGATGGCGGGATGGCGGGATGGCGGGATGGCGGGATGGCGGGATGGCGGGATGGCGGGATGGCGGGATGGCGGGATGGCGGGATGGCATGCCCACGCTGGCTGCACGGTGCCGTCCCCGTCGCGGTCGTCGGGGCCGGCGGCACCGGCGGTGAGCGCCACAACCGACCAACCGGCTGTCGACGCCGCAGGTCGGCCAACCGACCGCACGGGCATGACAGCCACGACGGTGGTCGGTCCAGCGGCTCCATGCGATCAGGCCGGCGGCAACTGTGCCGCCAGGCACTCGGCGAGCCTGGTGACGATCTCGGGTGACAGTGGACCCGGTGCACCCACGCGGGAGGCCATCGCCTTCGGCCAGAGGACGTCCACCCTGCCGACCACGAGCCCCGAAGTGGACCGACCCCACTGGGCCTCGACGAGCACCAGCATGGCCCTCAGCGGAACGCCACCGTCCACCCCTGCTGACCGCAACGCCCGCCTCACCACGGTCAGCTGCCAGGCCGAGGCTTCCAACATGGGGCCGGCGTCCCGCCCCCCGACGACCAGTCGACGGGGACCCCAGTGGAGGAAGCCGCCCGACTTCCTCATCTCCACCTTCCTGCCCGCCCGGTACTTCGCGTCGATCACGAAGATCCCCGACGGGGCCACGGCGAGGTGGTCGATGTTGGCGGCCGACCGGGGAACCCGCCGGTCGTGGAGGGTGACGACACCCCGACCCGCGAGCTGGTCGAGGTGTCGCCCCACGATCTGCTCGCCGATCGCACCCTGGGCCCACGCCCGCGTCGCCTGCGGTTCCCCCGTCATGGCCAGCAGGAACCCACCGACCACCGGGTGACGGTCCCGCACCTCCATCTCCCGCCGGGCCGACCGACGGTCGTACTCCCGCCGGGCAGACCCCCCGGCTTCCCCGTGGTCGATCGGTGCCGCCCGCACGCCGTGGCTCCCCCGACCTGCTGCAGCACTCTCCCGGACCTCCATCCCCCGGACGTTACGGGGACGGTGCGACATCCCTCGGCGCGCCCGGGTCCGTCCCGCGCCGACGGCGGAATCCGGCAAGAATGGAATTGAGGGTTGGACCGGCCGGTCCTGCCCGGAACCCCGGCACGGGGACGGCTTGGGCCGCGCCGCCCACGGGGCCGATCAGGAGGACCGCCATGCCCGAGCCGTTCGAGACGCACGAGGTGTTCAACCAGGTTCCACCGCTCGAGTCCTACGACGTCTTCTCCGCAGACCTTGCCCTGGTCGAGGGGGTCGAGCGGGAGGGCGCCGCCTGGGCTCGGCCCGAGCTGGAGACCCTGGGCACCCTGGCCGGCTCCCACCACGCCCAGGAGCTCGGTCGGCTGGCCAACGAACACCGGCCGGAGCTGCACACCCACGACCGGACCGGGCACCGTGTCGACGTGGTGGAGTACCACCCCGCCTACCACGAGCTGATGGCGACGGCGGTCGGACACGGGCTGCACGCCGCACCGTGGTCGGACCCCCGCCGAGGGGCCCACGTTGCCCGGGCGGCAAAGGTCATCGTCTGGTACCAGGCCGAGGCAGGGCACGTGTGCCCGGTGTCGATGACCTACTCGGTCGTCCCCGCGCTGCGGCACCAACCCGACCTGGCCGCCGAGTGGGAGCCCCTCCTCACGACCACCACCTACGACCCGACCGACGCCCCGCCCGGAGCGAAGGCCGGGGCGATCTGCGGCATGGCGCTCACCGAGAAGCAGGGCGGCTCCGACGTGCGGGCCAACACGACCAGCGCCGTCCCGGTCTCCGGCGACGGAGCCGGACGTGACAGCGGTACCTATCTGCTCACCGGCCACAAGTGGTTCTGCTCGGCACCGATGTCCGACGGGTTCTTGATGCTCGCCCAGGCCCCCGGCGGCCTGAGCTGCTTCTGGACCCCCCGCTGGCGGCCCGACGGGACCCGCAACCCGATCCGCATCCAACGGCTCAAGGACAAGTTGGGCGATCGCTCCAACGCCTCGAGCGAGATCGAGCTGCAGGGTGCCTGGGCACGCCTGGTCGGCGACGAAGGCCACGGAGTGCGCACGATCATCGAGATGGTCAACCACACCCGGCTCGACTGCGTCCTCGGCTCGACTGCGGTGCTCCGCCAGGGGGTGGCCCAGGCCACCTGGCACGCGTCGCACCGGTCCGCGTTCGGTCGCGCCCTGGTGGACCAGCCACTGATGACCAACGTCCTGGCGGACCTGGCGGTCGAGTCCGCAGCCGCCACCGTCGCGGCGCTGCGCCTCGCACGGTGCTACGACGCGGATGTGGACGACGCCGGCGCCGACGACGAGCACGAGGAGCTGCTCCAGCGGATCTTGACGCCGGTGGTGAAGTACTGGACGTGCAAGAGGGCTCCCCAACACACGGCCGAGGCACTCGAATGCCTCGGTGGGAACGGGTTCGTGGAGGAGTCGCCGCTCCCACGGCTCTTCCGGCAGAGCCCGGTCAACGGCGTCTGGGAAGGATCGGGCAACGTCATCTGCCTCGACGTCCTCCGGGCGCTCCGCCGGGAGCCGCGGTCGCTCGCGGCCTACTGGGACGAGGTCGAGCTCGCCCAGGGCGGGGACTCGCGGCTCGACGAGGCGGCGAAGGCCCTGCGCTCCGACCTCGAGCGCGAGACCGACCCCGGCGCGCTCGAACCGCGGGCCCGCACGTTGGTGGAGCGGATGGCCCTGGTGTTCCAGGGGTCGCTCCTGGTCCGCACCACCCCCGGACCCGTCTCCGAGGCGTTCTGCGCGTCCCGTCTCGCCGGCACCGGCCCCGGTGTCTTCGGGAACCTCCCATCCGGGACCGACGCCCAGGCGATCCTCGAACGGTCCGTCCCGTGGTGCGGGTGACGGTCCGGTAGCCGGTATCCGCCAGGGTGGAGACCGGGATTCACACCGGGGTGGCGGGAGGCGTCACGTCGTGTCGCAACGAGGTGAAGGCGCGCTCCATGCCCGCCACCAGGACATCGAGATCGGGGCAGGCGTCGGGATCGGCGAGCACTCCGACCGACAGCTGGCCGCCGTAGGAGAGCGCAGCGATCCCGACGGGCAGGTTCCCGGCCAGCGGAAGCACGGGGAACGCCTCGAGCAGCGGGGACCCCAAGGCCGACAGCGGGATCCCCGGTCCCGGGACGTTGGTGACGACGACGGTGACGAACGGCTGGTGATGGACGGCACGGGCCACCAGGTCGACGACCGGCTGCGGCACCAAGCTGAACGCCGCCGCGATCGCGCCGGCCGCAGCGGCCTGGTGCTGATGCTTCCGCAGGGCGGTCGTCCTGGCCACCGCCTGCAGGCATGCACCCGGATCGGCCGCTCCCAGCGGCACTCGGACCACCAGCGCGGAGACGTGGTTCCCGAACTGGTCGGTGCCGGTCCCACCCAGGCCGACCGGCACCAGGATCTGTGCCTCGGACCCATCGACCCGCTCGCCGCGTCCCCGGAGCAGGTCTCCGATGCCGGTCCCGGTCGCTACCAGCAGCACGTCGTTGACTGTCGCCCCGGCCTGAGCCGCCGCCCGGTGGATCTCCTCCAGCGGCTGGCGCACGAGGACGAGCCGGCGCTCGCTCCCCACCGCCCGGTTCAGCCGGTGACGCGGGGCGATCAACCCACCGGCCATGATCGACCACAGACCACGCGCCACGGAGATTCCGTCGGAGGTCGTGCGGAACGGGTGCCTCGCCTGACCGAGGGCCAGGGAGACGGCATGCGCCGGGATCGGGGCGACGCGCTCCAGCTCCTCGAGGACGCGCACCGCCGGCGTGGGCGTCGGCGGTGATTGGGCCGGTGACGAACCCGCCGGGGGTGACGAACCCGCCGGGGGCGAGGGTGCTGCCATCGGGGGTCGGGGATGCGGCGGCGAATACGGCGGAGGACCGGCGTCGGCTGCGGCGTCGGCTGCGGCGTCGAAGAGGAGCGTGGCGATCTCCACCCCGGCGAGACCGTCCGCCAAGGAATGGTGGATCTTCTCGAGCACCGCCACCCTGCCCCCGGAGAGCCCGGTGAGGAACCACA
Organism: Actinomycetes bacterium; assembly: GCA_021801235.1. Classification (GTDB taxonomy): domain Bacteria; phylum Actinomycetota; class Acidimicrobiia; order Acidimicrobiales; family RAAP-2; genus DASZIT01. The sequence continues at coordinate 4,049 of JAJYYG010000128.1, forward strand.
GCTCCCACAGCGGGTGGGCGCGGTCGATCGGCGCACGGAGGAGCTCGGCCGTCTGATCGAGCAGCGCCGGCTCGTCGCCGGGCGGAGCCAGCGGACGGACGCGGACGTGGTGGTCGATGTCGAACTGGGGGTCTTCCACCCACACTGCCAACGCCCCGCTGAACGACGGTCGGTACGCGAGCTTCCACCGGAGCGCGGGGACCCGCGCGAGCCGTTGCTCGAGCAGCTCACGGATGGCGCCCAGACGGAGGTCGCCCGAAGCGTCCGTCAGCCCGCCGCCCCCGAAGATCCCCAACGAGGCGTAGTGCATCGGTGTCCGGTCCGACTCCAGGGCGAGGAAGGCGCTGTCCAGGGCCGACAGGGAGTGCAGACCGGTCACCGCACCCCCAGCTCCTCGAAGCCCCGCCGGAGGCAGTCCACCAGCAACTCGCCGTCGGGCACGGCGCGCCGGTCGACGGCCACGCCCACGCACGCGCCGCTCGCCGGCGTGGTCAGCGCGACGTTCACCGCCGCCCCCGATGTGGGGGCGAAGGCGGTGACGCCCGTCACCCGTGCACCGGCCAGGAAGGTCTCGAACGGCGCTCCCGGTACCGACGTCGCCACGAAGTCCCCGCCCTTCAGCATCGAACCGAAGGCGAGCGTCGCCAACCGGGGAGGCAGCCGGTTGAGCAGGCCGGTGACCGCGCCGGTCTCGCCCAGGGCTGGATTGTGCTTCCACGCGCCCAGGGCTTCGGCGACGTGACGCATGCGGTCTCGCGGGTCGGCGATGTCGGCGGCGAGCACGAACCGCGCCGGGACGAAGCGGTTGCCGCCCGCCGGGTCCGACTCCGTCCGGATGCTGATCGGCACCAGGGCCCGGAGGTGGCCGACCGTCGAGCCGTGCGCGTGGTGGTACCGGCGCATGCCCCCGAGCACGGCCCCCACGAAGATCTCGCTCACCGTGCTGTCGTACGACCGGGCGGCACGGTGGAGACCCTCGGCGTCCAGATCGATCAGGCCGAACCAGCGGTCGGCACCCCGACCGCGCAGCAGTGGGGAGAGCGGAGTGGGGGCCGGGGCCAACAATCGGGCGAGTGACCCGGCGTGCTCGGCGACCGTCTCCACGGATGCAAGCGGGTGGAGCGCGGCGTGCCCGGTCGCGCGCACCACCTCCTGCGCCAGCCCCAGGCCATGGGCGACCGCCGATCCCGCCAGAGCCACCACGTCCCCGGGAAGACCGCCGAGGGACCGCGAGTCCGACGGCGAGCCCGGAGTAGGTGCGGTGCCGTCCGCCCCGGTGCCGTCCGCCCCGGTGCCGTCCGCCCCGGTGCCGTCCGCCCCGGTTCCGTCCGCCCCGGTTCCGTCGACCGCAGGCTCCCGATCCCCGGTCACCGCGCGCACCGCCGTGCCGCTGACCGGACCCTCGGACGGACCATGCACCGGACCCTCGGACGGACCATGCAGCGGACCCTCCCCGGCTCCCGGGTGACGGGCTCGGTCGAGCAGGTGGATGAGCAGGGCCATGCCGGCGATCCCGTCGACCACCGAGTGGTGGACCTTCACGATCAGCGCGGCGGCCCCGTCCTCCAACCCACCGACGAGGAGCGCCTCCCACAGCGGGAAGGCCGGATCGAACGGTGCCGTTCCCATCACCTGCGCGAGGTCGAGCACCTCGCGCACCGTGCCGGGCGGGGGGGCGTCGACCCGCCGGAGGTGGCGGCCGAGGTCGAGCTGGTCCTCCACCATCCACGCCGGGTTCCCGTGCCCGAACCGGGGCGGGACCGGGCGGGCGCGCAGGCGGGGCTCGATCTCGGTCAGGCGCCCTACCCGCCGGCGGACCTCCTCCCAGGAGGGTTCGCGGTCGAGCCGCAGCACCGCCACGATCGGGGAGCGGAGCACGGGGTCGGAGCCGATCGTCCAGAGGAGCGCATCGGCGTCGCTCATCACCCCGACCCGCCGGGAGGGGCCGCTCATCCGTCCCCCCGCACCCGGACTGAGCCGGGGTTGGGCCGGACGAAGACGGACTGGGTCAGAACCCGCGCCTCGCGCAGCGGTGGGGGCGGGCCCGACCCGCCCTGGGCCGCGTGCAGCGCGGCCACCATCCTGATCAGGATCCTCCGCGCGATCCAGAAGAAGAACAGGGCCAGCGGCAGCTCCCCGGCCAGGGCGGTGAAGAGCGTCACCCATTCGTCCCGGTTGCCGAACGAGGTCACGACGTCGAACCAGGCGTCGCTCACCAGCAGCGTGGCGGCCACGACGGCGCTCACCAGGGTGACCTGCCGCCGGGACCAGGCCGACCAGGCGACGTGGGCCAGGACCACCACTTCGAGCGTGTCGAAGCCGACCCAGAGCAGTCGCCAGTGCTGGGCGTCGTAGCGGCGGGGCAGCGTGACCCCCAGATAGACCATCCACGGGATCATGAAGAGCACCGCCGCCGCGGCCAACGAGGCCACCCTGCGGTTGATCATCCGCATCGGGTGGGCGGGGCCCGGTCTCCCCTCCGCGGCCACCGGCCCGCCCGCGGCCACCGGAGTGTCCGGACGGTGGCGGGTGACGCGCATCGGGCGGTCAGCCCGTTCGATCGATGCGGTCGAGGGCGGCCCGCACCCTCACCCCCAGCTCGTGGGCGGGGAGCGCTCCGACGATCCTCTCGACGGTCTCCCCTGCGGAGAGCACCAACAGGGTCGGGATGCTCATCGCCTCGAAGCGCGCTGCCACGGCCGGCGCCTCGTCCACGTTGACCTTGACCACCTTGAGCCGGCCGGCCAGCTCCACCGACAACTGCTCGACGGCGGGCGACACCATCCGGCACGGACCACACCAGGGGGCCCACAGGTCCACCAGCACCGGCAGGCGCGACTTGGACGCCACCGTGTCGAACGTCTTGTCACCCGCGTCGACCGACCAGGGCAACGGAGCGTGGCAGTGCCCGCACCTCGGCGTCCCGGAAGCGGACGCCGGGACACGGTTGCGGCGTCCGCAACTGGGACAACGCACCTCGGTCGGGCTCGCAGTGCTGGTGGCCATGGCCCCATGGTGGCAGCTGCCGGCCGGTTCCGACAGGGACCATCGGCCCTATCCCGGGAGGCCGTGGCGGACCATGCTGGAACCAGTCGGCGCTTGAGTCCACCCTTCGGGCCCGGGCGCAACTGCCGAGCAGAGGGAACGGAGGTGAGGTGCGCATGTCGACCGGAGCCGGGGTGGCCGGTATCGGCGCTCGCCGCGCCCGGCAGGCGGTGAGGCACCAACAGGACCGCACCTCCGGGACCGGTCGCACCTCCGGGACCGGTCGCACCTCCGGGACCGGTCGAGGCGGAGGGAATCCGTGTTCCAGGTGAGGATCCACGGCCGTGGTGGTCAGGGCGTCGTCACCGCGGCCGAGCTGCTCTCGGTCGCCGCCTTCTTCGACGGGCGGTGGTCGCAGGCGTTCCCCAGTTTCGGGTCGGAACGGACAGGCGCACCGATCGTCGGCTTCTGCCGGATCAGCGACGGCGAGATCCGGACCCGGGAGCCGGTATCGACTCCCGACGCACTCATCGTCCAGGACCCCACCCTGCTCCACCAGGTCGACCTGTTCTCCGGCCTGAGGGACGACGGGTTCGTGCTCCTCAACACCTCGCGCCCCGTCGAGGAGCTCGGGCTCGGCGCGCTGACCAGCCCGCGCCGGGACGGCCCCGGCATCCGCGTCATCACCCTCCCTGCCACCGAGCTGGCGATCGCCCACACCGGGCGCCCCACCCCCAACGCCGTCCTGCTCGGGGGCTTCGCGGCGGCCGGCGGCGTGGTGAGCCTCGATGCCGTCGCCGGCGCGATCGAGCAGCGGTTCGCCGGTCCGGTGGCCCGGGCCAACATCGCCGCAGCGACCGAGGCGTTCCGTTCGGTGTCCGCACGGTGGAAGGAGCTCGACCATGCTCCGACAGATTGAGGGGTCGAGGGCCGTGGCAGAGACGGTCGCGCTCTGTCGGCCCGAGGTGGTCTGTGCGTACCCGATCTCGCCCCAGACCCACATCATCGAAGCGGTGGGCGTGCTGGTGCGCACCGGTGCGCTCGCTCCGTGCGAATTCGTCAACGTCGAGTCGGAGTTCGCCGCCATGTCGGTGTCGATCGGGGCCTCGGCGGCCGGAGCCCGTGCGTACACCGCCACCGCCAGCCAGGGCCTCCTCTTCATGATCGAGGCGGTCTACAACGCGGCGGGGCTCGGGCTGCCGGTGGTGATGACCCTCGCCAACCGGGCCGTGGGTGCGCCGATCAACATCTGGAACGACCACAGCGACGCCATGGCCGTGCGCGACTCCGGTTGGATCCAGCTCTTCGCCGAGACGAACCAGGAGGCCGCCGACCTGCACATCCAGGCCTTCCGGCTGGCCGAGTCGCTGTCGCTCCCGGTCATGGTGGCGATGGACGGCTTCATCCTGACCCACGCCATCGAACGGGTCGACCTGGCCACCCAGGAGCAGGTCGACGCCTTCCTGCCGCCGTACGAGCCCCGGCAGGTGCTCGACCCGGCGGACCCGGTCTCCATCGGTGCGATGGTGGGCCCGGAGGCCTTCGAGGAGGTCCGCTACCTCGCCCACCTCCGGCAGGTCGACGCGCTCACGGCCATCCCGGCCGTCGCGTCCGAGTTCGCGGAGCACTTCGGCCGCTCCTCGGGTGGCCTGCTGCGCCCCTACCGCTGCGAGGGTGCGGACACCGTGGTGGTAGCCCTCGGATCGGTGCTCGGGACCATCAAGGACACCGTCGACGCCATGCGGGACGACGGGCTGGCGGTCGGTGTCGTCGGCATCACGTCGTTCCGGCCGTTCCCCGCCGCGGCCGTCCGCGAGGCGCTGGCGGCCGCCCGGAGGGTGGTGGTGGTGGAGAAGGCGTTCAGCATCGGGTTCGGTGGCGTGCTCTCCACCGACGTGGCGATGGCGCTCACCGGGTCGGGCACCCCGGTCACGACGGTCGTGGCCGGTCTCGGGGGACGGCCGATCACCGGTGCCTCGCTCCGGGAGTGCTTCGAGGCGGCAGCGGCGGGCCGGGCGGAACCCCTCGTCTTCCTCGATCTGAACCGCTCCCTGATCGACCGCGACCTCGAGCGCAGCTCGGCACGCCGGAGGACCGGTCCGACCGCGGAGAACGTGCTGCGTGACCTGGGAACCGTTGCGTCGGGGCCGACCTGAGGAGATGATGATGCCCGAATTCGCGACGGACGGCGGCCCGACTGCAGCCCGGGAGTCCGGGTCCCCCGGATCGGTGGAACCGCCGGGATCCGGGGGGGCGGGAGCCGCTGTCCGGTCGGAGGATCCGCCCGGATCCAGGGACGCAACGGGACCGGCGTCCCCGTCTTCCGGACAGCCGGTCAAGTTCTACCAGGTGGGGAGCTTCGCGGTCGGGAACCGGCTGCTCGATCCCTCCTACCGGACCGTCCAGTCCGACGCACTCCGCACCAACGCTCTCGACTCCGGGCACCGCGCCTGCCAGGGGTGCGGCGAGGCGCTCGGGGCGCGCTACGCGCTCGACGCGGCGATGCGGGCCACCGGAGGGTCGATGGTGGCGGTCAACGCCACCGGCTGCCTCGAGGTGTTCTCCACCCCCTACCCGGAGAGCTCGTGGCGGATCCCCTGGCTCCACTCGCTGTTCGGGAACACGCCGGCCGTCGCCACCGGCGTGGCGGCCGCGCTCCGGGTCAAGGGTCGCCCGGAGGTCCGGGTCGTCGGCCAGGCGGGCGACGGCGGAACGGTCGACATCGGGTTCGGCTGCCTCTCGGGCATGTTCGAGCGCAACGACGACGTCCTGTTCATCTGCTACGACAATGAGGCCTACATGAACACCGGCGTCCAGCGCTCGGCGGCCACGCCGCCGGCGGCACGTACCGCCACCACCGAGGCGGTCGGCGACGAGCCGGGCAACCCCTTCGGACAGGGCAAGAACCTCCCGGTCCTGGCCATGGCCCACGACATCCCCTACGTGGCGACGGCGACGGTCGCCGACCTCCACGACCTCGAACGGAAGGTGGAGCGGGCGATGGAGATCCGCGGGGCTCGCTACCTCCACCTCTTCGTACCGTGCCCCCTGGGATGGGGGGCCGCCCCGCGCGACACGATCCGCCTGGCGCGCCTGGCCAAGGAGACGGGCCTGTTCCCGGTGTTCGAGGCCGAGCACGGAGTGGTCACCGCGGTGTCGCAGATCCGCCGCCAGGTACCGGTCGAGGAGTACCTCCGCCCGCAGGGACGGTACCGTCACCTGTTCGACCCCGCCGACCCCGACGGGCCGCCCGCCCGTCCCGAGACCGTCCGACGCATCCAGGAGATCGCCGACCGCAACATCGCGCGCTACGGACTGGTGGGACCGGCAGGGTCGGACGCGCCGGGCGAAGCCGGCCCGTCCGACCCGTCCGGCCGGCCGTACGAAACCGGGGAGGCCCGCTGATGGAAGAGCCGTTCGCCATCACCCTCGATCCCGGGTCGAGCCGCGCCAACCGAACCGGCTCGTGGCGGGTCGAGCGCCCGGTCTACGTGGACCGGCTCCCCCCGTGCAACGACGCCTGCCCGGCCGGGGAGAACATCCAGCGGTGGCTGTATGCCGCCGAGGACGGTAGCTACGAGGCGGCGTGGCGGTCGCTTGTGGAGGACAGCCCGCTCCCGGCGGTGATGGGACGCATCTGCTACCACCCGTGCGAGACGGCCTGCAACCGGGCCCAGCTCGACGAGACGGTCGGGATCCACGGCCTCGAGCGCTTCCTCGGCGACCAGGCGATCGAGCACGGGTGGGGGCTCGCCGCGCCGCCGGCCGACTCGGGGCGGCAGGTACTGGTGGTCGGCTCGGGACCGGCGGGCCTCTCGGCCGCCTACCACCTCCGGCGGGCCGGGCACCGGGTCACCATCCGGGAGTCGGCGGACCGGCCGGGGGGCATGTTGCGCTACGGCATCCCCGCCTACCGGCTGCCCCGACCCGTGCTCGACGCGGAGATCGACCGCATCGTGGCGACCGGGATCACGCTCGAGTGCGGGCAGCCCGTGGCCGACCTGGCGGAGACCATGACCTCCGAACCCTGGGACGCGGTGTTCGTGGCGGTCGGCGCCCAACGGGGACGCGACGCCGGCATCCCGGCGGGCGACTCGGCACGGATCCTCGACGCGGTCACCCTGCTGCGCGGCATGGAGGACCAGGCACCGCCGATGCTCGGCCGCCGGGTGGCCGTCTACGGCGGCGGCAACACCGCCCTGGACGCGGCTCGCACCGCCCGCCGGCTCGGAGCCACCGACACGGTGGTCATCTACCGACGGACCCGGGACCGCATGCCCGCCCACGAGAGCGAGGTCGAAGACGCCCTGGACGAAGGGGTCCGGATGCGTTGGCTGTCCACCATCGCCCGCGTCGAGCAGGGCTCGCTGCTGCTGGAGCGGATGGTCCTGGACGAGCACGGCTTCCCCCAGCCGACGGGCGAGCTCGAGGAGCTGGGTGCCGACACCGTGGTCCTCGCCCTCGGGCAGGAGTCCGATCTGTCCCTGGTGGAGCGGGTTCCGGGCATCGAGATCGCGGACGGCGTGGTCCGGGTCGGTTCCGACCTCATGACCGGACGCGCCGGGCTCTTCGCCGGGGGTGACATGATCGATCCGGCCTCGGCCGACCGGCCGCCCGAGGAGCGGACCGCCACCGTGGCCATCGGCCACGGCAAGCGGGCGGCACGGGCGATCGACGCCTGGCTCGCAGGACGCCGACCGGAGCCGGTCCCGCGCCACGAGATCGCCGGGTTCGACCACCTCAACACCTGGTACTACTCGGACGCGCCCCCGACGGTGCAGCCGAGGCTCGACCTCGCCAGGCGGCAGTCCACCTTCGACGAGGTGGTCGGTGGCCTCGACGAGTCCACCGCGCTGTTCGAGGCCCGCAGGTGCCTCTCGTGCGGGAACTGCTTCGAGTGCGACAACTGCTTCGGGGTCTGCCCCGACAACGCGGTCGTCAAGCTCGGGCCGGGGCTCCGCTACCGGTTCGACTACGACTACTGCAAGGGCTGTGGGATCTGCGTGGAGGAGTGCCCCTGCGGCGCCATCGTGATGGAGCCGGAGCAGGTCTGACCGTGGGGGTCCCCGCCGCTCACCGGCCCCCCCGGGGGGCTTCCCCGGGCCCGGACGCCGATCCGGGTGCCGGAACCGTGGTCCCGACGGCCGGTACCCCGACGGCCGGGTACCCGGCCGGGGCCGGCCGCTGGCTCACCCTCACCGTCCTCTGTGTCAGCGTGCTCATCATCAGCCTCGACAACACGGTGCTCAACGTGGCCCTGCCGACGCTGGTGCGGGACCTGCACGCATCGTCGAGCCAGCTCCAGTGGGTGGTCGACGCCTACGCCGTGGTCTTCGCCGGGCTCCTCCTGGTGATCGGCAGCCTCGGCGACCGGCTGGGTCGCAAGTGGGTCTTCCTGGCCGGGCTCGGGGTGTTCGCCACCGGGTCCGCTGCCTCGGCCTTCTCCGGGTCGACCGACGCGCTCATCGCGTCACGGGCCTTCATGGGTATCGGGGCCGCTGCCATCATGCCGTCGACGCTCTCGATCCTCACCAACGTCTTCACCCGGCCCGACCAGCGGGCCCGGGCCATCGGTATCTGGTCGGGGACGACCGGCCTGGGCGTGGCGCTCGGACCGATCCTCGGAGGGTGGCTGCTGGCCCACTTCTGGTGGGGGTCGGTCTTCCTCATCAACGTCCCCATCGCCGCGGTCGGGGGGGTGGCCGCTCTCTGGCTCGTCCCCAACTCCAAGAACCCGGCGAGCAAGCGGTCCGACCCCCTCGGCGCCGTGCTCTCCATCGCCGGCATGGGCCTCCTCCTCTGGGGGATCATCGAGGCCCCGGGGCGGTCGTGGAGCTCGCCGCTCGTCATCGGAGCGATCGTCGCCGCCATCATCCTGCTGGCTGCGTTCGTCCTCTGGGAGCAGCGGTGCACCCACCCCATGATCGAGGTCTCGTTCTTCCGGTCCCGCAGGTTCTCGGTCGCTATGGCCGCCATGGCCATGGTGATCTTCGCCCTGATGGGCGGGCTCTTCCTCCTCACCCAGTACCTGCAGTTCTCGCTCTCGTACAGCCCGTTCCAGACCGGGCTGCGGATCGCGCCGATCGCCGCGGTGCTGTTGGTGGTGGCCCCGCTGTCGACCGTGGTCGACGGGTGGGTCGGCTCCAAGCCGGTCGTGGCCGGCGGCATGGCCATGATCGCGACCGGGCTGGTCCTGCTGGCCCGGACCACCGTGCACGGGACGTACGACCAGGCCCTGCCGGGCTTCTTCCTCCTGGGGATCGGGACCGGGTTCGCCTTCGCCCCCTCGACCGAGGCGGTGATGGGCTCGTTGCCCCTGGAGCGGGCCGGAGTGGGATCCGCCATCAACAGCGCCGCCCTCCAGACCGGCGGCGCTCTGGGCGTGGGGGTGCTCGGGAGCCTGCTCAACACCCGCTACCAGAGCCATCTGGCCCCGACGCTCGCCCATGCCGCCATCCCCCCATCGGTCCGGGACGTCATCCTCGGCTCGGTCGGGGGGGCGCTCGCCGTGGCCCAGCATGCCGGGGGGACCCTGGGCGCCGAGCTGGCATCCGTGGCGCGCCAGTCGTTCATGAGCGGGATGGATCTCGCCATGCTGGTCGGAGCGCTGGTGGTCGCCGCCGCCGGGGTGGTGGTGCTGGTGCTCCTCCCCAACCGGCGGCCGGTGGGTCCGGACGGTGGGGCGAGCCTGGAGGGTCCGGCGGGTCCCGTGGGTCCGGATGACCCCGATGGGTCACGCGCGTCCGGGGTCCCGACCACGGCCCCGTAGCGGCACCCGCCTCTCGGTAGACCCCACGGCGGACTGCGCTGCAGCCGGAACCTGGCCGGACCGGGTGCAGAGCCGGACCGGGTGCAGAGCCGGACCGGGTGCAGAGCCGGACCGGGTGCAGAGCCGGACCGGGTGCAGAGCCGCTATCCGAGATGCCGGGTGTCGTCCGGGGGTGGTGGCGGCTCCGGGGAGAGGCGGAGCCGGGCGTCGACGACCACGACCCCCGCGGGTGTGGCGATGACCGGGTTGGCGTCCATCTCGACCAGCTCGGGGAAGTCCTCGGCCAGGCGCCCGACCCGGAGCAGCAGGTCGACCAGCCCGCCGACGTCCACCGGCTTCGATCCGCGGTAGCCGGTCAGCATCGGTGCGCCCTTGATCCCCTCGACCATCTCCCGAGCGTCCACGTCGGTCAGCGGAGCCAGGCGCATCACGTGGTCCTCGAGGACCTCGACCGCCACACCGCCCAGCCCGAAGAGCACCTGGGGGCCGAACGCCCGGTCCTGGACGAATCCGACCAGGGTCTCCACGCCGGGTTCCGCCATCGGCTGCACCACCACCCCGGTCATCTCGGGACCGATCCCGTCCCGCATCGCCCGATAGGCATCCTGCACCGCAGCCACGGTGGTGAGGTCGAGCCGCACCCCGCCGATGTCGCTCTTGTGGACGATGCCGGGCCCGACCGCCTTGATCACCACCGGGAACCCCATCCGGGCCGCCGCCTCCCCCGCCTCCTCGGCGTCGCCGACCCGCACCGTGGGCTGCACCGGGATGCCGAACGCGGCGAGGACGTCCAGGGCCGCGTCACCGGTGACCCAGCCGTCGTCGTCGGCGACCCCGACCAGCCTGCGCCTCGCCTCACCCACGTCGATCCGGTCCAGATCCGGGACGGTGCCCGGGTCCTTCGACCGCCAGGTGGCGTAGTCCGCCGCGTGGGCCAGGGCGCGGATGGCCGTCTCGGGGTAGGTGAAGCTCGGGATCGGCCGGCGGGCCCCGGCCAGGATGTCGTGGCCGCTCCGGGTGCCGAGCAGGCTGGCCACGATGGGCTTGGGACGTTCGGGGGAGGCGGCGTCGGCGGCGGCGGCGATCGCACGGGCGACGTCGTCGGTGGCGGTCACCAGCGGAGGGGTGAACACGACGACCACCGCGTCCACGTCGTCGTCGGCGAGCAGCACCTCGAGGCTCAAACGGTACGACTCGGCGCTGGCCGAGGCCCCGAGATCCACCGGGTTCCCGACCCCTCCCGCCGTGGGGGTGATCGCACGCAGCGCCGCCTGGGTGGCCGCCGACAGCTCGGCCACCACCAGCCCGTTGCCGCTGCTGGCATCGGCCGCCAGCACACCGGGACCGCCCGAGTTGGTGAGCACCGCCACCCGCCGCCCAACCGGGAGCGGCTGGTGGACCAGCGTCTCGGCCGTGTCGAACAGCTCCTCGACGGTGTCCACCCGCACCACCCCCGCCTTCCGGAAGAGGGCGTCCACCGCCTGCTCCGGGCTGGCCAGCGCGGCGGTGTGCGACGAGGCGGCCCGCCGGCCGGCGCGCGAGCGGCCGCTCTTGACCACCACGATCGGCTTGGTGGCACCGATCCGGCGGGCCAGCCGCGCGAACTTGCGGGCGTTCCCGAAGGACTCGAGGTACAACAGGATGACGTCGGTGTCGTCGTCCTGCTCCCACCAGGTGAGCAGGTCGTTGCCGCTGATGTCGGCCTTGTTCCCGAGCGAGACGAAGCTCGAGAGCCCCAGGTCGCGACCTTTGGCCTCGGCCAGGATGGCGATCCCCAGTCCGCCGGACTGCGATCCGAACCCGACCCGGCCGGCGATGGGGACGTCGGCGGCGAAGGTGGCGTTCATCGACACCGCCGGGTCGGTGTTGAGCACGCCGAAGCAGTTGGGCCCGACCATGCGCATGCTGTGGTCGTGGGCGGACCGCACCGCCGCGTGCTGGGCCTCCCTGCCCTCGGGGCCCGCCTCGGCGAACCCGGCGGAGACCACGACCAGCGCCCCCACTCCCCGGCGCCCGCAGGCCTCCACCGTGTCGGCGACCAGGGCGGCCGGCACCGCCACCACCGCCAGGTCCACGCGTTCCGGCACGGCGTCGATGCTCGGCCAGCAGGGGATGGAGGCGACGTGGGTGGCGTTCGGATTGACCGGGTAGACGGGTCCCTGCAGTCCGCTCCCGACCAGGTTGCGGACCAGCTCGTAGCCGATGGTCCCCGGATGGCGGGAGGCGCCGATGACCGCGACCGAGCGCGGGCGCAACAGGGGCTCCATCGAACGCACCACGGCGACGGCGTCCCGGTGGTCGGCGGCGTCGAGGGCCTGCTGGCTCGGTGCGATGTCGAGGACGACGCTCACCACGTCGCGGTCCCGGCTGGTGCGGCGGGCGAAGCCGACGGCGGCGAAGACGTCGAGCATCCGCTTGTTGACGAGGAGCGTGTCGGCGACGAACCGCTTGATGCCGTGGCGGCGGGCCGCGCTGGCGAGGTACTCGAAGAGGATGGTGCCGAGCCCGAGCCCCTGGTGGTCGTCGTCGACCACGAAGGCGACCTCGGCCTCTGCACTGCCCACCGGCCGGTCGTACTGGGCGATGGCGAGGAACGTCCCCTGCCGCTCGGCCACCAGGGCCAGGTGATCGGGATCGCCGTTCCGGGTCAGCTGCTCGAGCTCGTGGGGGGAGAGCCGCGGGTGGGCGCTGAAGTACCGGAGCTGGATACTGCCGGGCGAGAGCCGGCCGTGGAACTCCTCCACCGCAGGGATGTCGGCCGGCGTGAGAGGACGGATCTGCGCGGTGGTGCCGTCGGAGAGGAGCACGTCGGAACGGGCTGTGTCCTGGGCCGCGTCCCGGGTCACGTCCTGGGCTGCGTGCTCGGCTGCGTCCCTCCCATCGTCCGGGGCTGCGTCCCGGGTCCCGCCCGTCCCATCGTTCGGGGCTGCGTCCCGGGTCCCGCCCGTCCCATCGTCCGGGGCTGCGTCCGTCGCCGTCGCCTGCTCGTCCGTCCCGCTCGTCCGTTCCATCCGGCTCGTCCTCCTCGGTCACTCTGGGCCAGGTCAGCCATGGGGTCACCCGATCATCGCACCGGTGCGCACCCGGGGCCCGTTCGGGAGGCGAACGCGCCGGGATCCCGCAGAGCCGCAGGGTCGCTCCGATCTGTGCCGGGTGGTGGACGGCGAGGAGGCCGGAGACGGCGTTCGATCGGGGAACGCCACAGCGACCGGGCTGGAGAGGCGGGGGGGTGGGGACCGGCCGTCCTGGAGCCCGCCATCCATCGGGTTCCGGGCTGCGGCATGATGGGAGGGTGACTTCCAGGCCAGTCCCGCACCGCCGGTGCGCCGTCCCGGGAGCGCCTGACCGGCCGTTGGCGACGCCCGGCCTTCCTCCCCGATGACCGCCGCAACCCACTTCGACCGGACGGGACCCGCACCCTGGCCGCCGAGCCCGCATTGCGCCCTCTGCCGTGGCTGGGAGCGGGGACGCCGCCGACCGGGCTCCCACCCCGACGCGAGCACGCAACGATGAGCCGATCGTCGAGCCAAGGTCCCCGGACCAGGCGGAGCGGAGCCCATCAGCCGCGATTTCGCCCCCGCAGGAGGCCGTCACTCTCGGCTGTGGTCAACACGCCCGCCAAGGAGGCCCGCCCGAACGTACGCCTGCACATCATCGGCCTGGTGGTCGGAGGGCTGTTCGCGATCATCGGCCTCCGGCTCTGGACGCTGCAGGTCATCCAATCGCGGACAGCCGCGGCCGCCGTGAACAGCAACACCATACGGGTCGTCTCGGTGCCGGCCATGCGCGGTCTCATCGTCGACCGCAACGGGACCGTGCTCGCCTCCAACCAGAGCATCCAGGAGATCGTGCTCTCCCGGGCCCAGGTGGCACTCCATCCGGCCGTGGTCGGACGGGTGGCCGCCCTGGTCGGCATGACGTCGGCCCAGGTCCAGGCCGCCCTCAACAACAGCCGGTACAGCCAGTACCAACCGGTCCCGATCCAGTTCAACGCGCCGATGTCGACCGTCCAGTACCTCGAGGAGCACCAGAGCGAGTTCCCGGGGGTCTCCGTGCAGCAGGTGACCCAGCGCGCCTACCCGCAGGAGACCGCCACCACCACGCCGGCCACCCACGTCCTCGGGTACGTGGGCTCTATCACGCCGGCCGAATTGGCCGCCCATCCCAACCAGGGGTACACCCTCGGGAGCCAGGTCGGCGCCTCCGGCCTCGAGGCCGAGTACGAGCCCTACCTGCGGGGGACGCCCGGCTCGCAGCAGCTGCTCACCGACAGCCTCGGCAGCGTGGTCGGCGTCGCGAAGACCACCCCGTCGGTCCAGGGCGACACGGTGGTGACCAATCTCGATCTCGGGCTCCAGAACGCGGTGGCGTCCGCCCTGCAGAGCGACATCCTCACCGACCGCAAGACGGTCGACCCCCTGAACGGCGCGTACCCGGCGGCGAAGACCGGCGCCGCCATCGTCATGGACGTCCAGACGGGTGCCGTCCTGGCGATGGCCTCTTACCCGACCTACGACCTCAACGAGTGGACCGGGGGGATCTCCACCGCCAACTACGCAGCCATCCAGGCCGCCGGGTCGCAGCCCAACTACGCCATCCAGGGCGTCTACACCCCGGGGTCGAGCTTCAAGCTGGCCAGTGCCACGGCCGCACTCAGCCGCGGGTTGATCAACCCCTACGTCCCCTACCACGACACCGGGACGTTCACGTTCCCGGGGTGTACCGGGAACACGTGCTCGCTCCACGACGACACGCCGAGCGACGCGGGTGAGATCCAGATGCCGCTGGCGCTCGCCGAGTCGGACGACGACTACTTCTACAACATCGGCTACCAGTTCTGGGTCAACCAGGCGACCTACGGGCTGACCCCCATCCAGGACACCGCCGCCCAGTACAGCATGGGGCAGATGACCGGCATCGACCTGCCGGGCGAGGTCGCCGGACAGGTGGACAGCCCCCAGCTCCGCATCCAGCAGCACAAGGCCTACCCGAACGCCTATCCGAGCAGCTCGTGGTACGCCGGCGACAACGTCGAGATGGCGTTCGGCCAGGGGGAGACCCTGATCACGCCCATCGAGATGGCCGACGCCTACGCCACCTTCGCCAACGGGGGGACGCGCTACCAGCCGCAGGTGGCGGCGGCGGTGGTGACGCCGTCGGGGACGATCGTCAAGAAGTTCACCCCCAAGGTCACCGGGCACGTCAGCCTGCCCCCGTCGGTGTACACGCCGATGCTCGCCGGGTTCGAGGGTGCCGTCTCCAACCCGAAGGGCACCGCGTATGGCACGTTCCGGCAGTACGCGCACTTCAGCCTGAGCCAGTTCCAGATCGCGGGCAAGACGGGCACCGCCAGCACCTCGGTCGGGGCCCGGACCCAGCCGGACGCCTGGTTCATCGGCTTCGGACCCATCCCCAACCCGCAGTACGTGGTGGTCTGCGTGGTAGGCCAGGGGGGTTACGGCGACGCGGCGGCGGCACCTGCGGTGATGAACATCTTCAACTACCTGGTGGCCAACCCCGTGTCCCCGGCGGTGCGCCTGCCGAGCTCGTCCCAGCCTCCGAGCCTCACCCCGCCGCCGACGAACCCTCCCGCGGGGACGCCGACGACCACCACGACGACGACGACCACGACAGTGCCGACGACCACCACGGTGCCGTCATCGACCACGACCACGACGACACCGGCGAGCGGCTCCGGGGTAGCGGGGTAGCGGGGCTCCGGGGTAGCGGCGGCATCTGCGGCATCTGCGGCATCTGCGGCATCTGCGGTGGAGCCGGTTAACAGGCCGGCGCCGACACCGACGGACCAGCCGCACGCGATCTGCCCGAGGGAGGGTAGGGGGTTGAAGGGAAGGCAGGGGTTGAGCAGTAGGGGTTGAGCAGTAGGGGTTGAGCAGCAGCCTTTCCGGTGCTCCGATTGTTCCCGACGCCTTCACACGGGTAACGGATATGGTGGGCGCCATAGGCGCGGGCGGGAGGTGAGTCGGTGGGAGAGACGGCGGCACAGGCTCCGGCGGGATGGTACTCCGACCCTGAGGTTCCCGGTCAGCTGCGCTGGTGGGACGGCGTCCGTTGGGCGCCCTCCCTGGCCGCCCCCGTTGCCGCATCCCCGCCCCAGCCGTTCACCAACTTCCCGTCATCGTCTCCCCCTGCTCATGGCACGATCTTCGGCGCTGCCCAATCCCCCGTGCCGTCTGGCGGCAGCCAGGGGGGCGGGTCCCCTGAAGGCGCGACCTGGTCCGGAGCTCTCCCCGGGTACCAGGCCGGAGCTCTCCCCGGGTACCAGGCCGGTGCGCTCCCCGGGTACCAGGCCGGAGCTCTCCCCGGGTACCAGGCCGGAGCCCTCCCCGGTTACCAGGCCGGTGCGCTCCCGACGGGCACGCAGCTGGTCACCACCCCACCCGGTGCGTTCCCCAGTGGCTTCGAGGGCGCTTGGCACCCGGCGCAGGCCTCGAGGCGGAGACGCGGTCGGCTCGTCGCCGTGCTGGCCACCGCCGGAGTGCTCATCCTGGCATCAGCGGGTGCCGTATTCGCTCTCACCCGAGATCCAACCCTTGCCGCCGCCCGCTCCGTTGCCGACACGGCCACGACCGACCTGGCGGCGAAGGACTATGCGGGATACTGCTCCGCTGCGATCCCGGCCCAACGATCGGCGTGCCTCAGCCAGTTCTCGGGTGCGGCGGCCACGATCACGAACTTCCGCGTGGGGGAGGTGACGGTGGAGGGGAACGAGGCGCTGTTCGTGAACACCGGGACGATCTGCGTCGCAGGCACGTGCCATACCAACTCGGATCCGAAGGCGGGTCTCGACGACGGCAAGACCTTCGCCCAGATCTACGCGCTCGAGATCAGCAGCACCCAGGTGGGCCCGACCTGGGTATCCGCCATGACGCACGTGGGCGGCACCTGGTATCTCACCGGTTTCACCGGCTCGTCGGGGGGGCCGGGGACCGGTGCGGGCAACGCCGCGCTCACGGCGTGGGCGGCGCGCATCCAAGCGACGTTCGTCGCGATGACGACGGCGCTGCAGGCCACCTCCACCGACACGACCACCGCCGCCGTCCTCGCCGACTGTTCGTCGATGACCAACGATGCCCGCTCGCTCCAGGCGATGCCTGCAGCGCCGGTCGCGGTGGTCAATGCCCCCTGGCAGACCGGACTGGCGGACGTGGTCGTGGCGGGAACGGACTGCGTCGCCGCTCTGCCGACCGGCAACGGGGTGCAACTCGGTCAGGCGAACGCGAGTGCCTCGGCGGCCGAGGCCGCGTTCCAGCAGTTCGCCACCGAGCTCACCCAGGCGGAGGGTGGCTGACTGCCGTCAGGGCCTCCCGGTTGACAGACGGGCGGATCGAGGGTTCCCCTGAGGACGGTCGGGAGCGAGCCAAGCGCTCGGGGCTGATCTTCTCGGACGCGCCAGGCGCGCCCCGGACAGCCGCCGTCGGGAAGGACGTCCTGGATCAGCGTGCCAGCCCGGGTGGGCCGAGACCGCCCTGTACGGCCGTCCGGGTGCAAATCTGCGGGTACCGCAGCGGTCGATGCGTGGCGCCGGTCCTCTTCACAGTCGGTCCTCTTCACATCCGGTCCCCACATCGGTGCCGGAAGCAGGGACACAGTGCTCGGGACGCCTGCCACATGGGAAGTGCCCAGGGGTCCCCGTCGGCGGCGGAAGCGAGGCAGCTGGCCTTCTCGGGAATTGGTGTGGCCGGCCCGGGACCGCCGTCGGGACCCCCGGGTGCGGTCTTCGGCGCCGGCGGATCCCCGGTGTCAGGCGTCGAGGGTGGCGATGGCCTCGTTGAAGGTCTTCGACGGGCGCATCACCGCCTCGGCCAGGGCCGGGTCGGGCTGGTAGTAGCCGCCGATGTCGACCGGATTCCCCTGAACCGCGAGCAGCTCGTCCACGATGGTCTGCTCGTGCTCGGACAGCCGGGCAGCCAGGGCGACGAAGGCCTCCGCCAGCTCGGGGTCGTCGGTCTGGCCGGCCAGCTCCTCGGCCCAGTAGAGGGCCAGGTAGAAGTGGCTTCCCCGGTTGTCGATACCCCCCAGCTTGCGGCTGGGTGATTTGTCGCGGTCGAGGAACGTGCCCGTCGCCCGGTCGAGCGTGTCGGCCAGGATCTGGGCCCGGACGTTGCCTGTCGACTGGGCCAGCTGCTCGAAGCTGGCCGCCAGGGCCAGGAACTCGCCGAGGCTGTCCCACCGGAGGTAGTCCTCCTGCAGGAGCTGCTGGACGTGCTTGGGGGCCGAGCCGCCTGCACCGGTCTCGAACAGGCCACCGCCGGCCAGTAGCGGCACGATGGAGAGCATCTTGGCGCTGGTGCCCAGCTCCATGATGGGGAAGAGATCGGTGAGATAGTCGCGCAACACGTTGCCGGTCACCGAGATGGTGTCCTCGCCCCGCCGGATGCGCTCGAGGGAGAAGGCGGTGGCCGCCTCGGGGGCCATGATCTCGATCTGGAGACCGGCGGTGTCGTGCTCGGGAAGGTACCGGCGCACCAGGTCGATGAGGACGGCGTCGTGTGCCCGGCCCTCATCGAGCCAGAAGACCGCGGGGGCGCCGCTGATCCGGGCCCGGTGGACGGCCAACTTGACCCAGTCCCGGATCGGGATGTCCTTCGTCTGGCACATGCGGAAGATGTCGCCTGCCGACACCGCCTGCTCGAGCACCACCGCGCCGGTGTCGTCGACCACCCGGACGGTGCCGGCGGCCGGGATCTCGAAGGTCTTGTCGTGGCTGCCGTACTCCTCCGCCGCCTGCGCCATCAGGCCGACGTTGGGCACCGAACCCATGGTGGCCGGGTCGTAGGCGCCGTTGGCCCGGCAGTCGTCGATGACCACCTGGTAGACGCCGGCGTAGGAGCTGTCCGGGATCACCGCCAGGGTGTCGTGCTCCCCGCCGTCGGGACCCCACATGTGACCCGAGGTGCGGATCATGGCCGGCATGGACGCGTCGACGATGACATCGCTGGGCACGTGCAGGTTGGTGATCCCCCGTGCGGAGTCGACCATGGCCAGCTCCGGACCGGCGGCCAGCTCGGCGTCGAACGACGCCCGGATGACATCGCCCTCCGGCATCGAGGCCAGCCCGGCGAAGATGACGGCCAGCCCGTCGTCGGGGCTGAGGCCGGCGGCCGCCAGCGCCCGGCCGTGGCGCTCGAAGGTGGCAGGGAAGAAGGCCTTGACGACGTGGCCGAAGATGACCGGATCGGAGATCTTCATCATGGTGGCCTTGAGGTGCACCGAGAACAGGATGCCCTCGGCCTTGGCCCGGGCGATCTGTGCATCCAGGAACTGGTGGAGCGGTCCGACCCGGAGCACCGACGCGTCCACCACCTCGCCGGCCAGCACCGGCACCGACTCCCGGAGGACCGTAGTGGTGCCGTCGGAGCTGGCCAGCTCGATGCGGAGCGAGCCCGCCTCTGCGATCACCGCCGAGGTCTCGGTAGAACGGAAGTCGTCGGCGTCCATAGCGGCCACGTTGGTCTTCGACTCGGGGCTCCAGGCACCCATCCGGTGCGGGTGGGTCCGGGCGTAGTGCTTGACGGAGGCAGGGGCCCGGCGGTCGGAGTTCCCCTGGCGGAGCACCGGGTTCACCGCGCTCCCCATCACCCGGTCGTAACGGACGCGGATGTCGCGCTCTTCGTCGTTGGCGGGGTCGTCGGGGTAGTCCGGCAGAGGGTAGCCGTGGTCCCGGAGCTCGACGATCGCCGCTTTCAGCTGTGGGCTGGAAGCGGAGACGTTGGGCAGCTTGATGATGTTGGCTTCGGGGGTCTGGGTCAGGGCGCCCAGCTCGGCGAGGGCGTCCTCGACCCGCTGGTCCTCACCGAGGTGGTCGGGGAAGGCGGCCAGGATCCGTCCGGCCAGCGAGATGTCGCGGGTCTCCACTTCGACCCCGGCGGTGGCGGCGTACGCCCGGACTACCGGGAGGAAGGAGTACGTGGCCAGGGCCGGTGCCTCGTCGGTATGGGTGTAGATGATGGTCGAGTCAGTCAACGGTGCTCCGATTCGCGAGGTGGGGAGCCGGGGCCGCGCCCCGTGCCGTATCCAGAAGACCACTCCGGTGCCGGGAGGCGCAACCCCGCTGCCGGGCGGGCGGTCACGGGTGCGGGAAGCCGGGCAGACCGACGGGGACGGACAAGGCAGCCTGCTGTCGAAGACCGACTGACAGACCGCCGTCGAACGAGGTCATGATCGAGGGTCCGGGAGACACATCGGGGGTCCACCTGTGGGCGGGGTTCGTGGGTCAGCTCGCGACCGCGACCGCGACCGCGGCGCCCTCCTGCCTACGTCGCATCATGCCGGCGCCGACGCGTCGTTCAACTCGAGGCCCCGTCCGACAGCGCTCAGAGGCCTGGGACGTCGTACCGGACCTGGTGAGGGCGAGCGGAGGGAGTGGGATTCGAACCCACGGAGACTTGCGTCTCACGGCTTTTCAAGAGCCGCGCATTTGTCCGCTCTGCCATCCCTCCGTGCGGTGGCCAGGGTAGTCGGCGAGCACAGGCGCGCCGGGCCGGACTGCCGACGGCCGCACGACGGCCACACGACGGCCACACGACGACCACACGACGGCATGGTGTCCGAGCTGCGCCGTGATGAAAACCGGCCGTCGCTGCGCCCTGCGATTCGGGTTGAGCGGCTGATCACGTCGGACACGGCGCCCGGCACGGTGCCCCTGGACCCGAGCTCCCGGCAAAGTTCCCCTGGACCCGAGATCCCGGCACGGTTCCCCGACACTGACGGAGCCACCGGACCCGCCCTCGCGAAGCCCGTCAGGGACGGCTGCGCCCTTCCACCTGCGACCGCAGCCGCTCCATCCACGCATCGGCACGGCGCCAGGCCTCGGTCGCCTCTTGGCGAATCGCGGCGCCGGTGGCGCCCGCCGCGGGGTAGGACCCCAGGAACTTGACGTCGGCGAGCTCGGCGTGGAGATCCCGGAGGCAGTCCGCCACGACCTCGTCGGCGATGTGACCTTCGAGGTCGACGATGAAGCAGTACTGGCCGAGGGCCTTCTTCGTCGGGCGGGACTCGAGCTTGGTCAGGTTGATGTTGCGGGCGGCGAACTGCCCGAGGATGCCGTAGAGGCTCCCCGGATGGTCTGCGCTCTGAAAGCAGGCGATGCTCGTCCGATCGTGACCGGTGGGCGCCGGAACCCCGGAGCGAGCCACCGCCACGAACCGCGTCTGGTTGTCAGGGTGGTCCTCGACGTCCTCGACGAGGATGTCGAGACCGTAGAGCTCGGCAGCCACGCGCGGCGCGATGGCGGCAGTCGGCACCGCCGTCATGGACGGATCTGCCACACCCAGCAGGCGCGCCGCCTCGGCGGTCGACGCGGTCGCGATGGTCGCCGTCCCCGGCATCTGCTCGACGAGGAAGCGGCGGCACTGAGCGGTCGCGACGGGAATGGACGCGACCCGGCCGATCTCTTCGAGAGGGGTGCCCGGTCGCGCCATCAGGTGCAGGTGGATGTCGAGGACGACCTCGCGCTGGATCAGCAGGTCGTTGTCGAACACGAGGCTGTCGATGGTGTCGCGGACCGTTCCCTCGATGGCGTTCTCGATGGGCACGAAACCGAGGTCGACCGTCCCCTGCTGGACGGCATCGAGCACGTCGACCAGAGAGCCGAGCGCGACGACATCGGCGGCGACGTAGTCCTCCTGCGTGGAGAGCGCCTCCTGGGTGAAGGTGCCCTCGGGTCCGAGGTACGCCATCCGCCGCGGGGGCGTGGCGCTCCCGGGTTCTGCCACGGCCTGCGTCGGGTCCGGTCGTGCGTCGTAGGCCATAGCCAGGCAGGATAGTGAACGCCATGGACGAACCTGCTCTCCACTGCCTGCTCGAAGACGTGAGGAACGGGACGTGCTCGCCTGACGACGCGGTCAAGCGTCTCCGCCGGCTCCCGTTCGCGGATCTCGGGTTCGCCAGGATCGATCACCACCGGTTCCTCCGGCAAGGCATCCCCGAGGCGGTCTACGGGCAGGGGAAGACGCCGGAGCAGTGCTCCGCGATCGTCGGAGAGCTCCTCGCCACCGGCGGCGGCGGCGGTGGGCCGGACGATGCCGACGGCCGTCAGGACGGTGGTGGCCAGGTGGTCCGGCGGCCGGTGGCCGGCCGACGAGACCCGGGGGAACGACGAGATCCAGGAGAACGACGAGATCCGGGGGAACGACGAGACCCGGGGGAACGACGAGACCCGGGGGAACGACGAGACCCGGGAGAACGACGAGACCCGGGAGAACGACGAGATCCGGGAGAACGACGAGACCCGGGGCCCTCCACCGATCCGGCTCTCGAGCCGCTCCGCCGTGGGTCGGCCACCGATCCGGCGTCCGAGCCGATCCTTTGGGATCCCGGTCCACCGGTGATCCTCACCCGTGCCGACGCAAGTCAGGTGGCACGCGTCACCGCCGACCACCCGGGGGGGCTGACCACCCGGACGGGGACCGCCACCGGTCACGACCAGGTGCGGGGGGACCTCTCCGCCGTCGTCTGGAGACCGGTCGAGCAGCGGACAGCCCGGGTCCTCGTCGTGACCGCCGGCACGACGGACCTGCCCGTGGCGCGTGAGTGCACCGCCACCCTCGGAGCACTCGGGCTGCCGACGGTGACGCTGGCCGACTGCGGTGTCGCCGGCGTCCACCGGCTGCTCGCCTCCGCCGACGAGCTGGCCGATGCCGATGCGGTCGTCGTGGTGGCGGGCATGGAGGGCGCACTCGCCAGTCTGGTGGGGGGTATCACCCCCGCTCCGGTGATCGCCGTGCCCACGAGCACCGGGTACGGAGCCGCCTTCGAGGGGGTGACTGCGCTGCTGGCCATGCACGCCTCGTGTGCGGCCGGCATCGCCGTGGTCGGCATCGACAACGGCTTCGGAGCAGCCTGCGCCGTGGCCCGGATCCTGGCGTGAGCGATCCCGCAGCTCCCGCCGATCCCGCAGCTGCCGCCGATCCCGCCGGTGCTGCCGATCCCGCCGGTGCTGCCGATCCCGCCGGTGCTGCCGATCCCGCCGGTGCTGCCGATCCCGCCGGGCGCCCCCCGACCGTGGCCTGGTTCCACTGCTTCGCCGGCGTGGCCGGCGACATGGCCCTCGGCAGCCTGCTCGACGCGGGCGCCGACTTCGACGAGGTGGTCGCGCTCCTCGGCCGCCTCCCGTTCGGCGGCTGGGCCCTCGAGCGGTCCTCGGTCCTGCGCGGTGGCATCACCGCCACCCGTGCCGAGGTCACCGCCACCGATTCCGTGGTGGTGCGGACGCACGCCCACATCGTGGGGCTGATCGCCGAGGCCAGGCTCCCGGACCGCATCGCGACCCGGGCGCTCGCCACCTTTGCTGCCCTGGCCCGGGTGGAGGCACGGCTCCACGGCCGCAACGTCGACCAGGTCCACTTCCACGAGGTCGGGGGTCACGACACCATCGTCGACATCGTCGGCACCGTCGCCGCCCTCGAGATCCTCGGGGTGGACGAGGTCGAGTCGAGCCCGATCGCCACCGGCATGGGCATGGTGCGCTCCGCCCACGGCATGCTGCCGAACCCGGCCCCGGCGGTGGTCTCGCTGCTGGAGGGGGTGCCGACCTGGGGACGTGACATCCCTGTCGAGTTGACGACGCCCACCGGAGCGGCACTCATCTCGACGCTCGCCACCGCCTACGGCCCGATGCCGCCCATGCGGGTGGAATCCAGCGGGTTCGGTGCAGGCTCCCGGGAGATCGACGACCTCCCCAACCTCACCCAGGTCGTGGTGGGAACGCGCTCCACGTCGCACCAGGTTGCCGGCGCCAGGTCCGGGCCACGGGAAGACCACGGCGTTGCGGACGTCCCCCGGCCCGGAGGCCTCGGCGGAGCGGAGGCCGACGCCGGACAGCCGTTCGTCCTGCTCGAGGCGAACCTCGACGACGCTACCGGCGAACAGTTGGCCCATGCCGTCGCCGCCGTCCTCGAGGCCGGTGCCTACGACGCATGGCTCACGCCGGTGATCATGAAGAAGGGCCGACCGGGCACGGTCGTGTCCGCGCTCTGCGATCCAGTCGCCGCCCACCGGCTGCGGAAGGTGCTCAGGGAAGAGACCGGCTCCTTTGGCGTGCGGTCTTCCGGTGGCGAGCGGTGGCCGGCGGCGCGAACGTTCGGCTCCGTGCTCGTCGACGGACACCCGATCAGGGTGAAGATCGGTGGCGGCAGGGTGAAGGCCGAGTACGACGACGTGGCGGCGGTGGCCCGGCAGCTCGGCTCACCACTGCGTGAGATCGCACGACGTGCCGAATCGTCGTGGAGGGCAGCACACCCGTCCGACGAGTTCTGAGTCGTCCCGATGCGCGTCTGTCGACACGGCAACCGGGTCGCCGGGTCGCCGGGTCGCCGGGTCGCCGGGTCGCCGGGTCGCCGGGTCGCCGGGTCGCCGATCCTTCGCTAACCGGGGCCGGGTCGCCGGGTCGCCGGTCCTTCGCTAACCGGAGCCGGGGGGCCGGAACGACCAGCCGTCGGGCTCCGGAACAAGGTCGTATCCCCGGTGGGTCTTCAGATAGTGGTGCCAGTGGCACAGCCGGGCCAAGTTGTGGAGTGCGGTCGGCCCGCCTTCGGCGAACGGGCGCACGTGGTCGATCTCCAGCCCCTCGGAGACCTCACAGGAAGGCACCACACACACCGGATCCCTCTCGACGAGTGCGGTGCGGAGAGCAGCGGGGATCGTCCGGCCGACGTGGGCCACGGAGGTCACGTCGACCCCGTCGGTGAGGAGCACGCTCAGGATCGAGTCGGTCGCCAGCTGCCTCGCCACCTCCACCGGGATCGGTCCGATACCGGGGATCTCACAGACCTCGCCCGGTTCCACGTGCCCGCGCCTCAGCGCTGCGTGATCGACCCTGACATGCACCATGGCGGCAGGCCCCCCGCCCCGCCGGCTCGGCCCCCCATCCTCGCCCCCGATCCGCGAGTCCCCCGGTTCACCCGGGACCGACGCCGCGCTCCCCCCGGTCGCCAACCCGACGAGGGCGTCGGCCGCCAGCCCCGTCGGCGTGTCGTCGGCCCCGACCCGACGCGCCGCCGTGGTGAGCCGGGCCGTCTCCACCTTCACCACGGCGAGCAGGCGCGCCCCTGCGTCCGGGGTGAGCTTCGCGTCGAAGCGGACGGCACCGTCGGGGTCGACCCAGTTGCGCAGGTACCGGGAGTTGTGGATCCGATCGTAGGCGGCCTTCTGGTCCGCTCCGGCGGCCTTCACCCGACGGCACCGCAGCTTCAGGACGGCGAGGGACTGCTGGCCGGCCGCTTCGACCAGCTCACGCTCCGTCTCGGGCTGGAGGATGGCCGCACCCGAGATCTCCTTCGCCTGAGTCTCCGAGAGCCGTCCCCCGCGGAGCGCGTCGTCCGTGGCCGGGAGGGACCCGAGCCGGCGTGCCGTCTCCAACGCGCTGATCGCCGGCCCGATGCCGGACCCGGTCGCCTCGGCCAGGTGCGCAGCCGCGGACCGGTGACCGGTTTGCCGCCAGATGTTGGACGACTCCACCCGCCGGGCCGAAAGGAGCTTGCCTGCCGCTCCGAGCCGCTCGATCTCGGCGAACCCCTGCAGCATCCGGGCGGCGTCGGCCCCCGTGATGCGCTCCGGCTCGTAGTCGGCCAGCGCCGTGCGGAGATCGCCTGCGACCCGCTCGAGAAGTGCGAGGTTCATGGCCACAGCATGGCAAGAGGGTGTATCAAATATCATGGGATCGCGGAATGGGCAGGGAAGGCCCCTCTGGCCCGACCGCCCGCGCTCCAGCCCGCCCCGGATCCCGCCGGATCCCGCCGGATCCCGCCGGGCCCTGCCCGCGGCTGCCCGCGGCTGCCGGCCCCGCTACTCGGCTGCCTCGGCCAGCGCCTCCGAGAGGGTGGGGTGCACCAGCATCGAGTCGACGATGTCCGCCACCCGCAGACCGGCGGTGACCGCCACGGCCAGCACCGAGATGAGCTCCGCGGCATGCTGACCGACGATCGAACCGCCGAGGACTACACCGGTGGCCGGATCCGAGATGATCTTCACGAACCCGCGGGGATCGTTGGCGATGAGCGCCCGGGAGCTCGACGCGAACGGCACCTTCGTGACGCGGATCTTGCGACCCACGGCGAACGCGTCCGCCTCGGCCAGGCCGACGTCGGCGATCTCGGGCTCGGTGAAGATGGCCGAGGGCGCATTGTCGTAGTTCAGGTGCCGGTGGGCGACGGAGTGGCCGCCCACCACGTGCTCGGCGATCTTGCGCCCCTGCATGGACGCCACGGACGAGAGCGGGAGCTTGCCGGAGAGATCGCCCGCCGCGTAGATGTGCGGCACGTTGGTCTGACAGTGGTGGTTGATGGGCACGTAGCCGCGTGCGTCCACTTCGACCCCCGCCTCGGTGAGCCCGAGCCCGTCGGAGTTCGGGATGGACCCCACCGCCAGGAGGGCATGGGACCCGGCGACGACCCTGCCGTCGTCGCACCGCACCGTCAGGCCGTCCTCGGTCCGGTCGATACCCACGGCGCGGGCCCCTTTCAGGAGGCGCACGCCGCGGCGGGAGAAGTCGGCCTCGAGCACGGCCGCCACCTCGGGATCCTTGAGGGGAAGGACCTGCTCGCGACTGACGATCAGGGTCACCTGGGATCCCAGCGAGGCGAACATGTGGACGAACTCGACCCCGGTCACCCCCGAACCGATCACCACGAGATGCTCGGGGAGGACCTTGGGAGGGTACGCGTCCCGGGTGGTCAGCACCCGGTCCGCGTCGAGCAGGGCCCACTCCGGGATCCGGGGACGACTGCCCGTGCTCACCAGGATGGCGTCCGCCACGAACTCCCGCTCTCCCTCGGCGGTCTCGGCGACCACGCGGTGCGGGCCGACCAGTCGGGCGCTGCCCGTGACCAGCTCGACATCCTGGCTGGTGAGGATGTTGGTGTTCGCCTCCTCGAGGTGCCGGGTGATCCCGGCGATGCGGTCACGAACCACCGCGAGATCGACGGTACCCCCTGTACTCATCACCCCCATGCCGGCGATCCGCTCGAGGGAGGACACCCCGCCTCCGGTGGCGATCATCGCCTTGGACGGGATGCAGTCCCACAGGTTGGCGGCGCCACCGACGATGTCCCGCTCGACCAGGGTGACCTCCACCCCGAGCCGGGCCGCATCCGTTGCCGCCTGGTTCCCCGCCGGTCCGCCGCCGATGATCACGAATCGCATGGCACCACGTTAGGCGGGATGCTCGGGCCGCTCCGATGGCCAGGAGGCCGCCGCCGCTCCCACCGCCGCCACGCCCACCCGCCGCCGCGCCCACCCGCCGCCACGCCCACCCGCCGCGCCCACCCATCCGGGCCGCCGCTCCTGCCCACTCCCCCGGCCACTCCCCCGGCCACTCCCCCGGCCGCCCACCCGGGACGCCCACCCGGGCTACCGTCTCCGGGACAACCGGTCCCTCCCTGCGAAAGGCATCCTCATGATCCGTCCCCGGGCACTCTCCGTCGCAGTGATCGCGCTGTGCTCCCTCGGCCTGGTCGCCTGCGGCGGCTCGACCACGGCCTCGACGGCCTCCGGGGGCGGCACGTCAGGCGGCACGGCGACCGCGGCGCCGTCGACGACAGCCCCGGTGAGCCCGCCCACCTCGGTGCCCATCGGGACCATCGCCGACCCTTCCCCGGCGGGGACCTTCGGGGTCAAGCCGACGGTGACCGTCCCCCCCGGACCTCCGCCCAGCGGGCTCGAGAGCGCGGACCTGATCGTCGGGACCGGCCCGGCGGTGACGTCGGCCGACACGGTCACCGTCCAGTACGTCGGCGTGGCCTGGTCGACGAAGCAGCAGTTCGACGCCTCGTGGAACGACGGGACCGGCCAGCCGGTGTCGTTCGCGCTCGACGGGGTGATCCCGGGATGGACGCTGGGGATGGTGGGCATGAAGGTGGGCGGCCGACGGGAGCTGATCATCCCGCCCGACCTGGCCTACGGCGCCCAGGGAAAAGGCCCGATCGGTCCGAACGAGACCCTCATCTTCATCATCGACCTGGTGGGGATCGGGTGACCCGCCCGGTCAGGTGACCCGCCCGGTCGGGTGACCCGGCGCTGCCCCGGTCAGGCCCCTGACGAGAACCGGTAGACGTTGGTCTCCCGCGTCTCGAACCCCAGCCTCCGGTAGAGGCGGTTCGCCGCCTCGCGACTCGGCCGGGACGTGAGGTCGATCGTCGTCGCGCCCCGGTCCCGTGCCCGGTCGAGGGCCTCCTCCACCAGGGCCTCGCCGACCCCGGCGCCGCGGGCCACGTCGTCGACGACCACGTCCTCGATCCACGCCCGCAGACCGGTGGGGACCCGGAAGACGGCCAACGTCAGGACGCCCACGATGTGGCCGGACGGGTCCTCGGCCACCAGGAGCACCGACGCATCCGACCGGCAGATCTCCGCCAGATCGGCCGCGCTCGGGGGAGCGGCCGACGAGAGCTGCGGGACGAGCCGGCCCAAGGCGTCGACCAGGGCGGGCGTGACCGACGTCGCCTCGACCACCCGCACCCCCGCTCCGGAGGAACCGGCCGGTCCGGACAGCCGGGCCTCCCCTCCCGCCGGACCCCCCGACGCGAGCGGCGGGTCAGGCGCCGTCACGACCGACACGGTCCGGGTCGCCACGCCAGGTCGGTGCCCGCACCGAGTCGTAGAGCACCTCCACCGGCTCACCGCGGAGAGCGGCGAACACGTGGTCCCCCCAGCGTTCCGCCCCGGCGAGCGGGGTGGGGAGCTGCCCGGGTGCGAACCATCCGACGTCGGCGCACTCCAGGGGATGGGCCCGGAGCGTCCCCCCGACCGCCCGGCACTGGAAGACCAGCGAGTAGAGCGGCACGCGGCTGATGCCGACCCGCAGCCCGTCGAGGACGGCGATGAGCCGGACCACCTCGACCTCGATACCGGTCTCCTCCTCGACCTCCTTCACCACCACCTCGGCGGCCGAGTAGCCGATGTCCGCCCAACCGGTGGGATAGAGCCAGACTCCCGAATCGGCCCGTTTGACCAGCAGGATCTCCCCCTTGTCGTTCCCGACCGCGGCGCCGACGGCCACCTTCGGCGTGACGTAGCCGGGCACCCCCTTCCCCACCGACGCCAACCACTCGTCGACTACGCCGTCGGCGTCCTCGGCCCCGGCCGGCCCCTGGTCGACCGCCACCCGGATGTCGGCCGCCACCCGGAGGATCTCCTCGAACCGCTCGCGCTCGTAGAGGGACTCGGTGAAGCCGAGGCCGGTGCGGGCGATCCCGGCCAGAGCCTCGCTCCAACGCAGCAGCTGTCTGGTTGAGGCAGGTTCTCCCACCCGGACGACGCTACCGCACTGCCATCCCCCGCCGGCCGGCATCGGGCACAATGGAGTGTGCCCGTGAACGAAGACTGCCGCCACTACATCATGCAGACCACCGCCCACGAGGAGAAGCTCGAGCGGTGCCGCATGGGGGCGAACCAGCAGCTCCCGTTCGCCTGCCCCGAGGGATGCCTGTTCTACGAGCCCCGCAAGGTCTCGGGGGCCGGCTGGACGATCCGGAACGCCGAGGACACCTGAGCGCCGGGCGGGGTCGGTCCCGCCTCGTGTCCTGCCGCGTGTCCTGCCATCGGTCCCGCCGTCCGGCACGGTCGGCGCCGACCGGTCAACGGACCCGGGTGGCGACGAGGGTGTAGGTCAGCGGGAGCCGCGGTGCGCCGGGCGGTGCCGA
>JAJYYG010000122.1 GCA_021801235.1 Actinomycetes bacterium
GCCCCGCCGGCCCCGCCCCCGTCGACCCGCGCGATGGTCGGCTGATCGTCCCGACCCGGGTGGCCGCCCGACCCCGGACACGTACGCCGGAGCTGCGGGGCCGTCCCTCTCGTCAGCTCGCCCGCCGGTCCCACCCACACCAACCGGTCCCACCGGAGCCGACGGTCGGCGGCACCGGGCGTCTACGCCCCCGGAGAGCCGACCTTGGGCGTGAGCTGGTTCAGCGCCTCGAGGGCCTCGCACCCGTAGACCACCGAGGGTCCGCCGCCCATCATGATCGCCACGCCGATCGTCTCGACGACCTCCTCCCGGGTGGCGCCGGCCTGGAGGGCGTCGTGGACGTGGTAGGCGAGGCAGCCGTCGCAGCGGACGTTGATGCCGATGGCCAGCGCCATCAGCTCCTTCACCTTGGTGCTGAGCGCGCCCTCGGCGGTGCTGGTCGAGTGGAGCTGGTCGAACCCGGCCATGATCCCGGGGGCCTCGCCCCCCAGGCGCCCCATCATCCCGACCAGGTCCGAGTACAACGCCGGATAGTCCTTCGCCATGTCCGTGCCACCTCCGTATGCCGTCCGGCCCCGTGCCCGACCCTTCCGTTGTACGCCCAGGGTCGGCCGGCCCACCAGGGGCCAAGGACCCGAGCGGGTCGCCCATGGCACACCTGCGGCCACAGGTCGCGTCACGGTGGTCCGATCCGATACCGGAGGGCGACGGGGACGCAGCCCCTCCGGTACCGGAGGGCGACCGGGACGCAGCCCCTCCGCCGGTGGACCCGCGGCCGGCGCTCCGGCGGACCCGTCCCGAGTGATCTGGCGCCATTGGCGCCAGAGTGGCGCTAGCTTGAGACAATGGTCAGCGTGCAGGTCAAAGACGTCCCTCCCGGCACCCATGCCGTGCTCCGGCGACGGGCGGCGGCCGCCCACCAGTCGCTCCAGGAGTACCTCCGCCAACGGTTGATCGACGAGGCGGCCACGCCCACCGTCGACGAGATCCTGGAGCGGGCGGGTGGTCGGGCCGGAGGATCGGCATCCTTCTCCGAGGCGGTGGAGGCCCTCCGCGACGACCGTGATCGTCGTTGACGCGAGCGTCCTGGTCCCGGCGCTCGCCGACGACGGCGAAGACGGTGATCGCGCCCGGGATCGCCTGGTCGGCGAGCGTCTGGCCGCACCCGAGCTGATCGACCTCGAGGTGCCTTCGGTGCTCCGACGGCTCGCTGCCGCCGGTCGGCTCCCTCCACGGCGCGCCCAGCAGGCCCTGTCCGATCTCGTCGCGCTCCCCCTGCGCCGCGTGCCCCACCGTCCGCTGCTCCCACGATGTTGGAGCCTGCGGGAGAACCTCACGGTGTACGACGCCTCCTACGTCGCTCTGGCCGAGCTCCTCGGAACGGCGGTGCTGACTGCCGACGGTCGCCTGGCCGGAGCCCCCGGTGTCCGATGCCCGGTCGAGGTCGTCGCCAACCCGCGGCGAGGAGCTCCCGCTACCCGGCCCCTGGCGCCGGAGGACCCGGGCGGCGTTCGTCGCGACCGGTGAGTGGCCACTTCCGGTTGGCGATCCCGGTGGTGGCGATTGACGCGGAGAGGGACAGGGACGGTTCACGCGGCCGACCAACGGGTTCTCAAAGTAGGGTGATGACCGTGGCCAGTGCGGTGAGCCTCCCCTGCGTGCACGACAACTTCGCGTGTCCTCATCAGACGCTGACCTAGCCGTGAACTACGGTAAGCCGACGACGCCAGTGATGGCAGCGGGCGTTGCCGACAGCGTAATGTCGGTGTGGGAGATCGCAGGGCTCCTGGCCTGTGCTTGTGCTTGAGGAAGGCACGGATCCGGTCGCTAGTATGGATGCCGTGCAGGACCGAGAGAACCACAATGGTGTGGTTCAAAAGACGGGATGGTTGCCAGCATGAGTGACGACTACCGTTCCACATTTCTTTTTGCGACGCCCACTTGGAGTGAGGGCGTCGGGCGGCTGATGGACTTCGGCAACGCCATGACGGAGTACAACCGAACGAACGGGGCCGAGGATCCTGACATCCGGGCCACGGCGCAGGACTGGCTGGCCGTCGGGGACCACATGCGCCGCGCACTGGCCAAGTTCGCCGTTCATGCCCGACGCTGACGGAGATCCACCGAGTATTCCCCTGTCACACCCCCACCAATCGGGGAGTCCTGAGATGGGCGGATTGCCAATTCCGGCCGAGTTCGTCGACGCGCTCCCCGCCGTTTCAGGAGGCGATCAGACAAGCTGACGGAGACCCGGCGGCGATCTCCATCATCACCGCCGCGTTCTCCGCATACAGGGGACCGCTACCTCCAGCGTCAGAAATGCGCGCATACGAGGACATCCTCCCTGGCTCCGCAGATCGGATCCTGAAAATGGCGGAGGATCAGGCTCGCCACCGGCAGGGTCTGGAGAGGACTGCTGTCGACGGTGGCAGCAGGCGATCGTGGTGGGGGTTGTTTCTGGGGTTCGGGATCTCCGTGATCGTGATCGGGGCTTCGGTCTTGCTGGTCCTCAAAGGGCATACCGTCGCCGGAACCGTTCTCGGCAGCGTCGATCTTGTCTCGCTTGCCGCTGTATTCGTGATCGGCCAATCCGGTCAGCGAAGGGAGCGCATCAAGAAGGACGCCGTGTCGCACGTCCCCGCGCCAACGCTCCCGCCCGATTCAAACTGACCCACTACCCGCCAGGTGGCCCCGGACTCGAAGCAGTCGACCGCCCCACCTCGCTCGCCGGAGAGGATCTTCAGCGTGGCGCCCCGCCCATGGACTGGTGGAACGATCCAGAGATCGTCACTGGCCATGGTCGCCTCCTCCCGGGATCGGCTCGAAGCCGAACCCGATCGCTTCGGTGCCTGTGTCGTCGGCGCCGACCGGCGCGGTGGTCAGGCGGACCGGCATGCCGAGGGTCACGTGCCCGGGGTCCGGTTCGACGTTGGTGAGATTGGCCCGGACGCTGGTGCCACCACAGTCGACCACCGCGGCCACGTAGGGGACCGGCACACCGGGGGCGGCGAAGGACACGATGGTGAAGGCCTTCACCTCGCCGGTGGTGGGGATGTCGACCGTCTCGAACTCGTGTCGGCCGCACCGGCCGCACCCGTTGCGGCGGTCGAAGAAGCGCGCCCCGCAGAAGGTGCACTGGTGGGCCACCAGGTGCGGCTCGTTCCCCAGTACCAGGTAGTCGACCAGTGGAATCTGTCCGGCCATCGTCCTCCCGTCAGTCCCTACTCCTGCGGGCAACACACCGCGCATCGCCCCAGGAACATCAGATAATCTGAGTCTATGCGTACCGTCACGGCCACCGAGGCGAGCCGCTCCTTCGCCGCGTTGCTGGACGAGGCCGAGCGTGGGCTGACGGCGGTGGTCACCCGTGGCGGGCGCCGCATTGCCGTCATCGGGCCGGTCGCGGAGAGCAACGGGGATGCGTTCGTCGCGCTTTTGGGTTCGTACGAGCCCGACGACGGGTTCGCCGCGGACGTGCTCGCCTCTCGTGATGCCGCAGACCTCGGGGAGCCTGCGTGGCCCGGAGACTGATCGTCGACACGGGCGTGCTGATCGCGTCGGAGCGTGGACGTGCACAGGTCACGGAGGTGATCGGGGGAGGCGACGATCTGGTGGTCGCGGCCGTCACCGTGGCCGAGCTGCGCACCGGGGTCGAGCTCGCCACCGAGCGCCACCACGCGGCGCGTGCCGGGTTCCTCGCCAGGGTGCTCGAGACACTGCCCGTCGTGCCGTATGACCTTTCCACCGCCGAGGCGCACGGACGGCTCCTCGCCCACGTGCACCGCAACGGGACCAGGCGCGGGGCGCACGACCTCATCATCGCCGCCACGGCGATCGCCACCAAGCGCACGATCCTCACGACGGATCTTCCGGCCCGCTTCTCCGCCCTGCCCGGCGTCGACTGCATCGCGGCGGCCTGACCTGACCTGACCTGACGTTCGCCGGTGACAACCAGGGCCACGATCAGGTTGGCATCGACGACGACACTCACTCGTCCCCGCCGAGCGCGGCCCTGGCGTCCGCCACGAGCGCCACGGCGTCGGCCGATCGTCCCCGGACGGAAACGCCGGACCAGGCGGTCGATGGCGGCGTGCGCATCGGGACTGCCCGGGCGGCCCTCGACGAGGCCGGCGTGGACCAGCATCCGCGCCAAGGTGCCGGGCAGGACGCGCAGCTCGGCGGCCTGGCGAGCCAATGCCGCGTGATCGTCGTCGTCGAGCCGGACGGTGATGGCCGTGGTCACGAGTCCCGTGCTAGCCGACGAGATGCAGAACGATGTGTTTCGCGTCGCACCCTTCCGACGCCACCGAGACCGTGGCCCGTGTCTCCTCGTCCGCTACCGTTCTCCGGGATGGTCGAGCCCACCGCTCCGGAGGACCCCTGGCGCGACGACTTCGACCGCACGGTATGGGCTTGGCGGGCCGGGGACCGGGAGGCGGGGGCCCGGGCATGCGAGCGGGTGCTGGCCCGCCCGGGGGTGCCCGAGGCGGTGGCGTTCCGGGTCCGCGCCAACGCCACCTGGTATGCGCCGTTGCTGACCGAGTGGTTGCCCCGTTGCGCGCTCACCCCGCTCGTGCCGCCGGTCCGTCCCGGATGGACGCGGTTCAACCCCGGGCTCACCGTCCTCGGTGACGGGCGGGTCGTGGCCGCGGTGCGCTCGTCGAACTACCGTCTGACCCCCGACGGCGGCTACCTGGTCGACGACCCGGAGGGCGTGGTCCGGACCGAACAGCACCTGGTCACTCTGAACGCCGACCTCGGACCGGTGGACGCGCGCCTGCTGGCCGGACCGGCCGATCGCGTCGTCACCGACTTCCCTGTCCTGGGCTACGAAGACGCCCGACTGTTCGTCTCCGGGGCAGACCTGTTCGCCCTCTGTACGGTGCGCGACCGGGAGCCGCGGGGACTGGCCCAGATGGTCCTGCTGGCGTTGGACCCAGCGGGCGCGGTGCTGGGCGAGGTGGTGGTGGCGGGCCCCGAGCCGGGACGCCACGAGAAGAACTGGGCACCGTTCGCCCTGTCCGCCGTCGGAACCGGTCGCCGGGACGGTGGGGAGAAGGTGGGGGTGGTCTACGGCTGGGACCCGTTGGTGCTCGGCGAGCTGCACCTCGGCGGCGGACGGATGGTGGTGCGGTCCCGTCGGGGCGGGACCAGGCTGGGTCCCGTGGTCCGGGGCGGCTCCCCGGGGGTGCCGGTGGCGGACGGGGTGCTGTTCGTGGTGCACGAGGTGGCGTGGATGCCCGACGGCACCCGTCGCTATCCGCACCGGTTCGTGCTCCTCGACCCCGACGGTTCGCGGATCCGGCGGTCCCGGCCCTTCTTCTTCCTCGCCCGCGGCATCGAGTTCGCCGCCGGGCTGGTCGAGGTCGGCGGCGACCTTCTCGTCTCCTTCGGTGTCGCCGACGAGTCGGCCTGGATCGCCCGGATCCCGACGGCGGACGTCCTGGCCCGCCTGGAGCCGGTTGGCTACAGTCCGTCCATGGTGCCGACGCAGGACTCCACGGTGCGGACGGGCCGGACCGCCGGCGAGTGGGACGGGAGGCGGAGGTGACGACGCGACGCGAGGTGCTCCTGCTGTTGGGGGGCCTGGTGGCCGGCGGAGCCGGCGGCGCGCTCGTCGCCGGCTTCGGAGGTGGCGGTCAGGGGCCGACCGGCGCGACGGGTGCCACCGGAGCTACCGGTCCCCGCGGCGGGGCCGGCGGGGCCGGGGCCTTCGGGGCCACCGGTCCGACCGGCGCTCAGGGGCCGCAGGGCCCACAGGGGCCGACCGGTGAGCGGGGGAGTGGCGGAGCGGCCGGGGCGGATGGGATGGACGGCGCGACGGGGGCCACCGGCGCCCAGGGCGCCACCGGGCCGACCGGAGCGGCCGGGGTGAACGGGACAAACGGCGCCACCGGGGCGACCGGGGCCCAGGGCAGTGCCGGTGCGACCGGACCTGTCGGTGCCCAGGGCAGTGCCGGCGCGACCGGACCTGTCGGCGCCCAGGGCAGTGCCGGCGCGACCGGACCTGTCGGCGCCACCGGGCCCACCGGACCGGCCGGTGCATCCGGGGGGCCGGGTCCCACCGGGCCCGTCGGCCCGACCGGCAGCATCGGCCCGAC
>JAJYYG010000088.1 GCA_021801235.1 Actinomycetes bacterium
GCGGCGGTCCCCACGATCGGCGCGTCGAGCGGCTGGCCGCCCATCGAGCCGTAGAACTTGGCCGCCCCGAAGCTGAAGACCCCCCCGTCGGCGGCCACCTCCCAGTAGCCCCCACCTGTCGGGGTCGCGGCCAGGCCCACCACCGGGGCGTCGAGAGGTTGGCCGCCCATCGAGCCGTAGTACTTGGCCGCCCCGAAGCTGAAGACCCCCCCGTCGGCGGCCACCTCCCAGTAGCCGGCCCCTGTCGGGGTCGCGGCGGTCCCCACGATCGGCGCGTCGAGCGGCTGGCCGCCCATCGAGCCGTAGAACTTGGCCGCCCCGAAGCTGAAGACCCCCCCGTCGGCGGCCACCTCCCAGTAGCCGGCAGTGGGGATGACGGTCGGCGAGGGTGTCGACCACTCCCCGCTGCCCACCGCGTTCCATGCTCGCACCACGAAGGAGTACGGCGTGCCATTGGCGAGCCCGGACACCGTGCAGGTCGTGGCACCGGTCGTCATGCAGGTGGCGCCGCCGGGTGTGGCCGTCACCGTGTACCCGGCGATCGGTCGGCCCCCCGTGGGCGGCGCTGTCCAGCTCACCTGGGCTGCACCGAAGCGCGGCTGCGCGCTTGGAGGTGACGGTCGGCCGGGAGCGGTGACGAGCCCCCAGGTGTAGTAGGAGTACCCGCCTCCTGTGGAGCCGGAAGGAGAAGGAATCAGGCCGCCGAAGAGCACCATCATCTTGGTGAGTGGGTCGTAGGCCATCGAGGGATTTGTAGAAGGTGTCGCGTCGAGGCTGGTTGGCACAGGGATCCAGTCGGACCCGCTCCAGTCCCACGTCTGGTCGAAGAACTTGGTCTTTGTAGAACCGCCTCCGTAGAGGACCAGGCCCCCGATGCCGGGGTCGAAGGCCATCGCGGCGCCGTAGCTGGGTGGCGGGGACGTCACCGGGCTCTGCGCCACCCAGGTGGCGCCGTTCCACTCCCAGGTGTCGCCGATCGGATGGTATGTGGCGATGTAGCCGCCGAAGAGCACCAGGTCTCCGGCGACCGGGTCGTACGCCATCGGGGCTCCGAAGCGGGCCGGCGGGGAGTCGCTGGGATGCAGCTCCGTCCAGTTCGAACCGTTCCACGCCCACGTTGTGGCGAGATCGACCGGCCCGCCTCCGGCGAGGGTGGCGCCACCGAAGAGGATCACCTGGCCGGTCGCGCCGTCGTATGCCATCGAGCCGAAGCCTCTCGCCACAGGTGATGTCGCCGGCGAGAGCTTGGACCATGTGGTCCCGTTCCAGGTCCACGTTGTGCCCGTCACCCCGGTGCTCGACACGCCACCAAACAGCACCAGCTCCCGGGTCAGAGGGTCGTAGACCATCGACGATCCCCAACGAGCGGCCGGGTGGTGCGTCGGCTCGAGCTGGACCCATGTCACGCCGTTCCAGTCCCACGTTGTTGTGCGACCTGTGGTGGTGTAGAGCTTCGAGACCCCGATCCCTCCGAAGAGGATCATCTGGCCCGTGGCTGTGTCGAACGCCATCGGCGCGTCGTAGAGCGGTGTAGGCCATGTCGTCGGTGTGAGCTTGCTCCAGGTGGCGGCGGGGACCCCGTCCGGGGTCACCTGGGCCGTATTCTTCCGAGCGCCCGGGTGGGAGACCGCCGCTGAGGCACCGGACGCCGTAGCCCTCGATCCGAGGAGGAGCGCCGAGATCACCGCACCGGTGACCGCACCACGCACGCCAGCGCGCACCACACCGCGGGCCGCACCGAGAAGGTACCGGCCCACTGGGCCGCCCCTTCTCGACAGTGAACGTGCAGGCATCACCTTCCGTTCCTTCCCACTGGGACCCTTCCGATGGCCGGCGCATTGGACATCCTTGCGTCCGCCACAGGTCAATTGTTATCCCAATGTCGGCAGTCCGTGGTCGTGAACAGCATCCAAGGAGTGTCCGGCAACCCG
This sequence comes from Actinomycetes bacterium, assembly GCA_021801235.1. Taxonomy (GTDB): domain Bacteria; phylum Actinomycetota; class Acidimicrobiia; order Acidimicrobiales; family RAAP-2; genus DASZIT01. Next base: position 1,932 of record JAJYYG010000088.1, read on the forward strand.
GCTCGGCTCCCACCGACCACCGGTAGGCTCGTGGCCGCATGCGTCGGCTGGCGATGATCTCGCTCCACACCTCCCCACTGGCCCAGCCCGGGACCGGCGACGGCGGGGGGATGAACGTGTACGTCCGCGAGCTGGCGACTGCCCTGGCTCGCACCGGGGCGGAGTGCGACGTGTTCACCAGGACCTGGTCTCCGGACCTGCCAGCGGTGGTGGAGATCGAGCCTGGCCTCCGGGTTCATCACGTCGACGCCGGGCCCCGGGCTCCGGTGGCCAAGGAACGCCTGGTGGACTTCGTAGACCGGTTCACCGACGGCGTGCTCGAGCGGATGACCGCCGGGGGCGACGGTGAACCGTACGAGGCGGTCCACGCCAACTACTGGCTGTCGGGGCTCTCCGGTCACGCGATCAAGCACGAGCTGGACCTGCCACTTCTCTCCACCTTCCACACCCTGGACCGGGTGAAGGCCGAGGCCGGACCCGAAGAAGTCGAAGCCGGTACGCCGGGTCGCCGGGCCGAAGCCGAGGCGGCCATCATCCGGTGCTCCGACGCCGTGCTGGCCTCGTGCAGCGTCGAAGCCCGCCAGATCGTCGACCTGTACGGAGCCGACCGCGATCGCATCGCCATCGTCCCGCTCGGAGTGGACCACGCCTTCTTCGGTCCCGGCCACGCCCCCCAGGCCCGGCGGGCCCTGGGGCTCCTCCCCGACGAGACGCTCCTGCTGTTCGTCGGGCGGATCCAGCCGCTCAAGGGGGCCGACGTGGCGGTGCGGACGCTGGCAGAGCTGATGGCTCGTGGCGTACGCCGCTGCCGGCTCCTGGTGGTGGGCGGACCCAGCGGGCCGCGCGGGGAGGCGGCCTACCGAGAGCTCGTCGCACTGGCCGATCACCTGGGCGTCGGACAGCACGTGCAGTTGGTGGCCCCCCAGCCCCACGAGCTCCTGTCCACCTACTACCGAGCTGCCGACGTGTGCCTGGTGCCGAGCCGCTCGGAGTCCTTCGGTCTGGTGGCCCTGGAAGCTGCCGCGTGCGGGACCCCGGTGGTGGCCTCGGCCGTCGGCGGGTTGACGACCCTGGTCGACCACGGGAGGACCGGCTTCCTGGTGGACGGCGCCGACCCGGCCGAGTACGCACGCTACGTGGAGCGGATCGTGTCCGAGCCGCTGCTCGGTGACCGCATCGCCACGGCGTCGGTGCTGCGGGCCCGGGAGTACACCTGGGCCGAATCCGCGGCGAGGATCCGCTCGGTCCACGACAAGCTGGTCGACGCCCGCCTGGTGGAGTGCACCTGAGCCGGTGGCGTCGCTGACCGCTCGCTGACGTGCCGTTCGTCGGTCTTCCCGGTGAGGACACCGTGGCCGAGGTCGCGGCTCGCATCGACGCGTGGACGGCGCGCGAGCTCTCGAGCGACGGGACGTTCGGGCTGGTGGCCGCCGAGCGCCAGGACGTCACCGACCGCACGGCGTCGCATCGTTGGTACCTGCGGTTCAAAGGGGAAGAGAAGGACTTCATCACCGTATGGCTCACCCTGCGCCAGCGCACCCTGCACCACGAGGCGCAGTTCATGCCGGCTCCCGAGGAGCACGTCACCGAAGTGCTCCAGTACCTCATGAGGCGCAACACCGAGCTGTACGGCATGGCCTTCTGCCTCGGACCCGAAGACGCCGTCTACCTGGTGGGTAAGGTCCCAGCCTCCCTGGTCGACGACGACGAGCTCGACAGGATCGCCGGGTCGTCCATCGTCTACACCGACGACCACTTCCCGACGGCCATGACCCTTGGCTATCCCCACCTCTACCGCCGCCGGCGCCGTACCGCCGGTGGACAGCCTCCGGACCGGTGACCGGGTAGGTTCTGCCTGTGCCTGCGAAGCTGCTGGTGGTAGGGGGAGGGATGATGGGCCGGGCTCTCGTGAGTGGGCTGCTCGGCCAAGGGTGGGGCATTCCAAGTGACATCGCAGTGGTCGAGCCCGACCAGACCCGCCGCGAGCACCTGGCCGTCCACCACGAGGGGCTGGTCACGCTGTCGGGGATCGACGACCTCGCCCCGGGTGCCTTGCTCGGCGCCGAGGACGGCGGCGGAGCCTTCTTGGTGGTCAAGCCCGACGTGGCCGAAGGAGTATGCCGCCGGTTGGGCGAGATGGGTGTGACCCGGGTGGCATCCGTGGTGGCAGGGCTCTCGACGGCGCGGCTCGAATCGTGCCTTCCCGCCGGCGCTGTCGTCATCCGAGCCGTGCCCAACACCCCGGCGCTCATCGGCGCCGGCGTGACGGCGATGTCCGGAGGTGCCAACGCCCGCGCTGGCGACCTGGACTGGGCAGAGGGAGTGCTCGACGCCGTGGGGACGGTCGTGCGCCTGCCCGAGCGTCATCTCGACGCCGTGACCGGACTGTCGGGATCGGGTCCGGCGTACGCGTACCTGGTGGCCGAATCGCTCATTGAGGCCGGCGTCCTGGTCGGCCTGCCTCGGGACGTCACCCGGACGCTGGTCGTCGAGACCCTCCTCGGCTCGGCCCGTCTCCTGGCCGAGACCGGCGATGCACCCGAGACCCTCCGGGCTGCGGTCACGTCACCGGGGGGCACGACCGCCGCCGGGCTCCGGGCCCTGGAGGCCCGCGGCGTGCGATCCGCTTTCCTCGAGGCTGTGGCCGCGGCCACCGAGCGGTGCCGGAACCTCGGGCGTTGAGCCGCTCGGCTCCGTAGGGCACGGCACGGCACACGGGGCCACCCGACCTCTGGCGACCGGTTTGTCCGGCACCTCCGTGCCTCCGCCGTGGCGGCCTCTGCCAGGGGCCATGTGGGTCTGATCCGGGCCTGGGCGGATTCCCACTTTCCTCCCGCTCCCCGAGCGCGTAGTGTCCCTGGAGCGGAGGAAAAAGACCAGATGGCTCAGCGCGTAGCTGCTCAACGAGAAGACGTGGCCCACTCCCGGTTCATGACCGCGGGCGAGGTGGCAGCGGTGCTGCGGGTGTCCAGCATGACCGTGTACCGCCTGATCAACGCGGGCCAGTTGCCGGCCGTGCGGATCGGGAAGTCGTTCCGGGTCCGCCAGGACGAGCTCGACCGCTACCTCGAGGATCGCCACACCAAAGCCTGTTGACCGGGCCGGCCGTCACTCCGGGCCCGAGGTCCCAGCCGCTTCCCGAGCAGCCGCTTCCCGACACGGTGTTCTTCGTATCGGACTACGGTCGCACGGACGAGTTCGTCGGGGTGGTCCACGCCGTCCTGCGGCGGCTCGCCCCCCATGCCCGGGTGATCGACCTCACCCATGACGTCCCTGCCTTCGACGTGCGGGCCGGGGCGGCGACGCTGGCACGGGCCCTCCCGTACCTCGGCCCCGGCGTCGTCCTGGCCGTGGTCGATCCCGGCGTGGGCGGACCGCGCCGCGGCGTCGTCCTCGAGGCGGCGCCGCGGCGCCTTGAAGCCGAAGGTCCCCGCTGGTTCGTCGGTCCCGACAACGGGCTGCTCACGCCCGCTCTCGATCCCGGGAGTCCGATCACCGCCGTCTCGCTCCCGCCGTCGCCCGAGGGCTCTGCCACCTTCGACGGACGTGACGTGTTCGCCCCCGCCGCCGCCGCGTTGTGTGCCGGCGCCGCGCCCGCCGACCTGGGGTCCCCGGTCGATCCCTCCGAGCTCTGCCGGCTCCCTGAGCGGGTGGTGGAGCCCGGCACCGACGAGACCGGGCGCCACCGTCTGACCACCGAGGTCACCTGGGTGGACCACTTCGGCAACGTCCAGTTGGCGGGGGCCGCCGACCTGGTGCCGCTGTCGGTGACCTCCGTGGAGGTCGGGGTCTCCACCCCCATCCCGCGAGTGGCCCGGGTGGGGACCTTCGGCGACCTCCGACCGGGGGAGGCCGGGCTCCTCTCCGATGCCAACTCCTGCCTGGCCCTCGTGGTCAACAGGGGGTCGGCGGCCGAGCATTTCGGGCTGGCGGCGGGCTCCACGGTCGAACTGGTCTGGTGACCTCGGGACGACCGTGGCTACCATCCTGGCCCATGCCCCAGGTTGGCTCCGGCTCACCGGGCCGGCGGATCCCCGAAGCCACCGTGGAGCGCCTGCCCGTCTACCAGCGGATCGTCGTCGAGCTGCTGAAGGCCGGCATGGCCACGGTGTCCTCCGAGCAGTTGGCCGGCCGCGCCGGTGTGAACGCTGCGA
>JAJYYG010000016.1 GCA_021801235.1 Actinomycetes bacterium
GTACGGGTTCATGTGGTGGCTGACCATCTCGCCCTGGGCGGCGTACGAGTAGATGTCCCGGCTGAAGATCGGGGCGATGACCAGGAGCGGGAGGGACCAGGCGGCGAACACCCAGCCCAGGTGGCGCACGGGTACCCCCGGGCGCCTGGCGTAGAGCCGGGTCATCCCCCACCACACCCGGATGAGCAGCAGCAGGCCCCCGTACATGGCGGCCAGGGAGAAGTAGACGCCCCACTGGCTCCCGTTGGTGACCCTCGGGACCCCGAAGAACCACGCACCGGGCATCTCGAGCTTGAAGGGCGAGCTCGGGAGCGACGCCCCGATGCAGATGGCGAGGATGGCCACGAACCCGAGGACGGCCGGCCGCAGGACCAGGCCCCCGGTCGGGGGCGACTCCCCGCCGGGAGCGGGGGCGACCTCGGGCACGGGAGCCGCCAGCCGGTCCCTCAGCCCGTCGGCGAAGACGGTGACCGTGCGTACCGCCTCCCGGAGCCGTGGGAGCGGCGGGTCCCGCCGATCCGTCTCCGCTGCCGTCGGCTCAAAGGTCATGGGGGGAGGAGGCTCCTCGGCGTCCGTGGTGCACATGGCTCGGGGGGCGGAGCGGGTGAGCCGACACCGGGGACACCGCCGCTGCGGGCCCCCGTCCACACTCGATTCCGTAACGGTATTGTAACGAGGGGCGGGGGCTCCGCAAGTGCACCCGAAAAGCAGGTTGTCGCCCGGGGGTTCCCGCGTCCCGGAGGGCAGGCGAGACGTCGACGGGCATAAGGTGGCGCCATGAAGCTCCGCACCCTCGGGAACACCGGTGTCACGGTAAGCCAGCTCTGCCTCGGGGCGATGATGTTCGGGGCCTGGGGCAACACCGACCACGACGACTCCGTCCGCATCATCCACCGGGCCCTCGACGCCGGCATCAACTTCATCGACACCGCGGACGTCTACTCGGCCGGCGAGTCCGAGGCAATCGTGGGCAAGGCGCTCTCGTCGGTCGACCGGTCGCGGGTGGTCCTCGCCACCAAGGCCCACGCCCCGATGGGCGACGACCCAAACGCCCAGGGAAACTCGCGACGTTGGATCGTCGCCGAGTGCGAGAACAGCCTCCGCCGGCTCGGCACCGATTACATCGACCTCTACCAGATCCACCGACCGGACGAGAAGGTCGACATCGACGACACGCTCGGCGCGTTGAGCGACCTGGTCCACGCGGGGAAGATCCGCTACTTCGGGAGCTCCACCTTCCCCGCCGAGCAGATCGTCGAGGCGCAGTGGGTAGCGGAGCGGCGCGGCCGGGAGCGGTTCCGGACCGAGCAGCCTCCCTACTCCATCCTCGTGCGGGGCATCGAACGCGACGTGCTGCCCACCGCCCTCACCTACGGCATGGGGGTCATCCCGTGGAGCCCGCTGGCGGGCGGATGGCTCTCCGGGCGGTTCGGAGAGGGAAAGGACAACACCAGCCACCGGGCCCAGCGGGTGCCGGGCCGCTACGACCTCGGGATCCCGGCCAACCGGCAGAAGCTGGAGCTGGTCATCGAGCTCTCGAAGCTCGCTGACGAGGCCGGGCTGACGATGATCGAACTGGCCCTGGCCTTCGTGCTCGAGCACCCGGCGGTCACCGCCGCCATCATCGGCCCCCGGACGATGGAGCAGCTCGAGCCGCAGCTGTCGGCCCCCGACATCCGTCTCGAAGGGGCGGTCCTCGACCGCATCGACGAGATCGTGGCGCCCGGTACCAATGTCAACTCCGAGGACGCGGGCTGGAAGCCCTCGGCGCTGACCGATCCGCGCAAGCGCCGCCGCCACCACTGATGGCCCCGTCAGGCACCTCCGTGCTGGTGCGGGGGGTACGCAGCACCGCTGACGGCATCCGGGTCGTGCCCACCGAGCCGGACCGGAACGGCACCGTGCGAGTCACCGTCGCCAGCTCGGGTATCTGCGGGTCCGACCTCCACCTCGCCTCCTACGGACCCTCGGCGGTGACGCTCGGGCATGAGTGCTGCGGCACGCTCGATGACGGCACGCCGGTGGTGGTGCTCCCCCCGGTGAGCTGCGGCACGTGCGACCGGTGCCTCGAGGGCAACGAGCAGCAGTGCGGCACCTCGCTCGGTGCCATGTACGGCATCACCCTCGACGGCGGGCTCGCCGAGGAGGTGTGGGTCGACCCGCGCAATGCGGTGCCCCTGCCCGGTGACGTGCCGCTGACGCACGCCAACCTAGCGGAGCCGTTGGCCGTCGCCCTGCACGGGATCCACCGGGCCGGCGTCACCGAGGGGATGCGCGTGCTGGTGATCGGGGCGGGCCCCATCGGCCTGTGCACCATCGCCGCCGCGCGCGATCTCGGCGTCGAGGTCGACGTGGCCGCCCACCGGGCGAGCCGGATCGAGGCCGGCGAGCGGCTCGGCGCCCGGGTGGCCGCTGGCGGAGGCTACGACGTCGTCCTCGACGCCGCCGGCACCCAGACTTCGGTCAACGCCGCCGTCGACGCGGCGCGACCGGGGGGAACGGTCGGCTTCCTGGGCAACTTCTGGGAGCCGGTGACGGTCGGCCTGGGGTTCCAGATGAAAGAGGTCGCCCTGGTGCCCGCCTTCACCTACGGCCACCACCACGGCACGTCCGAACTGGAGGAGGCCGCCCGGCTGCTGGCCCGGACGCCGGACCTCTACGACACGATCGTGACCCACCACTTCCCGCTCGAGGAGGCGGCCGAGGCGTTCCGGACGGCCGGCGACCGGGACGCGGACGCCATCAAGGTGGTGCTCCACCCCTGAACCGGGCGCCCGACCGGCCGCGCGTCGCGGACCCGCGGGGCTCGGCCCGGCGCCGGGACGGTCGACGCGGCCCGGAGGCACGGGACGCAACGGGTGGTCCCACGCTCGCGGCGGAAGAGTCGTCCCATGAGGTGTGGCGGGTCACACGTGCGATCGGAAGAGGAGCGGCCCCTGTTTGCTGCGGCTCCGACGATCGATCGCATTGCAACTACCGCGGGACGGACCGCGGCACGGTCCGTGGCCGCTGATGGATCCGCGGGGCGCCGATGCGCGGGATTCCCTCCCTCCCCGCCCTTGCGTGACGACACACTCGGGTAGTCGGCGGCATCCAACATCCGGTCCCGCCCGCGGTCCCCACATGGTGACGGGTTGGTAGCGTGTCCTTTCCGGGGAGTCGCACCCTGCACCGGATCCGACAGGAGCCGTTGCTCCGGGTGCACGGGCATGAGCGCCCTTCTCCTCCAGCGTCGCCCTGTCGCCTGCTGAATTGAACCGACCGAACACATGTCCGTTTCGACAGAACCGCGAACCTCGCGGCCGGCCACGATGGCGAGCGACCGGCGACGACGCCGGAAGTTCCGCCGGCGCCGCCTCATCATCGCGCTCGCCGCGGTGGTGGTGGTGTTGCTGTCCTGGTCGCTGGTGGGCGCGGCGACGACGCCGGGCAACTCCGGGCTCAACGCGAAATGGGCGGACTGGATGCGGGCCCATCACGCCGGCTTCCTGATCAACAAGGCGGAAACCTGGTACTACGACCTTTCGGCACCGACCAAGGGCGGCCACCTCAAGGCGTTGAATGCCCTCCCCAAGGCGACCGCGTCGGGCCACAAGGGCCCTGCCGCAGCGAAGCTCCCTCCCCACCTGCCCCTGCCGCCGCCGGTACCGCTGGTCGTCACCCCAGGCGTGCCCGGAGAGGGGGTGTGGCAGCCGGTCGGTCCCACGGTGGACGGTTTGCCGACGATGGAGGTCGCCCAGTTCCGGGCGGACAATATCTACACCAGCCAGATCACCTCCGCGGTATGGATCGACCCCCTCCTCGCCCACATCCAGCTGGTCCCGGGCATCGTCGAACCCGGGGGCACATGGAGCCAGCCTCCGTACATCTCGCCGGCGGAGCTTCCCACTGCGGTGGCAGCCTTCAACAGTGGGTTCCTCTTCCGCGACGCACAGGGAGGCTTCTACCTGGACGGTCGGTACGGCCGGCCCCTGGTCAACGGCGCTGCCTCGCTCGTGCTCTACAAGAACGGCACCGTCAACGTCGGTGCCTGGGGTACCGAGGTCACCATGACGCCCCAAGTCGTCGCCGTGCGCCAGAACCTGGTGCCGATGGTCGACAACGGCCAGATCACCAAGGACGCCACCTATAACGACTCGACCGTATGGGGCGCTACGCTCGGAGCAGCCACGGTGGTGGCCCGCAGCGGGGTGGGCGTGACCGCCACCGGCGCCTTGGTCTACGTGGCGGGTCCGGCACTCTCCGCCCGTACTCTTGCCGAGTCGCTGCAGAGAGCCGGGGCCGTGCGGGGGATGACCCTCGACATCAATCCGGAGTGGGTCACGTTCAACTTCTACGCCCACCCCAATCCGGCGAACCCGTCGATCATCAGTGCGTCCAAACTCTTCCCCCAGCAGCAACGGCCGGCAACCCGGTACCTGCCCCCGGCACAGTCGGCTCGCGACTTCTTCCTGGTTTCGGTTCCCTGATGGACGGCCTGGGCAATTCGCTCACAGGAAGGGCACGAACGTCCTGGCGCTCGGTGACGAGAGGGTGCCCACGCCGTCGGGAGCCCTGGAATCCTGGGGCGGCGTCCGGGTTGCGGACAATGGTGGTCGTCGACCGAGTCAGAACCTGACGTGCCCCCGGTACTCCCTCGGAAGTGAGGACCGTAACGGAACGCGCCGCTGTGAACAGGCACTTCGCGAGCAGAATGACATCGGGTCCTGGCGCCGTGTCACGCCTTGGTCGCCACCAGGGGAACCCGGCCGACCGCCACGACTGGCTCGGATTGGGCACCTGGCCAGTACCGTCCCCGACTCGGACCCGCCTGGAGGGCGCCGCGCTTCCCGCATCCGAGCCCGCCCCCGCCAGATCGCCCACAAGGGAGCTCCCGGTCCTCTCGGTCGTATCGCCGAAGCACTTCGGCGGATCGCCCACCTGACCGCCCGACGACCACCAGCGCCGCTTCACCGGCAGCATGGACGCCGTGAGATCCGTGATGCCGCGCCTTGAGGTGCGCGATGCACCTGACGGTTCCGTCGCTCCGGCCACCAGGACTGGGCGTCAGATCCCGGACACGACGCCGCCGCGACATGGGTGGCGGCGCACCGCTCGACATGCCGTGATCGCGCTGGCGGCGGCCGCCGCCGTGTGTGCCGCAGCGGTGGGCGGCCTCCTGGTCGCCGTGCCCGGCGTCGGCAACGCGCCGGCGTTGGTTCGCGCCGAGGTCGTGTCCCACGGCGGGCAGCTGGTCACCCGCGCACCCACCAAGGTGGGCGACGCGCTGATCGCCATCGAGGACCAGGCGTTCCGGGGGCCGCCCGGGGTTGACATCGCCTACGGCGCCGCGCGCTATCTCTACGCCCGCCTGTCGGGGCACACGGGCCAGGGCGGCTCCACGCTCGCCCAGCAGCTGGCGAAACGTCTGTACACCGGGCCGAGCCGGAGCCCGCTCACCATCGTGGAACAGGTCGGCCTGGCGTTCGAGCTGGAGCTCACCTACTCGCACGAACAGATACTGACGATGTACCTGAACGACGTGTACTTCGGGAACGGTGCCTACGGGATCGCCCAGGCGTCGCAGCGCTACTTCCACCGCCGACCCGCCTCCCTCGACTGGGCGCAGGCAAGCCTGCTCGCGGGATTGGTGCAGGCGCCGTCCGCCCTGGACCCGCTCGTCCATCCGCACCTCGCCCTGCTTCGACGCAACGCCGTCATCGCACAGCTGCGGGCAACCGGGGTGCTCGGTGCGACCGCCGCCCGTCGGATTGCGGCACAACCGCTGCTGTGATGTCGGTGATGTCGGTGATGTCGGGTCCCCGGGACCACGATGACGAAGCCCGGCAGCCCGCAGCAGAGACCGCTCGTGCGGTGGGGCACGCCCTGGCGCCGCTGCTGGTGTTGAGGAGGATCACAACCCCTCCCCAACACCAGCACTGACCTGCTTCTCTCTGCGTGGGCCGGGAAGGATTCGAACCTTCGAAGGCAGAACCGGCAGATTTACAGTCTGCTCCCTTTGGCCACTTGGGTACCGACCCGCAGGTGCAAGAGGATAGGCGATGCCC
>JAJYYG010000147.1:0-93243 GCA_021801235.1 Actinomycetes bacterium
TCACGGCTCGACCGGCTCGCTCCACCTGAACCAGCCGATCGTCGGCATGGCGGCCACCCCCGACGGCGGCGGGTACTGGCTGGTGGCGGCCGACGGCGGCATCTTCTCCTTCGGTTCCGTGTCGCCCTACTTCATGGTCGCCACCTCGGTCGACGGCACCTATCGCCTGGTCATTCCTCCCGGACGGTACACGGTGACCATCACCGCGGAGATCGGAGGCCAATCGATCAAGGGGACCGCCCAGTTCATCGTCGCTCCCGGGACCGCCTATGACGTCAGCGCCACCGTGACCTCCTCGGGATTCTTCGTGTTCGCTCCCTTCACGAGCTACTAGCGGAGCCGACGCAGTGGACGTCAACCTGACCGTCGTCTCCTATGCGGTGGCGGCCGTGGTGCTCTACTACATCGTCCTCTTCGTCGTCTCTCTGATCCACCTCGAGCGGGTGCCGTCCGTCCCGGCCGGCGCTGCCCCCTTCATCGTGGTGATGATCCCGGCTCGCAACGAGGAGGAGGTCATCGGGCCCACCGTGCGGTCGGTCCTGGCGCTGCCTTACGACCAGTTCGCGGTGCTGGTGGTCAATGACGGCTCGACCGACCGGACCGGGGCGATCGCCCGTTCGATCTCCGACCCTCGGCTGGCGGTCATCGACCGTGACCCGGCGTCGGCGGGCAAGGGCAAGAGCGCAGTGCTGAACCACGGGTTCCGTGTGGTCGAGGCGCTGACCCACGAAGGGCAACTGCTCCACGCCTGGGGCGCCGACCGGGTGGTGGTGGGGATCCTGGATGCCGACGGCCGGCTCCAGACCAACACGCTGGAGACGGTGGCCGGGTACTTCGCCGACCCGGGCATCGCCTCGGTCCAGATCGGCGTACAGATCGGGAACGCCCGGGACAACATGCTCTCCCGGCTCCAGGACATGGAGTTCGTGGCATTCACCTACTTCGTCCAGGTGGCGCGCCAGTGGCTCGGTTCCTCCGGGCTGGGGGGGAACGGCCAGTTCAACCGGCTCTCGGCCCTTCGGACGTTGGGACCCGCCCCCTGGGCACCTGCGAGCCTCACCGAGGACCTCGACATCGGCCTGCGGCTGATCCGGGCCGGCTGGCGGACCGCCTTCTGTGACCGCTGCTTCGTGTTCCAGCAGGGGTTGACCCGCTGGAAGCCCCTGATGCGGCAGCGGACCCGGTGGATCCAGGGCCACTACCAGTGCTGGAAGCACATCCCCGGCCTCCTGGTGTCCCCGGCGCGCCTGCGCACCCGGATCGACCTGGTCGCCTACCTGATGATGGTGGTGACGGTGGTGGTGGTGTCGTTCGAGCTCCTGTGCACGCTCCTTGCGCTGGTGGGCGTCGTCACCGTGACGAACGGCTTTCTTGGGTTCCTCACCCCGCTGGGACGTCGCTACGCACAGGTCGTCTTCGCCCTGGCTCCGATCTCCGCCTTCCTGTTCACCTACCAGCGCCACAGTGCCGCCCGGCTGCGATGGTGGGAGCTTCCGGCGTTCGGTGCGGTGTTCACCGCCTACAGCTACGTCTGGATCGTGGCGACCCTGCGAGCCTGGACCCGGGTCGCCATCGGCCGATGGACGTGGGTCAAGACGCCGCACGCCGGTGCCGCGGTCGGGTAGTCGGCTTGCCCGTCGGGTGCTGTTCGTCTTCGGCACCCGCCCGGAGGCGATCAAGCTCGCGCCGTTGATCCTCGCGCTCGGGGAGACCTCGGATCTCGTGCCGATCGTGGTGGTCACCGCGCAGCACCGTCAGATGCTCGATCAGGTGCTGGAGTTCTTCCGGATCGACCCCGACCACGATCTCGACGTACACCGGCCGGGCCGGAGCCTGTCGGCCATCGCCGCGAGCACGCTCGACAGGCTGGACCCGGTCATCGAACAGTTGGTCCCGGACATGCTGGTCGTGCAGGGTGACACCACGAGCACGTTGGCCGGGGCGCTGGCAGGGTTCCACCGCAGGGTTCCGGTCACCCATGTCGAGGCGGGACTGCGTTCCTTCGACCGGGCGGCTCCCTTTCCCGAGGAGGTGAACCGCCGTGCGGTGAGTCAACTCGCCGACCTCCATCTTGCCCCGACGCCGACCAGCGCCGCGAACCTTGCAGCCGAAGGGATCTGCGGCGAGGATGTGGTCTGCACCGGCAACCTGGTGATCGACGCCCTCGACCGTGCGATCGCCACCGCCCAACCCCCTGAGGACCACCGGCTCGCCGACCTCGCCGCCGATCCCCGCCGCCTCCTCCTGGTGACGGTGCACCGGCGCGAGTCGTGGGGTGCCCCACTCCGGAGCGTGGGGAGGGCCCTGGGCCGCCTGGCCCGGGAACGCTCCGATCTGGTGGTGGTCCTCCCGCTCCACCTGAACCCGCTGGTCCGCGAGGCGATCGCTCCGGAGGTGGCCGGTCTGGCGAACGTTCTCGTCGTCCCGCCGCTCGCCTACGGGTCGTTCGCCTGGCTGATCGACAGAGCGGACCTGGTGCTCACGGATTCCGGGGGAATCCAAGAGGAGGCACCCAGCCGGGGGACGCCCGTGCTGGTCCTGCGTGAGACGACCGAGAGACCCGAGGCGGTCACTGCTGGAACGGCGCGCCTGGTAGGTACCGACGAGGATCGGATCGTGGATGCCGTCACCGGGCTCCTCGATCACGAGGACCAGTACCTGGCCATGGCGCGGGCGGTAAACCCGTTCGGGGACGGGAACGCTGCCGCCCGATCGGTGGCGGCCATCCGTTGGCGGTTCGGGACCGGTTCCCGGCCCGAAGAGTTCGCACCGTCACGGTGACCTGCGTCCGCATCCAGCCCTACCGGGACCGGAACCACCGGTCAGGTCTCCGGCACCACCGGACGGAAGACGAACGGCTGGTCGGCGATCCGCACCAGGATGGACGCCACTGCCGGGCCGAGGGGCGCCAGCGCCGCGTCGAGCCGGGCCGGGTCCTCGAGGAGGGACTCGTCCAGCTGGCACGATCCCTCGTAGGACACCTCGATGGCGAACTCGGGATCGGAGCCGTCGGCGGGCAGGACGTGCTCGATCGTGGTCGAGCCGCGCTGGACCGGCTCATCCCCGAGGACGGTCAGGTGGTCGGGGAGGAGGTCGAGGAACGTGCTGGCCGCGGGGACCGTCTCGAGGCCCTGCACGCGGAACGCGATCTCGACCAGGAGCTCGGGCAGCTCGTCCGGCTCCTCCCCGATCGACCAGCTCCGGTAGGACGTCTGGCTCCAGGTGGGCCAGTCGAGACCGGTGTCGACCCGGATCCGTGCCGGTCGTTGCTCACCGGGCAGGCTGTAGGACGTCTCGAAGCTCACGTCGCCGAGGAACACGTCGACCTGAAACCGCTCCTCCACCGCCTGGCGCTGGAGCAGGGCTGCCTCGAACGAGCGGCGGTGGGAGGCGACGAGCTGGGTGAACACGTGGTCGAGCATGCGAGCCAGAGGCTACCGTTCTTCTGTGGACGACTCTCCCCGGACAGGTCACCCGAACCCGTGGACCGGACGGCGGGTGATCGCCTACGCGCACCAGGGCGGGGCCTGGGAGGGGCCCTCGTCGACCCTGTTCGCCATCCGCGGGGCCCTGGCCGCCGGAGCCAGCGGCATCGAGCTCGACGTGCACGCCACGGCGGACGGCGTCCTGGTGGTCTGCCACGACACGACGGTCGACCGCACGACGGACGGGACGGGCGCGATCGCTGACCTCACCCTTGCTGAGCTTCGGGCTCTCGACAACGCCTACGAGTGGGTGCCGGGCGCCGACGTCACCCCGGGCCTGGAGTCATCCGAGTACCCCTACCGGGGCCGGGCGCCGGGCGACCGCCAGTTCGGGATCGCCACCCTCGAAGAGGTGCTGGAGGAGTTCCCGGGGACGGTGCTCAACCTCGACATCAAGCAGACCGCTCCGGTCGTCGCACCCTACGAGGAGACGCTGGCCCGGCTGCTCCGGCGGTTCGGCCGCACCGACGACATCATCGTGGCATCCTTCCTCGACGCGGCGACCGACGCCTTCTCCGCCGTGGCGCCGGAGATCCCCACCTCGGCCGGCACCGCTGCGGTGGCCGCGTTCTACCAGGCGGTCGTGGCCGGCGACGAGCCGCCGCCGATGCGCCACGTCGCCCTGCAGGTGCCGAGGAAGTTCGGCGAGCTGGTCGTGATCGACGAGCGGTTCGTCGAGGCCGCCCACCGGGCCGACCTGGCGGTCCACGTCTGGACGATCGAGGAGGAGGCCGAGATGGAGCAGCTGTGCGACCTGGGCGTCGACGGGATCATCACCGACCGACCGACCGCACTGGTCGACGTCCTGCGGGGCCGGGGCACCCTCTGGTCACCCGAGGCCCGGTGAAGCACGGCTCCGTCGCCGTCGCGGCCCCGTGAAGCGCGGCACGGCCGCCGCCGGAGGCCCGAGGATGAGCGATCCGGTGCCCACGCGCTCTGTGGTCGCCCTCAGCCCGGGGACGAGCCACCGGTGGGTGGCCAGTCCGCGGTCAGCCCCGGCCGCAGTTCGGCTTCTTGCCGTGGTTGGCTTTCTTCTTCGCCCGGAGCTTGCGCTTGTTGGTTCGTTTCGACACAGTCCGGCAAGGCTAGTCGCGAACCGCCCACCACGGCCAACGGGCGCGGGCGCCGGACCCCGGCGGAGCCGGACGGGCGGAGGATGACCCCGGGGGCGCCCCCGGGCGCGGGGGAAGGGCCGGCCGCCACGCCTCCGGCGGAGGTGGGCTGGTTGCTCCGCGACGGCGACGTGCTCGCCGCGGCGGAGGTGGCATCCACCCCGGCACTGCGGGCCAAGGGGCTGCTCGGGCGGAGCGCGTACCAGGGGGCGATGGTGCTGCCCAAGGTGCGGGCGGTGCACACGTTCGGCATGCGGTTCGCCATCGACGTGGCGTTCTGCGACCGCGACCTGGTGGTGGTCGACACCGCGACCATGCGACCGTGGCGGATCGGGCTGCCCAGGCGCCGGGCGCGGTCGGTGATCGAGGCCCAGGCGGGCGCCTTCGACCGGTGGGGCGTGCGCGTCGGGGACCATCTGGAGCTCCGGTGACCCGTCCTCCGGCCGCGCCCGGACCCTCCGGGCCCCGGCCGGAGGCGATCCCGGCTCGGCCCGGCTCCCTGGTGCTGGTGGCGACGCCGATCGGCAACCTCGGGGACCTGTCGTCGCGGGCCCTCGCCACGCTGGCCGCAGCCGATGTCCTCTACTGCGAGGACACCCGCCACTCGCGCAAGCTCCTCTCCCACGCGGGCATCTCCGGGGTTCCGCTCCGCTCCCTCCACGAGCACAACGAGGTCGACCGCATCCCCGGCATCGTCGAGGCGGTCAGGAGGGGCGACGTGGTGGCAGTGGTCAGCGACGCCGGCATGCCCGGCATCTCGGATCCCGGGAGCCGGGTGGTGGCCGCCGTCGCCGGCGCCGGGCTCACGGTGTCGGTGGTGCCCGGTCCCAGCGCGGCGGTGGCGGCGCTGGTGGTGAGCGGGTTCCCGACCGACCGCTTCTGCTTCGAGGGGTTCCTCCCCCGGACCGGGCGGGACCGCCGGTCCCGGCTCGGTGCGATCGCCGCCGAGCCGCGCACCGTGGTGCTGTTCGAGGCCCCCGGGCGGACGTCCGCCACCCTGGGTGATCTCGCCGCGGCCTGCGGGTCCGACCGGCCGGTGGCGGTCGTCCGCGAGCTGACCAAGCGCTACGAGCAGGTGTGGCGCGGCACACTGGCGGGAGCAGCGGAGTGGGCGGAGGCCTCCCCGGTGCGCGGAGAGGTCGTGGTGGTGCTCGCCGGAGCCCCGGCGGCGGTGGCCGGGGCGGTGGACGACGCCGTGCTCGAGGCGGCCCTGCGGACCCGCTTCGACCAGGGGGAGCGGACGAGGGGAGCGGTGGACGCGGTGGCGGCCGAGTTCGGGGTGGGACGACGACACGTCTACGACCTGGCGGTGGCGCTCCTCCGGGTCCCTCCCTCCTCCGGTCCGTGAAGACCCGAACGGCCCGCCTCCGGAATGCGGACCGACCGCCCGGGGTTGACCTGCCTGTCCACGCAGCATGGACAGGGCTGGTGCGGCACCCCGGCCCCGACCTGCCTGTAGGACCCGACGACCGGAGAGCCGACGACCTGAGAGGTGGCCATGTTCGGACGCAGCGCCCTCGATACGACCCAGGACCCCGGGATCGAGCCGGACGATCTCCCGGAAGGACTCGATCGGGCGGCGTTCGCCGCCGGTTGCTTCTGGGGGGTGGAGGAGTTCTTCCGGGCGGTGCCCGGTGTGGTGGACGCCATCTCCGGGTACGAGGGCGGTGGTGTCGACCACCCGACCTACGAGCAGGTGTGCTCGGGCCGGACCGGGCACGCCGAGGCGGTGCTCGTCACCTTCGATCCGGCGATCGTGTCGTTCGAGGCCCTGCTCGGGGAGTTCTTCCGCCACCACGACCCCACCACCCCCAACCGGCAGGGCCCCGACCACGGCACCCAGTACCGTTCGGCGATCTTCACCCACGACGAGACCCAGGCGGCGGCGGCGCGCGCGGCCCTCGACGAGTACCAGGTGCGGTTCGACCGCCCGATCGTCACCGAGGTCACGCCGGCCACCACGTTCTGGCCGGCCGAGGCGTACCACCAGCGGTTCACCGAGCGCACGGGACGGGGCGGCTGTCACGTGGCCAACTGGTAGCGGGTGGCGGTACGTGGGGCACCCGGTCGTCCCCGCAGGCGGCCGTCGCCGGCCCGACAGGGCCCTGATCGCAGCCGGCCGTCCGCCGACCTTCCTGCGGCTCGGTACGCTGGCCGGTAGTGCCCCGTTACTACATCACCACCCCGATCTACTACGTCAACGACGCCCCGCACGTGGGCCACGCCTACGCGACGGTGAACGCGGACGCGCTGGCGCGGTGGCATCGTCTGGTCGGTGACGAGGTCTTCTTCCTCACCGGGACCGACGAGCACGGGCAGAAGGTGGCCCGGGCGGCCGAGGAGAACGGGGTCTCCCCCGAGGCGTGGACCGACCGCCTGGCGCCCCGCTTCCAGGACGCGTGGCGCGACCTCGATATCTCCAACGACGATTTCATCCGGACCACCGAGCCCCGCCACCGGCGCGCCGTCCAGCACTTCCTCGGCCGGATCCACGACAACGGGTGGATCACCAAGGACACTTACCGCGGCCTCTACTGCGTCGCCTGCGAGCAGTACTACGCCGAGGACGAGCTGCTCGACGGCACCCTGTGCCCGGTCCACCGGCGCCCCGTCGAGCTGCTCGAGGAGGAGAACTACTTCTTCCGGCTGAGCGCCTTCGAGCAGCGGCTCATCGACTGGTACGACACCCACCCCGACGCCGTGGTGCCCGAGTCCAAGCGGAACGAGGCCCTGAGCTTCATCAAGGGCGGGCTGCGTGACATCTCCATCACCCGGACCTCGATCGCCTGGGGGGTCCCCGTCCCCTGGGACGAGGACCACGTGTTCTACGTCTGGTACGACGCCCTGGTGAACTACCTGACCGCCATCGGCTACGGGGAGGACCCGGATCGCTTCGCCGCCTGGTGGCCGGCGGTGCACCACCTGATCGGCAAGGAGATCATCCGGTTCCACTGTGTGTGGTGGCCGGCGATGTGCCTGGCCGCGGGCATCGACCCTCCCGCCCACATCCAGGTCCACGGCTGGCTTCTGGTGGGCGGCGAGAAGATGTCCAAGTCGAGCCTCAACCAGATCTCCCCGGGCTCTCTCACCGCCGAGTACGGCGTGGACCCGGTGCGGTACCACCTGCTGCGCGACACCCCGCTCGGCTCGGACGGGGACTTCTCGGCCGAGGGGATGACCGCCAGGTACAACGCCGACCTGGCGAACACCCTGGGCAACCTGGTCTCCCGGGTGGCCACCGTGGTGGGCTCCAAGTGCGAGGGGATCGGCCCTGCACCCGCCCCTGACAGCCGGCTGGCGGCGGTGGCGGCCGCCGCCGTCACCGAGGCGACGGCGGCGTGGAACGCCGGCCAACCCCACCTGGCGCTCGAGGCGACATGGCGGATCCTGCGCGAGACCAACGCGGAGCTCGAGGTGGCGGAGCCCTGGAAGGCCGACCCGGGGTCGGCCGTCGACGCGGTGCTCGGCAGCGCCCTCGAGGTGCTCCGGATCGTGGCGGTCCTCATCGTGGCGGCCGTGCCGGCGACGGCACGGGAGATCTGGCGGCGGATCGGCCTCGAGGGCTCTCCGGCCGATGTGGTGCTGCCCGGCGCGCTGGAGTGGGGGGGCTACCCGCCAGGGCGGCCGGTCGAAAAGGGCGAACCCTTGTTCCCGCGGCGCAAGTGACCGGGTGGCCGGCCCGGGCCGGACGGGTGGGCAGTGGTGGCGGGTGAGCCGGAGGGAGGTCCCGCCGGGGAAGGCGGGCTCGGGCCGGTGGTCGAATGGTTCGACTCGCACTGCCACCTCCAGGGCCGTTACCTGACGGGGGAGGACCGACGCGGCGGCTCGCCGGCGGAGCCCCCGGCTCCGGAGCGGGTGCTCGAAGGGGTGCTGGCACGGGCTTCGGAGGCAGGGGTGACCCGGCTGATCACCGTGGGCACCGACGCCGGCACTTCGGCGGAGGCGGTCGCACTGGCCCGGGCGATGGGCCGTGCCGACTCCCCGGCCAGTGCCGAGGGGGTCCGGATCTGGGCGACCATCGGGCTGCACCCCCACGACGCCGCCGCGGGCGTGGCGTCCCTCGATTCGCTGCTCGCAGCCGAGGTCGACCGGCCGCCATCGGAATCGGAAACGGACCGGACGGTGGTCGGCATAGGGGAGTGCGGGCTCGATTACCACTACGACCATTCCCCGCGGGCCGCCCAACGCGAGGCGTTCGCCGTCCAGGTGGACCTGGCCCGTCGCCACGGCTTGGCCCTGGTGGTCCACACCCGCGAGGCCTGGGGGGACACCCTCGACATCCTCCGGTCGTCGGGGGCAAGTGACCGGACGGTGATCCACTGCTTCACCGGTGGACCCGACGAGGCCCGCCGGTGCCTCGAGCTCGGGGCCACCCTCTCCTTCAGCGGGGTGGTGACCTTCAAGAACGCCGCGGACGTGCGAGAAGCGGCGGCGCTCTGCCCGCTCGACCGGCTGCTGGTGGAGACCGACTCGCCGTTCCTCGCTCCCGTGCCCCACCGCGGGTCGACCAACGAGCCCTCCCGGGTTCCCCTGGTGGGCGCGGCGGTCGCCGCCAGCCGGGGCATCGCCAGCACCGTGGTGGCCGAGGCCGCCACCCGCAACACCTGCCGTGTGTTCGGCTTGTGAACGCGCGCACGGGACGGGAGCGCCCGGCGCGCCACGACGCTCCGGGTTTGCCTCCGGGCCGTAACCCTGCCTAGCCTGGGACCACGGCCGCTGCTCACAGTGGTCGTTTTCATATATATCGGCTTGGAGGAGACGATGTATATGACGACACGTACAGTCCCCAGTGGAAGGTGGAGTTCTGCGGACCTCGAACCATCGGGGCAGCCGGCCGGGTGCCGCGCTGCTCCTCAGCGGAGCGCTGCTCGTCGTGCCGCTCCTTCTGATCCAGAACGGGGGTGCCCGCACGGCGGACGCCCCGGTGGACGCCGTCTCGGCCCGGCCGCTGCCGCGGTCCTGGCACGGGACGACCCCGCCGTGGGAGCTGACCGCAGAGCGGAGCCGGTTGCCGCACGACCCGTCGGGCGGTGGGGGGTCGGCGGTCACCGAGTCGGCCGTTCCACCGACCCCGCGCCCGGTGCAGCCCACCACCACGGCGCCACCGGCCACGGTGCCGCCCACCACCACGGCGCCACCGGCCACGGTTCCGCCCACCACGGTGCCGGAGGCTCGTGCGGTCGCGACCGCGCCCACCGCGGCACCGGTCGCCGAGCCGGCCCCGGCGGCCCCCATCCCGGTCGCCGGAGGTGACAGCCGCTTGGGGATCGTGACCTACTACGGAGCGGAGCCGGGGACGTGCGCCAGCCCGACCCTGCCGTTCGGCACGGTGGTCATCGTGACCAACCCGGCCAACGGAGCGTCGGTGTCGTGCACGGTGGACGACCGCGAGGCGGACACCGCCCGCCAGATCGACCTGGCCACGGCCACGTTCGCGGAGATCGCGCCCCTCTCCCAGGGGGTCATCCCCGACGCCGAGCTCAGCTGGTGACGCGGCGCGTTCGCGGCGCCACGGCAGACTGAGGGGGTGACCCACACCCGAGCGGACCTGCACGAGCTGCTGGAGGCCCACGGGCTGCACCCCAGCCGGGCGCTCGGGCAGAACTTCGTGGGGGACGCCAACACGGTGCGGAGGATCGTCCGCCTGGCCGGGGTCGGGCCGTCGAGCCGGGTGGTGGAGATCGGGGCCGGTCTCGGGTCGTTGACGCTGGCGCTGGCCGAGGCGGGGGCCGAGGTGACCGCGGTGGAGATCGACCGCCACGTGGTCCCCGTGCTCCGGTCCCAGGTGGAGCCGGTGGGCGTCCGGGTGGTGGAGGCGGACGCCCTCACGGTCGACTGGGAGGAGCTCCTGGGCCGGCCCGGGGGATCCACGGCGGGGGAAGCCCTGGCCGGCGCCGACCCACCCGAGCGAACCGGCGCCGACCGGTGGACGCTGGTGGCGAACCTGCCCTACAACGTGGCCGTGCCCCTGGTGATCCGGGTGCTCGAAGAGGCGCCGGGTATCGGCAGTGCCCTCGTGATGGTCCAGCGCGAGGTGGGGGAGCGCCTGGCCGCCGGGGCGGGGGACGAGGCGTACGGGGCCGTCTCGGTGAAGGTGGCCTACTGGGCCCGGGCCTCGGTGGTGGGCCGGGTCCCGGCGTCGGTGTTCGTGCCCCGACCGAAGGTCGAGTCCGTCCTGGTGCGCCTCGACCGCCATCCGACGCGCGGTGCGGGGACCAGCGCGGCCGACATCCCCTACGACCGCCTGTTCGCGGTGGTCCGGGCCGGCTTCGCACACCGTCGCAAGATGCTCCGCCGCTCGCTCGACGGCCTGGTCCCCGCCGGGGCGTTCGAGGTGGCCGGAATCGAGCCCACGGCGCGACCGGAGGAGCTCGGACTGGGTCAGTGGGGCGATCTGGTGGCTGCGGCGTTCCCGGTACGGTGAACGGTATGGCCACCACGATCGACGCTCCGGCCAAGCTCACCGTCTCCCTGCGGGTCACCGGGGTCCGGCCCGACGGCTACCACGAGCTGGAGGCGGAGATGGTCTCGCTCGACCTCGCCGACACCCTGGTGTTCGCCGGGGACGGTGACGGTCCGGTCGCCCTCCAGGTGGTGCCGGGGAGTGCGGCAGGGGGCGGGGACCCGTCGTACCGGCGGTGGGCGGCGGACGTGCCGACCGGCGAGGACAACCTGGTGACGCGGGCGTTGGCCGCGGTGGGTCGCTCCGCGTCGGTACGGCTGGTCAAGCGGATCCCACCGGGTGCGGGCCTCGGCGGCGGCTCGGCCGACGCTGCCGCCGTCCTGCGTTGGGCCGGGTGCGCAGACGGGAGCCTGGCTGCTTCGTTGGGGGCCGACGTGCCGTTCTGCCTGATGGGCGGGCGTGCCCTGGTGACCGGCGCGGGCGAGACGGTGGTGCCGTTGCCGTGGGAGGAACGGACCTACACCTTGTTGCTGCCACCGTTCGGCATGGACACGGCTGCGGTCTACCGGACCTGGGACGACCTGTGCCTGCGCCACCTGCTGGCACCCAGCGGGACGACGTCGAACGACCTGGAGGCCGCGGCGGTGGCGGCCGACCCGAGGTTGATCCACTGGCGCGAGGCGCTCGCCGACGCGACCGGGGCCCGTCCCCGCCTGGCGGGGAGCGGATCGACCTGGTTCGTCGAAGGAGGGCTGGCCGACGTGGGCCTCGGCGGCCGTCGGAGCCTCACCGTGGGGAGGGACGAGGCAACCCTGGTGGAGGCGCGGACCACCCGCGGGTTCGGGTGCCAGCCCGACGGGCACCCGCGAGATGGCACCCGCTCGGCAACCGCATCACCCTGAGCGGAGCCGCGACCCCGACCTGCCTGCGGCACAGCGCGGCCCGCGCCGCGAGTCACCGGCGAGCTGGTGATACCGAGCCGGCGATACCGAGCCGGCGATCCCGGGCCCGGAGAGGCCGCAGCGGGCACCCGGCCGGTTCCGGGCAGCCGGGAGGAGCCTGGTCGGCTACTTGCCCGCCCGGCGTTGCCAGCGGGTCGCCTTCAGCATCTTCTTGTGCTTCTTCTTGCGCATGCGCTTGCGGCGCTTCTTGATCAGGGATCCCATGTCGTGCGCAAAGCTAGCCGCCCACGGCCTCCGGCGCCATGTGGCGGCAGGTTCGGCTGTCCGGACGCCGGGATCACTCCTCGTCCGGGGGGACCGGCTCTCCGTCCCGCAGGACGGGGTGGGCGACCTCGGGCAGGTGGAACCGGAACACCGCCCCTCCGTCCGGTGCGTTCTCCGCCACTACCGTCCCGCCCTCCTCCCGCGCCACCTGGGCGACGATCGACAGCCCCAGACCCGACCCGGGCAGGCCCCGGGCGCTCGGCGCGCGGTAGAAGCGGTCGAACAGGTGGTCGAGGTCGGAGGGGTCGATGCCCGGACCGTGGTCCCGGACCACGACGGTCCCGGCCCGGCAGTAGACCTCCACCATCCCGCCGTCGGGGCTCCACTTCAGGGCGTTGTCCAGCAGGTTGCCGACCGCCCGCTCGATCCGGGGCCGCACCCCGAGCACCCAGCACGGCACGATGGACGCTTCGAAGGAGATCCCCCGGCTCCTCCCGTGGGTGACCGCCACCGCCACCGTCTCCTCGACCACCGAGTCGAGCCGCACCGGTCCGGCCGTCCGGTCGGGCTGCTCCCCCCGGGCCAGCTCGGCGAGGTCCGCCACCACCGTGGTGAGCTCGTCGAGCTGGGTGAGGACGTCGCCGACCAGCACCTCCCGGTCCTCCGGGGTGAGCTCGTCGATGCGGCGGGTGACCTCCATGTTGGTGCGGAGGCTGGTGAGCGGCGTGCGGAGCTCGTGGGAGGCGTCCAGCACCAGCTGGCGTTGCGCGTCGCGGGACCGGTCGAGGGCCTCGAGGAGCCGGTTGAACGCCCGCCGGAGGCGTCCGAGCTCGTCCGGGCCACCCGGGTCGAGCCGCTGGGAGACGTCGGTCGTCTCGGCCAGCTCCTCGACGGTGGTGGTCAGGTTGTTGAGGGGTCCGAGGACGGCACGTCCCACGCCGAGCCCGAACACCACCGCCAGGGCCACCCCGAGGAGCCCGATGATCGCCAGGGCGAGCGCGAGGTGGTGGAGCTCGTCGTCCACGCCGCTCAGGGGAATGGTCAGCTGCAGCGCCCCGCCCTGGTACAGGACGACCGGCTGGGTGTTGGACCGGTAGGCGAAGCCGGGCTTCAGCGGGAGGGCCACCTCGCGGACGTCGACGGTGGCCCCGTTGATGGTGACCGCGGTGGAGGAGAAGACGGGGGGCCCGTTGCCCTCCGCGGCGGCGACCTGCTGGACGGGAGGGGTGATCGGCAGCACGCTGGGATCGGTCGGGTTCACCGTGCCGGCACTGGTGACGACCTGGACGCACTGGTCGACCGTGACGTAGCAGTAGTTGGGGATGGGGTTCGTGTCGGCGAGACTGACGATGGACTGGGCGGTCTGCTCGAGGCCGGTGTCGGTCGAGCCGATCAGCGAGTTGTACGCGACGACGTAGGCGGCGGCCGAGCCGAGGATCACCACCAGCACCACGGCCGCGGTGGTGGCCAGCACCAGGCGGCCCCGGAAGGTCATCGTCGCCGTCCGGGTCCCCGGGTCCCGGTCACGGCTCGCGCAGGACGTAGCCCACACCGCGGGCGGTGTGGATGAGGCGGACCTCACCGGCCTCCTCGGTCTTGCGTCGGAGATAGCCGATGTAGACGGCCAGGGAGTTGGTGCCGGAGTCGAACGTGTAGCCCCAGACCCGGTCGAGGATGACCTCGCGGGTCAGGACCTGGCGCGGGTGGCGGAGGAGGAGCTCGAGCAGGTCGTACTCGATCCGGGTCAGCGAGAACGTCCGCGTCCCCCGGCTCGCTTCCCGGGTGGCCGGATCGAGGCTGAGGTCGGCGAAGGCGAGCGTCTCCGACGGGTCGTCGTGGCGCCGCC
The DNA here is from genome assembly GCA_021801235.1 of Actinomycetes bacterium. Lineage (GTDB taxonomy): Bacteria > Actinomycetota > Acidimicrobiia > Acidimicrobiales > RAAP-2 > DASZIT01. The sequence goes on from JAJYYG010000147.1 coordinate 14,013, forward strand.
GCAGGAGGGCCCGCAGCCGGGCCAGGAGCTCGGCGAGGGCGAACGGCTTGACCAGGTAGTCGTCGGCCCCGGCGTCGAGGCCGAGGACCCGGTCCTCGACGGCGTCGCGCGCAGTCAGCATCAGGACCGGGGTGTCGTCCCCGGCGGCCCGCAGCCGACGGCAGACCTCCAGTCCGTCGACGGTGGGGAGGCCGATGTCGAGGACCACCGCATCGGGTGGCCGCACGGCGACCGCCTCTAGGGCGGCGGGGCCGTCGGCGGCCACGGTCACGTCGTAGCCCTCGAGGCGCAGCGCCCGGTTCAGGGCGCCGCTGACCGCGGCATCGTCGTCGACCACCAGGACCCGCATCGGTGCTGCCATCAGGTCGGCAGCCTACCGGGGGACCGCGCCGTCCCCGCGGCAGGACGGGCGCCCGCTACCCGGTTCCGTGACGGCGCCGGCTCCGGGTCCGTCAGGGCGGGGGAACGGTCCCGCAGGGGGACCGGTTGGCCTAGCCTGGCGCCGGTGGGACCGTGGGAGCAGGTCCACCGATCCGAGGTAGTTCAATCGGCAGAACGCTGGCCTTTGGAGCCAGATGTTGGAGGTTCGAGCCCTCCCCTCGGAGCCGTTCCCCCGGGGTCCAGCCGGTCCGGGGCCCCGCCGGGACCCGGGGCCCGGTCAGGCGTCCCGAGCGGTGCAGGCGGCGCACCGTCCGAGCACCGCGAAGTGGTGCGGGTCGATCTCGAAGCCGAAGTGCGCCCGCGCCGTCCGCGAGAGGCCCGAGAAGAGGGTGTCGGGGACCTCGACCATGGCGCCGCACTCCTCGCAGACGAAGTGCCCGTGGGCCTCGGCGGCCAGGTGGTAGGTGGCAGGTCCGTGGCCGAGGTGGGCATGGGTCACCACCCCCAGGTGCTCGAGCTCGTCGAGGTTGCGGTAGATGGTGGACAGGTGGACGTCCGGCGCCTGCGCCTGGACGGCGGCGGCCAGGTCCTCGGCGCTCTGGTGCCCGCGCCCGTCGAACAACGCGTGCACCAGGAGCTTCCGGGCGCTGGTGACCCTGCCGCCGTGCCGCCGGACGAGATCGAGCACGTCCTCCGCCGAGCCCACGCCGGCCGCGGCCGGGTCCCGTGTCGTCGGATCGGTGCCCACACCGCCAGCTTACGGGGCCGGTCTCCCCGAGCGCGGTCCCAGCGCGTCCCCCACGAGCGCGGTCCCACCACTCCGGCCGGACTGCCACGGCGGCACTACTGCGAGCAATATGCAATAAGACGCTATCCTGGACGGGTGAGCGATGCCCCCGGACCCGGGATCGAGGAGCCCCGGCGGCTGGTGCAGCTGTTCGGCCTGCGCGACCTGGTCCCGCTGTCGGTGTCGAGCGTCGGCCCGATGTTCTCGGTGGCGGCGACCGGGGGGGTGATGGCCGCCCAGGCGGGCTGGTGGACCCTCCCGGCGATCGGCCTGCTGGCGGTCCCGTTCATCATCTCGAGCTTCGTGTTCCGGCTGCTCAACCGGCACTTCCCCCACGCGGGCGCCTCGTACCACTGGTCGGCGCGGGTGATCGGGCGCGGCGTGTCGCGCTACCAGGCGTGGATCCTCATCCTGGCGTACTTCACCTCCATCCCCCCGATCGCCATCCCCGCCAGCGCGTACACGCTGGCGCTGGTCGCACCGGGCTACGACGCGCCGGCCGCGGTCCGGATGGCGGTGGCCCTCTTCTGGATCGTGTTCGCGGCGGTGCCGCTGCTGCGGGGCGGGCGCCCGACCGCCCGGATCACCCAGGTGTTCTTCGCGGTGGAGATGGTCGCGCTGCTCGCCTTCGGTGCCGTCGGCGTGCTGAGCTGGCACCGGCTGGCGGTGCCGATCCACTTCGGTCCGCCGCCGATCGGCGGCATCCTGATCGTGGCGGTGGTGGCGGCGACCATCCTGGACGGCTGGGAGATCGACAGCTACGCGGCCGAGGAGTCGCGCTCGCCCCGCTCCCACTCGGGGGTCGGCGGGATCATCGGCGCCTTCGGCGCCCTGGCCTTCTACGCCATCCTCTACCCGCTGATGCTGGGGGAGACCCCCCTGCACCTGCTGGCCAACTCCCCCGATCCGCTGGGGGCGTGGTCGCACCGGCTCGTCCCGGGGGCGCCGTGGGTGATGCTGGTGCCCATCCTCCTCTCGACCGCCGGCGGGCTGTGGCTGACCAGCTTCATCCTCACCCGAGCCCTCTACGCCATGGGTCGGGAGCGCCTGCTCCCCGGGGGATTCGCCCGGCTCAACCGCCATCACGTCCCCCACGTCGCCATCGTGGCCAGCCTGGGGGCGGCGGCAGTGGTGGTCGCCCTCGAGCTGTTCGTCACGTCGCTGAGCGGGTTCTTCAACCTGGTGCTCTCCGCGGCGGGGTTCTTCCTCCTGGCCGAGTTCTTCCTCGACTCGGTGACCGCCGCAGTGTTCCTCACCGTCGGCCACCGGCGACAACCCGGGGCGGCCGGCTCCCACGGCCACCGCCTGCTTCTGGCCGGCTCGCTGCTGTCGAGCCTGGTGATGGGCGGCCTGCTGGTGGCCTTCTTCGTCTACGGCCCGACGGCGATCGGGGGCGGGATCGACGAGACGATCGGCGCGCTGCTGGGCCTCGGGTTCGCCTTCGCCTGGTGGACCAAGCGGCGCACCTCGGATCCGGTGGTGTTCCCCGGGGAGGACGTCGGCGACCGGGACGTCGGCGATCCGGAGGGGGCCGAGGCGGCGGGCGCGGCCCAACAGGCGGCGCTGAGCCCGGCGGGCTGAGCCGGGCGGGCTCGCAGGCGCCGCGTCAGCCGGCGGACTTGCGGGCCCGGCTGCGCTGGCGCCCCCGGGTGGCCTGGTCGAGGACGACCTTGCGGAGGCGGACCGTCTTCGGGGTGACCTCGACGCACTCGTCGTCGGCGATGAACTCCAGGGCCTGCTCGAGAGAGAGGAGGAGGGGAGGGGTGAGCCGGATCGCCTCGTCGGCGGCGGCCGAGCGGATGTTGGTCTGCTTCTTCTCCTTGGTCGGGTTGACGTCCATCTCCTCGTCCCGGGCGTTCTCCCCGACCACCATCCCCTCGTAGACCTCGGTGCCGGGCCCGACCAGCAGTACGCCGCGCTCCTGGAGGCTCATGAGGGTGTAGCCGGTGGTCATCCCGCGGCGGTCGGCCACCATGGAGCCGTTGCGCTTGGTCTTCAGCTCGCCGTGCCAGGGCTCCCACCCGTCGAACACGTGGTGGAGCATGCCGGTGCCCCGCGTCTCGGTCATGAACTCGGTGCGGAAGCCGACCAGGCCCCGGGCCGGGACCCGGTAGTCCATGCGGACCCACCCGGTGCCGTGGTTCACCATCTCGATCAGGGTGCCCTTGCGCAAGGCCATGAGCTGAGTGACCACCCCGAGGTACTCGTCGGGCACGTCGACCGCCACCCGCTCCATCGGCTCGTGGAGCTTCCCGTCGATCTCGCGGGTGACCACCTGGGGCTTGCCCACGGTCATCTCGAACCCCTCGCGGCGCATGGTCTCCACCAGCACCGCCAGCTGGAGCTCGCCGCGACCCTGGACCTCCCAGGTGTCGGGCCGCTCGGTGGGGAGCACCCGCAGGGACACGTTCCCGACCAGCTCGGCCTCGAGGCGGTTGGAGATCTGGCGGGCGGTCAGCTTGGTGCCGTCGGCACCGGCGAGCGGGGAGGTGTTGATCCCGATGGTCATGGCCAGGCTCGGCTCGTCGACGGTGATGATCGGCAGCGGCCGCGGGTCCTCGGCGTCGGCCAGCGTCTCCCCGATGGTGATCGCCGCCATGCCGGCCACCGCGGCGATCTCGCCGGGCCCGGCCTCGGCGGCGTCGACCCGGTCGAGGGCGTCGGTGACGTAGAGCTCGGTGATCCTGGTCCGCTCGACGGTGCCGTCGAGCTTGCACCAGGCGACCGTCTCCCCCTTGCGGAGGGTGCCGTTGTGGACCCGGCAGATGGCGAGGCGCCCCAGGTAGGGGGAGGCGTCGAGGTTGGAGACGATGGCCTGCAGCGGGGCGCCCTCGTCGTAGTGGGGGGCGGGGATGCGGTCGAGGATCGCCTGGAAGAGCGGTTCGAGGTCGGTGCCCTCCTCGCCCTGGACGGTCGAGGCCCAGCCGGCGCGGGCGTTGGAGAACAGGATGGGGAAGTCGATCTGGTGCTCGTCGGCGTCGAGGTCGAGGAAGAGCTCCTCCACCTCGTGGACCACCTCGTCGATGCGGGCGTCGGGGCGGTCCACCTTGTTGACCACCAGCACCACCGGGAGCCGGGCCTGGAGTGCCTTGCGGAGGACGAACCGGGTCTGGGGGAGGGGGCCCTCGGAGGCGTCCACCAGCAGCAGCACCCCGTCGACCATGGTGAGGCCACGCTCCACTTCACCGCCGAAGTCGGCGTGGCCCGGGGTGTCGATGATGTTGATCTTCACCCCGTGGTGGAGCACCGCGGTGTTCTTCGCCAGGATGGTGATGCCCTTTTCGCGCTCGAGATCGCCGGAGTCCATGACCCGCTCGTTGACCGACTCGTTGGCCCGGAACGCACCCGACTGCCAGAGCATGGCGTCGACCAGGGTCGTCTTGCCGTGGTCGACGTGGGCCACGATGGCCACGTTGCGGATGTCATCGCGGGTCTGGGTGGACATGAGTCCCGGACTCTACCGGTTATCGCCCGCCGGTCAGGCGCTCGCTAGTGGTAGTTGGGCAGTGGGGTTGTGTCGTCATTGGGCACGACGGTCGCGCAGAACGAGTCGTTGGCCGTGCCGCCGGTGCCGTAGGGAGCCGGCGAACTGGGACATGCTGACGTGGAAGGCTGCGTGGATGCCGGCTCCGTGCCCAACGACCAAGACGCGTCAACTGGCTTGAGATAGCTGGGAGGGGCCAGATAGTCGAGCAAGGGATCCCACGTGTAGTACTTCGTGTAACCCGTGTTCCCGAACAGACTCGAGAAGGACCCGATGGCGCCTCGGGCGAACTGCGCGATCGCGCCGTAGACGTAGAGGTAACCGTTGGACGTATCGTTACCACTCACCACCTGGTAGTTGTTGACAACGAACGACTCATGAAGAGCCAGTACCGCCGCGTCGATCGCCAGGCTCATGGCCGTGCCATTCACCGTGTTGGCCGGATCGCAAGATCCCAGCGATTCGCTCGTACCGCTTGGACACTGTGTGGCCGGAGTTCTACAGAAGGCACTTCCGGAGACGCCTTTCGCACTGAAATTGTAGAGAGGACAGGTTACGACGACTCCGCTGGTGGTGTTGGCTGCGCAGTTATGTCCCTGCTTTCCCTGTCCCGGCTTATTGTCGATCGAAGAACAGTCGATGTAGGTGTACCCGTTCGACGTCGCCGTGAGCAACGTTAAATTCCGGTAACTGTATCCCTTGAGCGATCCGAGGGGATGGTCGACCTCGATGTAGAAGTCGGCCATCAACCCGAGCACGTCGTTCACGGGCGGCGTACCCGTGGTGTTCAGCGGACAGGCGCTCGCGTGGGGACTGCCCGACCACGTGCAGTCGTGGTAGGTCAGGTTCCCATCGATGACGATATTGCGTTGCGAGCCGATGGAGAGCTGGCCGGACAGGTTGCCGGCTACGAAGGCGTCGGCCTCCGTGTTGGGGCTGGACGTCTGGCCGTAGTAGCAACCCGGGCAGGTCGCAACGGTCTGTGGTGTCGAGGCTGGATAGAACTGACTGGTGCCGTCGAATGGGTTGGCTCCGGCCTTCCCGGAGCCCGTTGCCGACTCGACGTAGAGGACCCCGTTCTGCGGAAGCGCCGCCGTCCCGTCTGTGGGGCAGGTGCTTTGGTTGCCCGCGCCTTCGAGTGAAGAGTCCTTTGGATAGTTCGGGTCGTCCGGGCTCTTCACCGTCATCTGCCCGACACCGTCCACCGTAGTCAGGACGATCGTGGTCGGCCCTTCGTAGAGACAGCCGTCCTGCTGCGCAAGCGTGGAGAGCGAGCTGTTGCTCTGGGGCGGCTGACTGTAGGTGCAGTTGTACCGGGTGCCGGAGGAAGGTGTGCAGTTCGCCGGCGGGGGGACGAGCGTACTGGTGTCAGATGACCCTCCTGTCCCGGCGAACTGGTTGTTGTAGGCGAAGAGCGCATCGGAATTCAACTGACCGCAGTTCGCATTGCTGCCGTCCATTCCCAAGCTCGAAACCGTGGGCTGCCCGGCGGTCAGTGACTGATCCGGGGAGACGAAGAGACAGTGAGGATCAGCGGTCTGCACCGAGTAGCACGCATCTGAGGTGCTTCCGGGGGCCAGCGCCGGGTTGCAGTTGGCGGGACCGAACGTCGGACCGGGATACATGTAGAGCGAGTCGTTCGAGTACGCCGGTCCGTCGACGATGTCCCCGGGGGCGAAGTACACCGGATTCGAGGCGCACAGCCCTTGGGGACCGCTGTACGGCGTCTGGGATCCTTGTGTGTAGGTCGTGCTGGAATAGTTGTAGCAACCTGGGTCCGGGGAGATGGGGTTGACGAGCGAGGTGATCGGGGTGGTCGTCGGCGTTCCACCGCTTGTGTACCAATACTCTCCGTTTGGATTGTAAGACTCGTAGTTGGTCCACCAGATATTGTCGAGGAACCCGTTATCCGGGAGCACTCGGATGGTTTGCGTCCGAAAGAGGTACCCGTGGACGGCGTTAGGGGAGTGGGCCGCACCGTAGACCGGAACCGATATGTACTGCACCGCACTGGCCCCCGGGGCACCAACGAAGGTCGGTTGCGGATTGCCGAATGCATACCACTCGCTGTCCCCCTCGGACCCGATGTTCGAATTGGCGACCATGTTCCACGAGTCGTACTTCAATCCCTGGCAGGTTCCGGCCGTGTTCGTCTGGATACTGCACTGGACGAGGCTCGGGTTCTGGTTGATCGCGGTCAGGTAGGAGTTCACTCCAGCCTCGAGGGCCCGGTTGGCGTACAGACTTACCGACTGCGTCTGCTGCAACGGGTCGGTGGCGACTGATGACTGCACCAGGACGGCACCGATCGTCGTCATGAGGATCGTGATGCCGATGACGAGGACGAGTGCGGTTTGGCCGGCATCCTTTGGTCGCACGCCGCGTGCGATACGGCGGGCGGGCACGTGCGGACCGGTGCATTGACGCGCTGGCATGCGGAAGCGTGGCTGCATCAGATCACCCGACCAGGGTCGAGTACTGGAACGGAAGGGCCGGCGCGATCTCGTTGCCCTGCGCCCGGTAGGTCGTGAGGTTCACGGTGGTGCCTCCTTGGAGCGTGTTCTGCGTGACGTGGACCGTGATCTCGATGCTGACCCGCTGGATGGCGTCGGCAGGGCATGTTCCGTAGGGATCGATCCCGGAGGGAGATGCGCAGTCTTGGAAGTAGGTGGTTTCTGTCCCGGGTGGCACGGTCGTCGTGACCGGCGTTGTCGCCAACGGATCGAAGGTGGAGTAGGTGAAGACCGGCTGGCCATCTGGGTTGGCGACAACGTGGGAAACATCGGTCAGAACCTTGTCGGGACTGCTTGTCGTGGTGAAACCGTAGGCGCAGTGCGCAGTGCTCGTCTCGCTGAACGGGCACGTTCCCGCCTTGGGGTAGTACTCGCCGACGCAGAAGTGGCCGGGACCGTCACCGGGAGGGCAGGGGTTGCCGACCCCTGCGGAGTACTCCCCGGCTACGACGAGGACCGGACCGGCCGAGTAGTTCGTATCGGCATGGAAGGCAACGAAGGTGCTCGCGATGTCGGAGATCGTGTCTACGGAAGTCCCGGATCCGATGGAGTCGATGCCGAAGCCGGGGATCGGAGCCCCGAGAGCGGCGCTGTTCGTCGAATCCGGCGGCGCAGGCTCGATCTCGGCACGGATCAGGCTTTGGAGCGGGCTCAGTGCCGGGAGCGCCTGGTCGTACTCCTTGAACTGTGCGGAGATGGAGTTGCTCACCGATAGGAAGGAACTCATGACGGTGATCGCAGTGGCGCCGAGAATGGCGAACACGGTCATCGTGACGAGGAGCTCGACCAGGGTGAAGCCACCGTCGTCGTCGCCGTCTTGTCGACGTCGACGCACGAGGTGCCTCCACTTGTGGCTTCGCCCGGGCGCGGATGCCGTCACAGCGGCACCTGGGCGGCGGTCGGGAGCGGGTTCACCGTCGAAACCCCGCCGGCGGAGGTGAAGGTCGTGTTGTCGACGGCAACGGTGATCGTGCCACTTGCCGTTGTCGTTCCCTGGCTGACGGTGATGGTGTACGTCCCGTACGGGACGGCCATCGTGGTGAGCCCATCGGGACCAGTTGCGGGCATGGTGTAGGTGTCAGCAGGGCACCCAGCTCCATTGGACGCCTGGAGGGAGACGGTTGCCGCATCGACCGGGGTGCCGGCGGAGGTGACGAGCACGGGCAGCGTCCCGAGCGGTACGGTCGCGGATTCGTCGGCCCCGGGAGCTGCGCCGATCCCCTGGGCCGGGGCCAGCGCGCCTTCGGCCGAGCAGTCGGCGGCGGCCACGAAGTACCCTCCCCCTCTCGGGTAGACGGGATCGGCGGCGGACGTGTCGACACTTCCGAAGGTCACGACGGTGGACCACCCGGCACTCTGCGTGATGCTGACAGATACCGGGACCGCACTCGGCACGACGCCGGTGAGACCCGTCGGGGTGCCGTCCGACCAGGGGCCACCCGGTCCACCTGAGGACGTGAGCAGAACCGGTCCGGTGGGAGTCGCGCCGGCGGCTGCGCAGACGGACCCATTGGGAACGCACGAGACGCCGGAGAAGAAGCTCATGCCGTCGGTCGCAGGGAGCGTAGCCGGCGTCCATGTCCATGCCCCTGCGCTCAAGGTTCCAGCCAGCAATGTCCCTGGCGCAGGTCCGCTCGGGATGTCGGCACTCAGAAGGCAGTTGGTGGCGTCCGGGCAGGTGACTCCGGTGACCGCCACCGTACCCGCTGGCAGGCTTGTGGCGGCGACGGTCGACCAGGTGTCGGCGGTACTCCCCCCGCCCAGTGCGCCGGTCAGCACCAGCGGATCCGAGAGCCCCTGCGATCCGATGGCGACGCACGTGGTCCCGGTACAGGCGAGGTCAGTGAGCTGGTCGGTGGAGCCGCTGGGGAGGTTCAGGTTGTCGAAGGACCAGCTTCCCGCTGTAGCAGTGGTGGAGGAAATCACTCCGGCGAGGACGCTCGGATCGGTGGCCGTGGTGGCATCGCCGACGCCCAGGGCAAAGCAGCTCGTCGAGGAGACGCAGACCACTTGTGCGATCGAAGTCAGCTGGCTTCCACCCGGCAGAGGTTCGTCGGTGATGGTGGGCTGCCACCCGGGCGTCGCGCTGGCGGACGCCGGATCGCCGTCGAGACGGAGGATGCCAGGTGTGGCGACCGTCTGTCCCGAAGTACGCCCCTCCCCTGCCAGCTCGCATACGGTGGTTTGGGGACAGGCGATCGAGCTGAGGGACGTGAATGTGACGCCCGCCGGGGGGTTGACCACGGTCCAACTATTCTGACCTCCACCGACGCTTCCCGCGAGCAGGACCGGAGCGGTCGACCCCGTGATCGACTGGGTGCCGATGGCGTAACAGCCGTGTTGAGAGGGGCAGACGACGTTCGAGATGTCGCTGACACCGGAGGGAAGGTTCATCGCGGTGAGGGCTCCGCCTGAGGACGGTTCGCTGACGACGATGCCAGAGGGGGATCCGGAGCTCGTGGTGTACCCCCCTGCCACGCAGTACGCCCCGCCGCTGGTGCAGGCGACCGTCGAGACCCTGCTGATCTGCGCAGTTTGCTGCTGTGCCCAGGTAGAACCGCTGAGCCATGCAACAGATGCACCTGAGGCTCCCGAGCCGGTGGCGATGCACGAGACGCCAGAGGTCCCCGGGCATACCACCCCGCCGGACACGGCTGTCGACTGGGGATAGAGGAACGCCAGGTTCGCCCCCTCGTCGAAGGCGACGGAGATGTTGGTCTGCTGCGTGACGGTTACCGTCTCGCTGGCATCGACCAACGAGTGACTGGTGTTCCCCGCGCCGAAGGCTTGTCCGGCCGGGTCGGTGAAGTAGGGAGGAGCTCCTATGGAGTTCCCGGTCGGAGTGCCTGCCACTGGTTGACCTACGGTGACCTGGTAGGCGCCATTGTAGGCAGGGATGGGAACCTGAGCGAAGGCGCAGCCGTCCGCAGTGGGATAGATCGTAGGGAGCGGGGATCCCAAGGTCCCAGCGGCAACATATGGCGTGAGCACGATCGGAATTGCCTGCACGCGCGTGCTCCAGTCGTACCCGCGTGCATCGGTCGCACCGGTGTCTCCCGTCACCTGAATCGAGATGAAGCCGTCAGATTGGACGCCGGGCTTGGGATAGTCGATGTTCGTCGAGTCGGTGAGGTAGTTCCCGACGCCCCACGAGACCGTCACTTGGAGCGACACCACCCCTGGCCGCGCCGCGTTGAGCGAGTTTGTCGAGGCGCATTGGTTCGAATTGTCGCCTGCGCTGACCGCCTGCTGGGTGTAGGTGACCCGGGTGGTGAATGCGGTACCGCCGATGGTGGGATCGGCGATGAGAAACTGGGCAGGGTCCACGGGAGTTTCCGGCCGTCCCAGGGGCACGTAGCTGCCACCGGGGCCGTTGACGAGCGGCGGGTTCGAATTGGAGAGCACTGCGACCCATCGTTCGGCGAGCTGCATGGCTTCGAGTCGTGCACGTGTCGTCGCCGTCTGAGCGGACACCCTGTCCAACAGGTAGGCGAGGGGGAGCGTGGCGATCAGCAGGATCACGAACGCCACCATGACCTCGACCAACGTGACGCCGCGGTCGGAACGCTGGGCCCGGGACTCCCGGGCACACCGCACGCAGCGGCGGCTGCGATCGCGCAGGATGGTCCTCACGCAATCAGGCTACGACGACTGCTCTCCGTGGCCAATAGGTGATTGTACGTATCCGAAACGAGCATGATGCAGCCATCTCCTGTCGGTCGCGCGCCAGGTTGTGGAGGGCGCTGACGCATGCCCCGTCAGGCGGGAACGGTGCAGGATCGGTGGTCACGGGCTTCGCGGGTCGTCACGTCCACACAGACGGGGTCTATTCGTTCGGCGCTGGCCACCCGTGCGCCCTGTGCGGACGGCGGTTGGTTCGACGGCGCGTGCAGCGTTCTCAGTACGACTTGGGAAGCCCCAGCGAGTGCTGGGCCACGAAGTTGAGGATCATCTCGCGGCTGACCGGCGCGATGCGGAGCAGTCGGGCCATGCCCCACAGGTCGGCCAGGCCGTACTCGGAGGACATCCCGTTTCCGCCGTGGGTCTGGATCGCCTGGTCGAGCGCCCCGTAGGCGGCCTCGCCGGCGGCGTACTTCGCCATGTTGGCCGCCTCGCCCGCATCGGGGGAGTCGCCGGCGACGTCGCACAGCCACGACGCCTTGTCGGTCATCAGCCGGGCCAGCTCCACCTCGACCTTCGCCTTGGCCAGCGGGTGGGCGATCCCCTGGTGCCGCCCGATCGGCGTCCCCCACACCTCGCGCTCTCGGGAGTACGCGGCGGCCTTGCCCAGCGCGTACCGGCCGATGCCGTTGGCGGTGGCCGCCGAGAGGATCCGTTCGGGGTTCAACCCGAAGAACACCTGGCGCAGGCCCTCGCCCTCCGCCCCGACCAGCCGGTCGGCGCCGACCTCGACGTTGTCGAAGAACAGGGTGAACTGCTTCTCGGGGGCGGTGATCTCCACCGGGAGCACCTGCTTGTCGAGCCCGGGGGAGTCGGTGTCGACGACGAAGAGCGACAGCTTCCCCCGCCCGGTATCGGGATCGACCCCGGAACGGGTCACCACCAGGATGGCCTGGCACTCGTCCACCCCGGAGATGTAGTACTTCGAGCCGTTGAGTCGGTAGAGGTCGCCGTCCCTGGTGGCGGTGAGCGACAGGTTGTGCGAGTTGGACCCGGCGTCGGGCTCGGTGATGGCGAAGGCCATCTTCAGCTCGCCGGTGGCGAAGCCGGGCAGCCAGCGCTGCTTCTGGGCCTCGGTGCCGAATTTGGCGATGATGGTGGCGCAGATGGCGGGGGACACCACGATCACCAGCAGGGGGCAGCCGGCCGCGGCCAGCTCCTCCTGGACGATCGCCAGCTCGGTGATGCCCATGCCGCCCCCGCCGTAGGCCTCGGGCACGTTCACGCCGAGGAACCCGGCGTCGCCCATGGCCTTCCACAGCTCGTCGGTCCGCTCGTCGGCCCTGGCCTTGGCCACGTAGTACTCGTGGCCGAACGAGCCGGCGATGGCGGAGACCGCCTCCCGCAGCATCCGGTGCTCGTCGGACGGGGTGAAGTCCACAGGGTGCTCCTTCGGTTGTCTGTCGGTCGTCGCGGTGCGCCTCGCCGCCCGGCCTGGTGGGGCCATGTCGGGACGGGCCCTCGACCGGGCACGAGGCTACTGCCCCCGCCGACCCGCCTCCGCGGAGCCCGTCGATCCGGCCGACCCCCGGCGGCTGACCCCGTCGATCCGGCCGACCCCCGGGCCGCGAGGGCACCGGACGTCGCCTATGGTCCGGGTGGTCCGGGACGGACGGACAGTCGCCTCTGGTCCAGCACGGACATCGGAGCGGGCCCGACCCGGCGCGGACCCCTGTGTCGGACGGTGCACGCGCGACGACGGGCCGACCGGTTAGCGTCAGACCGAAGAGGAGCAGCCATGGCCATCCGCACCGTTCCCCAATCCCCGCCCCGATCGGTCCCCGGCCGGGTCGACGACGGGCAGCGTCCCCTGTCGGCGGTGGTGCTGGCGGCCGGCGAGGGCACCCGCATGCGGTCGGCCCGCCCGAAGCCGCTGCACCGTCTGTGCGGGAGGCCGATGGTCCTCCACGTGCTGGACGCCCTGGCCGGCATCGACGTCTCCCGCGTGGTGGTCGTGGTGGGCCACCGGGCGGAGTGGGTGACCAAGACGCTCGTCGAGCACGCCCCGCCGGGCATGGCGATCGAGTTCGTGGAGCAGGTGGAGCAGCGCGGCACGGGCGACGCCATGGCGGTGGCGCTCACCGGGCTGCCCGACGACGAGGCGGACGACGAGTCCGACGTGGTGGTGCTCCCCGGCGACACCCCGCTGCTGCGTCCGGCGACCCTCTCCACCCTGGTGGCCCGCCACCGCGCCTCGGACGCGGCGGCCACGTTGCTGACCGCGGAGGTCGACCGGCCCGCCGGCTACGGCCGGGTGGTGCGGGGCCGCAACGGCGACGTCGCCCGGGTGGTGGAGCACGGCGACGCCACCGACGAGGAGCTCGCCGTGCGGGAGGTCAACACCTCGATCTACTGCTTCCGCAGGAGCGTGCTCGCACCGTCGCTGCGACGGTTGCGCCCGTCGAACGCCCAGGGGGAGTACTACCTGACCGACGTGGTCGCGGTGCTCTCGGAGGCGGGGCACAAGGTGGGCTCGGTGGTGGTCGACGACACCATGGAGGTGGCCGGGGTCAACGACCGGGCGCAGCTGGCCATCGCGGAGGCGGAGCTGCGCGACCGGATCAACGAGGGCTGGATGCGCCGGGGGGTCACCATGTGGGACCCGGAGCGGACGTACGTCGACGCCGAGGCGCGCCTCGGAACCGACGTGGTGCTGCTGCCGGGGGTCATCGTGCAGGGGGCGTGCGTCATCGACGACCACGCGGAGATCGGCCCCAACGTCCACCTGGTGGACACCACGGTCGGCGAGGGGGCCACGGTGACGACCAGCGTGTGCCGGAGGGCGGTGATCGGCCGGGACGCCCGGGTGGGCCCCTTCACCGTGCTGGAGGAGGGAAGCGAGGTCGTCCCCGGGGCCGCGGTCGGCGGGCGGGGCTGGGTGTCAGGGGTCTGACCGGTCGGGGCGGCCCGGGTCGTGCGGGCGCGGTAGCGTCTGCCAATGGAGTTCGTCCCCCGTCGTCGCCTCGAGCTCGTCTCCGGGCGGTCCCACCCGGAGCTCGCCGAGGACATCGCACGGCAGCTCGGCGTCGAGCTGGGCGAGGCCAACCTGCGGGAGTTCGCCAACGGGGAGATCCACTGCCGCTACGGGACGTCGATGCGCGGCAGCGACGTGTTCATCGTCCAGACCCACTGCGGCCCGGTGAACGACTCCCTGATGGAGCACCTCATCATGATCGACGCGGCCAAGCGGGCCTCGGCCAAGCGGATCACGGCGGTGTGCCCCTACTACGGGTACTCGCGCCAGGACCGCAAGGCGAGCGGCCGCGAGCCGATCACCGCCAAGCTGGTGGCGGACATGCTGTCGGTGGCCGGCGCCGACCGGGTGGTCAGCGTGGACCTGCACTCGGGGCAGATCCAGGGGTTCTTCGACGTGCCGTTCGACCATCTGACCGCGGCGCCGGTGCTGGTGGACTACCTGCGGTCCCAGGGCACCCAGGACCTGGTGGTGGTGGCCCCCGACGCCGGGCGGGTGAAGGTGGCGGAGCGGTTCAGTCAGAACCTCTCGGCGGACCTGGCCGTGGTGCACAAGCGACGGCCCCGGGGGACCGCCAACCAGGTCGAGGCGCTCCACGTGGTCGGGGACGTCGACGGTCGGATCTGCGTGCTCATCGACGACATGATCGACACGGCCGGGACGATCGTGGCCGCCTCCGACCTCCTCGTCGACCGGGGTGCCTCCGAGGTGTGGTGCATGGCCACCCACGCCGTGCTCTCGGACCCCGCCGTCGACCGTCTCAAGAACTCGTCGCTGACCAAGGTGGTGGTGACCAACACGCTCCCGATCGCGCCCGAGCGGCGCTTCGACAAGCTCGAGGTCCTCTCGGTGGCCAAGCTGATCTCCGACGCCATCGACGCCGTGTTCGAGGACACCTCGGTGTCGGAGATCTTCGGCGGCGACAACCTGGTGTAGGCCGCCCGCCGCTCTCGCCGGGCAGCCAGGCGCCCGCCCGCCGGGCATCGGGTGGCTCGGCAGCCCTGGCGGTGTGGATGCCACCGACCGGCCGTGGACGCGGCCGGGCTCGAACAGCACCGGTTCGAGTGGGTCGGCACCGTCTCCACCTCGCCCCCGGCAGGCGGTCTAGACTGTGGCGCCCGCCAGGTGCAGACCGGCGGCGCTGGTGTCACCGGTGTCGCGGGCGGCGCCGTCGGGCCGAGGCCCACGGTGCCCCCTCCGCCTCACCCGGCGGCACGAGCACCGGCCGGGCCTCCAGCGCCGCACGCGACCACACGAACCTCCGAGGAGCCAGCATGCCCGAGATCACCCTTGCCGCCGAGTCCGGTCGGACCATCGGCACCCGTTCGACCCGGCGCCTCCGGGCCGAGGGGAAGATCCCCGGCGTGGTCTACGGGCACGGGACGGAACCCGTGCCGGTGGCGGTCGGCGCGCGCGACTTCCGGGTGGCGATGTCGGGGGAGGCCGGTCTGAACACCCTGCTGTCCCTGGACCTGGACGGCACCAGCCTGCTCACCCTGGCCCGGGACATCCAGCACCATCCGGTGAAGAACGTCGTGACCCACGTCGACTTCCTGATCGTCCGCCGCGACGAGGTGATCGCCGCCGAGGTGACGATCAACCTGGTCGGCGAGGCGGTCGAGGTCCAGCACGGCGACGGGGTCGTCGACCAGCAGCTGTTCACGCTGGCCGTGAAGGCGAAGCCGGCGGACATCCCCCCGTCGCTCGACCTCGACATCTCCGAGCTGACCATCGGCGGCTCGCTGCACGTCTCGGACATCACCGTTCCCCGCGGCGTCGAGATCGAGACCGATCTCGAGGCCACGGTGGTCGCCGGCCAGCCGCCGCGGGTGCAGACGGCGGCGGAGGAGGAGGGCGGCGCGGCCGCATCGGGCGAGTCGACCGCCGGAGCCGGCGACTCCGGCGACTCGTCGGCGGAGTAGGCGCTGCTGCGCGGCCGCCCGCCCGCGAGCCGCCGGGACGGGCCGGGCAGGGCCCGCGACCCCGACGGACGGCGGGGGACGCCCGCCGACCTGCTGGTGGTGGGATTGGGCAACCCGGGCTCCGAGTACGAGGGGACCAGGCACAACGTGGGAGCGGAGGCGGTGGCGCTCCTGGCCGCCAGGCACGGCGGTCGCCTGCGGTCGGAGCGCGGCCTGCACGCGCTGGCGGGCACGGTGGAGATCGCCGGTCGGCGGGTGCTGCTGGCCGTCCCGACCACCTACATGAACGACTCCGGGATCGCGGTGGCTCCGTTGGTCCGGCGCAGCGGTGCCCCGGTCGACACCGGCCTGGTGGTCGTCCACGACGAGCTCGATCTGCCGCCCGGCCGGGTGAAGTTGAAGTCCGGGGGGGGCCACGCCGGGCACAACGGCCTGCGGTCCATCGACCGGTCGCTCGGCGGGAACGGGTACGCGCGGGTCCGCATCGGGATCGGCAAGCCGCCGGGCCGCCAGCCGGGTGCCGACTTCGTACTGAAGAGGCCCGGCAGCGCCGACCGGGGGCTGTTGGCGGACGCGGTGGCCCGGGCCGCCGATGCGGTCGAGGCGGTGGTGGCCGACGGGCTCGAGGCGGCCATGAACCGGTACAACGCCTCGGAGTGACCGCCGGCCCTCGGGCACCCGCCGGCCCTCGGGCACCCGCCGGCCCTCGGGCACCCGGCCCGACGACACCACCCGAGGCGTTGCCGGTACCATCGTCGGGTGGGCAGCGGGGACGACATCGTCATCTCGGTCGAGGGGCTGCGGAAGTCCTACGGCGGGTTCGAAGCGGTGCGGGGTGTCGACTTCGAGGTGAAGCGGGGCCACGTGTTGGCCCTCCTCGGACCCAACGGGGCGGGGAAGACCACCACCGTCGAGATCCTCGAGGGCTACCGGAAGCGGGACGCCGGCTCGGTGTGCGTCCTGGGTCGCGATCCGTCGCACCGGGACAAGGAGCTCCGTTCCCGGGTGGGGATCGTCCTCCAGGAGTGTGCCGTCGACCAGTACCTGACGGTGACCGAGGCCATCACCCAGCGCGCCGGCCTCTACCGGACGCCCCGGCCGGTGGGCGAGGTCGTCTCGCTGGTGGGGCTCGGGGCGAAGGGTGACGCCCGCATCAAGACGCTGTCGGGTGGTCAGCAGCGCCGGCTCGACCTCGGCCTGGCCCTGGTGGGGGACCCCGAGCTGATCTTCCTCGACGAGCCGACCACCGGCTTCGACCCGTCGGCCCGGCGCGAGTCGTGGGACCTCGTGCGCGGCCTGTGTGCGGAGGGGCGCACCGTCGTCCTCACCACCCACTACATGGACGAGGCCCAGGCGTTGGCCGACCAGGTGACCGTGATCGCCGCGGGCAAGGTAGTGGCGTCGGGGACCCCGGACACCCTCGGCGGGAGGGACCAGGGGGAGACCACCGTGCGTTTCCTCCTGCCCGACGGGGTCGGGGTGGGAGACCTGCCGCTGCCTGCCGGCCTCCATCCCGAGGTCCGCTGCGGCGCGGTCGAGGTCTGCCTCCCCGACGCCACCGACCTGCTCCACGATCTGACCGGCTGGGCGCTCGCCCGCGGACAGGCCTTGGAGGGGCTGACCGTGAAGCGGCCGTCACTCGAGGACGTCTACCTCGCCCTCACCGGCGGCGACCCGTGAACGACCTGCAGGTCGCGCTCCACCAGGTCGGCTACGAGCAGAAGTCCTACTGGCGCAATCCGATGGCGGCGGTGTTCACCTTCATGTTCCCGGTGGTCTTCCTGCTGGTGGTGGGCACGTCGGCCGGAAGCTCGAAGATCCCGGGATCGACGCTCCACTACAACCAGTACCTGGTGGTCGCCATGCTCGTGTTCGGGCTGATCGCCGCCTGCTACACCAACCTGGGCGTCACCCTGTGCATCCGCAGGGACCAGGGGGTGCTGAAGCGCATGCGCGGCACGCCCATCGCAACGGTCTCCTACTTCGGCGGCATCATCGGCAGCATCCTGGTGAACGTGGTGCTCCTGACGGTGCTGGTGGTGGCGATCGGGATGGTCGGCTACGACCTCCACTTCCCCTTCCACCCGTTCGCCGCGGTGGTCACGCTGCTGGTAGGGGTGGTCACGTTCTGCGCCCTCGGTCTCGCGGTCACCGTGATCATCTCCAACGGGGAGGCGGCGCCCGCGGTGATCAACGGGATCTACTTCCCGGTGGTGTTCATCTCCGGGGTGTTCTACCCGATCAGTGACTCGTCCGTCCTGTCGAAGATCGCCAACTACTTCCCGGTCCGTCACATGGTCAAGGCCCTGGTGGGCGCGTTCGAGCCCGGTCCCGGCTCCGGGCTGCAGGGTCGGGACCTGCTGGTGATGCTGCTGTGGGCGGCGGGGGGGCTGGTGTTCGCGGTGCGCCGGTTCCGCTGGGAGCCCCGCCACCGCTGAGGGGGAGGCTGGCCACCGGTGGCGCTCGGGCCCGGGCCGTCCGACGGTCCCCGGGTGCAACGCCCGGTCGCCGATCCGGTCCCCGGGCCGCACCCGGTACCCTGATCGGGTGAGCCCCCGGTGAGCCTCCGGTCCCTGCCACCCCTCCTGCGCAACGAGCCCGCCCTCACGCGGGTGGTCGGCGCGTCGACCGCCACCTTGGCCGTGGCGACCCCGGCCCAGGCGTTCGCGCTGGCGGGCCTGGTCCGCCTGAGCAGCCGGCGTCCCGTCCTGGTGGTGACCCCGACCGGGGCCGGCGCCGACCAGCTGGCGCACGATCTCCGCGAGCTGGGCCCGACGGACCCGGAGCGCGTGGTGGTGTTCCCGGCCTGGGAGACCCTCCCGTTCGAGCGGGTGAGCCCCGAGGTGTCGACCATGGGACAGCGGTTGCGCATCCTCTGGGAGCTGGGCGGCGGGTCCGGGGCGGCGAAGCCCGACGTGGTGGTCGCCCCGGTCAAGGCGGTGCTCCAACGCCTCGGGCCGTGGCGGTCCAGCGCCCGGCCGGTGTCGGTGGCGCTCGGGGACCAGGTGGTGGTCGACGATCTGGTCGCCGAGCTGGTGGGGATGGGCTACCGCCGGGAGTCCCTGGTCGAGCACCGGGGCGAGCTGGCGGTGCGGGGGGGGATCGTCGACATCTTCCCCTCCACCGACGACGCGCCGGTCCGGATCGACCTGTGGGGCGACGAGGTCGAGCGGCTGACCCGCTTCGACGTCTCCGACCAGCGGTCGGTCGCCGACCTCACGGCGGTCGCCCTGTTCGGCTGCCGGGAACTGGTGCCCGACGCATCGATGCGGGAGACCGCGGCCGGGCTGGTCGGGAGCGCCCCCTGGGGGCGCCACCAGTGGGAGCGGATCGCGGAGGGCGAGCTCTTCGACGGGATGGAGTCGTGGCTCCCGTGGTTGGTGGACGGTGACGAGCTGCTGTCCGACCTGCTCGGCGACCAGGCACAGGTGGTGCTGGTGGAGCCCCGCCGGGTCCGGGACCGGGCGGGGGAGCTCCTCGACGAGGAGGCGGCCCTGGCGGACGCGCTGGCGTCCACCTGGGGGCTGACCTCGGGGGATCCCGCACCCCGGCTCCACCTGCCCTACGACCGGCTGCTCGCCGCCACCCCGGCGGCGGTGCTCTCGTTGGTCCCGGCGGCGGAGGGACCGGAGGTCCCGGCCGTCGAGAGCCGTGGATGGGAGCCGATCCTCGGCGACGGTGCCGCGCTCGCCAGCCAGGTCAGCGCCCTGGCGGCCGGCGGCTATTCGGTCGTGCTGTGCGCCTCGACCGTCGGCGGGGCGGAGCGGCTCGCCGGGGTGCTGGCGGCGGAGGGCGTCGCCGTGTCGGTGGTGCCCCCGGACGGGGCGGGTACCGGCCCGACGGCCCCCGGGTCCGGGCCGGCGACGCCCGGACCCGACCTCGCCACCCCCGGCATCCGCGTCGTGGTGGCCTCCGTCGACCGCGGGTTCGTCCTGCCCGGAGCCAAGGTGGCGGTGCTGGCCGAATCGGACATCACCGGGAGGCGGCGCCCCCACCGGGCGGCCCGGGCCCGGGCCCGGCCGGTGGACGGGTTCTTCGACGACCTGGCTCCCGGCGCCTACGTGGTCCATCGCCAGCACGGGGTGGCCCGCTACGGGGGCATGGTGACCCGGACCATGGGCGGGGCGACCCGCGATTACCTCCTCCTCGAGTACCGGGGAGCGGACAAGCTCTACCTCCCGACCGACCAGATCGAGCTGCTCACCCCCTACGCCGGCGGGGACTCGCCCACGGTGAGCCGGCTGGGCGGGTCGGAGTGGACCAAGGCCCGGGCCAAGGCCCGCGCCGCCGTCCACGAGATCGCCGAGGAGCTGGTGGCGCTGTACCGCCGACGGCTCGAGGTCGAGGGGCACGCGTTCGGCCCCGACACGCCCTGGCAGGCGGAGATGGAGTCGGCGTTCCCCTACCTGGAGACCACCGACCAGGCCCGGGCGATCGAGGATGTCAAGGCGGACATGGAGCGGCCGCAGCCGATGGACCGCCTGGTCTGCGGCGACGTCGGCTTCGGCAAGACGGAGGTGGCGCTGCGGGGGGTGTTCAAGGCGGTCCAGGACGGGTACCAGGCGGCGGTGCTGGTCCCGACCACCCTCCTCGCCAGCCAGCACCACCAGACCATCGTGGACCGGTTCGCCCCCTTCCCCATCCGGGTCGAGCTGCTCAGCCGCTTTCTGACCAACGCGCAGGCTAAGAAGGTGCTGGCCGGCCTGGCGGACGGTTCGGTGGACGTGGTGGTCGGCACCCACCGGCTGCTCGGGGAGGACATCGCCTTCCGGAAGCTCGGCCTGCTGGTGGTGGACGAGGAGCAGCGGTTCGGCGTGTCCCACAAGGAGGCGATCAAGGCGCTGTCCGAAGGGGTCGACGTGCTCACCCTCACCGCCAGCCCGATCCCCCGGACACTCGAGATGGCTCTCACCGGGATCCGGGACCTCTCGATGGTCAACACGCCACCGGCGGCCCGGCGGCCCATCCTGACCTACGTCGGAGAGTTCGAGGCGGGGGCCGCGTCCGAGGCGATCCGACGGGAGCTCCTCCGGGAGGGCCAGGTCTTCTACGTCCACAACCGCGTGCACGACATCGACGCGGTGGCCGAGCGGGTCCGCCGCATGGCCCCCGAGGCCCGGGTGGCGGTGGCCCACGGCCAGCTGGACGAGGGGACCCTGGAGAAGATCGTGCTCGACTTCGGCGAGGGGCGCTACGACGTGCTGGTGTGCACCACCATCGTCGAGTCGGGCATCGACATGCCGAGCGTGAACACCCTGGTGGTCGACCGCGCCGACCTGCTGGGCCTGGGTCAGCTCCACCAGCTGCGAGGCCGGGTGGGACGGTCCGGCCAACGGGCCTACGCGTATCTCTTCCATCCGGCGGACAAGGCGCTGTCGGAGACCGCCTACGAGCGCCTGCGGACGATCGGCGACCACACCGAGCTGGGGTCGGGCTTCAAGATCGCCCTCCGCGACCTGCAGATCCGCGGGGCGGGGAACCTGCTCGGCCACGACCAGTCCGGCCACATCGCGGCCATCGGCTACGACCTCTACGTCCAGATGGTCTCCGAGGCGGTGGCCGAGCTGAAGGGGGAGACGCGACCCCGGCCGGCGGACCTCACCATCGACGTCCCCGACGCCGCCCACCTGCCTGCCAGCTACGTCGAGGCGGAGGACGTGCGCCTCGAGGCCTACCGGCGCATCACCGGGCTGTGCTCCGACGTGGAGATCGACGACGTCCGGGCGGAGTGGGAGGACCGCTTCGGCCCGCTGCCGGCCCCGGCGGTCGCCCTGTTGGACGTCGCCCGCCTACGGGTCGAGTGCCGGCGGCTCGGCATCACCGAGGTGGCGGTGGCGGTGCCCCGGTCGCCGGGATCGCTGGGCGGGGCACCGGGGGGACGGGCCACGGTCAAGCTGGCGCCCCTCGTGCTCCCGGCGTCCGCCGAGGTCCGCCTCCGACGCCTGGCGCCGGGCGCGACCTACCACGCCGAGAGCCACCGGCTGGTGGCACCGCTGGCCGTCCCGCCCAAGGACCGGGACGCGGGACCTCCGTCCTTCGCCCCGCTGGTGGTGGGCCTGCTGCGGGACCTGGTACCGCCACCGGATCCGGCCGCCGACCCGGCGGGACCCCCGCCGGACCCCGGCGTCGCCGACGGGCGCGGGTTCTCGGAGCTGGCACCCAGCCGGTAGCATCGCCGCCGTGAAGCGCCTCCTCGCCACCTCGTCGCTCGCGCTGGTCGCCGGGGTGCTCGGCACCGCCTGCACCGCCCTCCCCACCGCCGCCACCGTCAACGGGACCACCGTCTCGGTGGCGTCGCTCAACACCCAGCTCCAGGCGTTCGACACCACCCAGGCCGGTCAGTGCCTGCTGGAGGCGGAGACCGGCCAGACGGTCCAGACCCAGGGAGCCGGAGGGGCGGGCACGTTCAACATGGCCTTCGCCGACTCCATCCTCCAGAACCGGATCGGCGACGCGCTGGCGGCGCAGCTCGCCGCGTCGAAAGGCCTCACCGTCACAGCCTCCGACCTGACGAACGCCGCCAACACCTTCGAGGCCACGCTCGACGGTGAGATCAGCGCGGTGGCCAACCAGGCCGCCCAGTCGGGCACCGCCTCGTACTGCGTGAGCTCCTCCGGGCAGGCGCTGACCGGGGCGCAGGTCGTCTCGAGCCTTCCGTCCGCGGTGCGGGACCAGCTCATCGCCAACAACGCCGTCGACCAGCTGCTCCTCGCCGACGGGGCGGTCATCACCCGTGGCCAGGTGCAGGCGTACTACGCCGCCAACAAGCCGCTCTTCACCGCCGACTGCGTGAGCGTCATCGTGACCGACACCCAGGCCCACGCCCAGCAGTACCTGGCCCAGATCAAAGGCGGTGCCTCGTTCGCCGCCGTGGCCAAGGCGAGCTCGCTCGACACCCAGACGGCCCCGAACGGCGGCGCGTTGGGCTGCACCAACACCGAGTCGCAGGTGGAGCAGGCGCTCGGGCTCACGACGGTGGCGGTGGGTGCACCCATCGGACCCCTCCAGGACCCGAGCACCGGCGCGTGGGAGCTGTTCGAGGTGACCAGCCAGACGGTCGAGCCCCTCTCCGCCGCCACCGGGGTGATCCACCAGGAGCTGCTCCAGTCGACGGCGAACGGCAACCGGGTGGCCAAGGAGATCGTCGTCTACGCGAGGCACTCCCAGGTGTCCGTCGATCCCCGCTACGGCACGTGGCAGGGGCACGTCGTCGTCGCACCGGTGGCGCCACCGGCGCGGTTCTTGCTGGCGGCGGCGGTCGGACACCCGCTGGTAGCA
Source organism: Actinomycetes bacterium (assembly GCA_021801235.1). Classification (GTDB taxonomy): domain Bacteria; phylum Actinomycetota; class Acidimicrobiia; order Acidimicrobiales; family RAAP-2; genus DASZIT01. The sequence continues at coordinate 37,033 of JAJYYG010000147.1, forward strand.
CCCACCGGCACGTCGCCGCTCGGGGCGACCGGGTCGGGAACGCCGCCGTCGGCCCCGGGGACCGCGTCGCCGGGCACGGGTGGTTGAGGCCGCGGCCGCCGGGACGGCCGTCCGCCGGCAGGGACCGCGCCTCGACGTGATCGGCCTGGGTCCGGCGGGCCCGGAGCTGATGACGGCGGAGTCCCTGCGCCTGGTCGAAGCGGCGGACCGCGTGGTGCTGAGGACGACCCGGCATCCGGCTGCCGCCTCGCTGGCCGGAGCGGAGTCCTTCGACCACCACTACGAGGAGCTCCCCACCTTCGACGCTGTCTACCGGGCGATCGTCGCCGACCTGGTCGCCGCGGTCCGGAGCGGCCGCTCGGTGGTGTACGCGGTTCCCGGGTCCCCGGCGGTGGCGGAACGCACCGTCGTGCTGCTGCGCCGGGATCCGGCCGTCGTCTCCGGCGAGGTGGAGGTGTCGGTGCACCCGGCCCTCTCCTTCCTCGATCTGGTGTTCTCCCGGCTCGGTGTGGACCCGGTGGCGTCGGGGGTGCGTGTCGTGGACGGCGAGACGTTCGCCGCCGACGCGGCGGGGGAGCGCGGACCACTGGTCGTGGCCCAGTGCTGGTCCCGCGCGATCCTCTCCGAGATCAAGCTGTCGGCCGACTGGGCGACCTCCGGCGGGGCGGAGCCGGTGGTGACGGTCCTCCACCACCTGGGCCTCGCCGACGAGGTCGTCCGGGAGGTGGGCTGGGACGAGCTGGACCGGTCCTTCGCGCCCGACCACCTGACCGCGCTGTGGATCCCGGCGGCGGCCGCCCCGGTCGGTAGGGAGCTGGTCCAGCTGGACGAATTGATGCACACGTTGCGCCGGCGGTGTCCCTGGGACCGCGACCAGACCCACGGTTCATTGGCCCGGCACCTGCTGGAGGAGACCTACGAGGTGCTCGAGGCGATCGACCGGTTGGGGGGAGCGTCCGGGGACGGCAGGGCCGAGGAGCGGGCGGTCGCCGACCTGGAGGAGGAGCTGGGCGACCTGCTGTTCCAGGTGTACTTCCACGCCACCCTGGCGGAGGAGTCCGGTTGGTTCACGCTCGCCGACGTGGCGCGCGGCGTCCACGACAAGCTGGTCTCGCGCCATCCGCACCTGTTCGGCGACGGGGTCGGAGACGGCGCGGGAGAAGGCACCGATCCCGAGCGGCTCGACCGGACCTGGGAGGCCCTGAAGAAGGCGGAGAAGGGGCGCGCCAGTATCACCGACGGGATCCCGAGGGCGCTCCCCGCCCTGGCGCTGGCGGCGAAGCTCCAGCGGAAGGCGCTGACGGTGGGAGCCGAGCTTCCGGGGGTCGACGCCGAGGTGGCGCGGATGACCGGCTGGCTCGAGGAGCTGGCGACCCGGGCCGGAGACGGGGACGGCGGGCGGGTTCGGGGACCCACCCGCGTCGGAGGCGGTGGACGGACACACGACGACCTCGTCGCGGAGCTGCTTTTCTCGCTGGTGAACCTGGCGAGGCTCACCGGGGGATCCGATCCCGAGGGTGTGCTGCGCCAACGGGCCACCGCCTTCCGGGACACCGTGCGCGCCCTCGAATGAGAGCGGTCCTCCCGAGCGGGCGGGGGGAGGGAATGCCCAGGTCCGGGCGGTGACGGATGATAAGTTCCGTCACACCCGCAACAGGAGTCACCACGAACGTGAGCAGTGCACCGTGAGCGCCATCGAACAGATCCTCGGTCGGGAGGTCCTCGATTCCCGTGGGAACCCCACGGTGGAGGTGGAGGTCGTCCTCGAGTCCGGTGCGGCGGGGCGGGCGATGGTGCCGTCGGGCGCCTCCACCGGCACGTTCGAGGCGCGGGAGCTCCGTGACGGCGGCGAACGCTACGGCGGCAAGGGGGTCCTCACCGCCGTGGGCCACGTGAACGGCGAGATCGCCGAGATCCTGGCCGGGTTCGACGCGCTCGACCAGCGCGGGGTGGACCTGGCCATGATCGACGCCGACGGGACACCGAACAAGGCGCGCCTCGGGGCCAACGCCGTGCTCGGGGTCTCGCTGGCCAATGCCCGGGCGGCGGCCGACGAGCTCCAGCTCCCCCTGTTCCGCTCCGTGGGTGGTTGTGACGCCCACGTGCTGCCGGTGCCGATGATGAACGTGCTCAACGGGGGGGTGCACGCGGACAACTCCGTCGACTTCCAGGAGTTCATGATCATGCCGGTGGGCGCCGCGTCGTTCTCCGAGGCTCTGCGGTGGGGAGTCGAGACGTACCACGCCCTGGCCGGCGTGCTGAAGGCGAGGGGCCTGTCGACCGCGGTGGGAGACGAGGGGGGCTTCGCGCCGGACCTGCCGTCGAACGAGGCGGCCGTGCAGATGCTGGTGGATGCGATCGAGGCGGCCGGCCGCACCCCCGGCGACGAGATCGCCATCGCCATGGACCCGGCCTCCACCGAGCTCTACCGCGACGGGTCCTATGCCCTGGTCGGCGAGGGTCGCACGTTGTCCTCCGCAGACCTGGTCGACTACTGGGTCGATCTGGTCGACCGGTACCCGATCGTGTCGCTCGAGGACGGCATGGCCGAGGAGGACTGGGACGGGTGGACGGCACTCACCGGTGCGCTCGGCGACCGCCTGCAGATCGTCGGCGACGACCTGTTCGTCACCAACCAGGAGCGCCTGCGCCGGGGGATCGACTCGGGAGCCGCCAACTCGGTCCTCGTCAAGGTGAACCAGATCGGCACCCTGACCGAGACCCTCGGGACGATGTCGCTCGCCACCCGCTCCGCCTACACCTGTGTGATGTCGCACCGTTCCGGGGAGACCGAGGACTCCACCATCGCCGACCTGGCGGTGGCGACCAACTGCGGCCAGATCAAGACCGGAGCCCCGGCGAGGTCCGACCGGGTCGCCAAGTACAACCAGTTGCTCCGGATCGAGGACCTGCTGGGGGAGACCGCGGCCTTCCACGGCCGGGCAGCCCTCGCCGCCCGGAGCTCCGGATGACGGAGCGGGGGAGGCGGCCCACCGGGGCGCGCGCGTCGCATCCGGCCGGGGCGGGCCGACCACGGAGGTCCGCCGCCGCGACCGGGGGGGCGCGTCCCGGATCCGGGCGGCACAGCCGACCGCGGCGGGGCACGGTGGTCCTGGCCGCGGCGGTCTCGGTGGTGATCGTGGCGACGAGCTTCCCGTTGACGACCCTGGTGGCCCAGCACCGTCAGCTCTCCAGCGCCCGAGCGGGCCTGGCGGTCCTCCAGCAGCAGAACCGGCTCCTGGCCGAACAGCAGCAGCTGCTCCACTCCCCGACGGCGATCCGCCAGCTGGCCCGGGCCGACTACCAGCTCGTCGCACCGGGCCAGACGCTGTTCACGGTGCTGCCGGGGGTGGGGGTCCCGACCGTCCAGGGGGCAGGGGCCCTCGGCGACCCGGGGGCGCAGCCGCCGGTCTCCCCGGCGGACGCACCCAACATGTCGCCCGCTCCCGGGCTCGCCACGACGACCCAGCCGCTGGGCACCTCCAGCGCCGCCAGCCCGGGCTCGGGGAGCGGCACCCGTCCGACCGGTCCGGTCGGGACCGCCTCCGCCTCCGGGGGGTTCTGGCATCGCGTGGTCGCCACGCTCGAATTCTGGCGTTGACGGGGTGGGACCGGTTCGCGGCGACCCGGCAACCGGCGTCGCCCACGGTCCGGCCGCCGTCCCGGCCGCCGACGGGAACGACGACCGGGTGGCGGTGGCCGAGCTGCTCGGGCGAACCCCGGCCGGAGCCTTCGAGGTGGTGGTCCGTTCCGAGGACGGCCGGCCCGCGGTCATCGCCAACGCCCCGTTCCTGTTCGACGGCACGCCGATGCCCACGCGGTTCTGGCTGGTAGACCCCGTGCTGCGCGACGAGGTGAGCCGACTGGAGTCGGTCGGAGGCGTGCGGCTGGCCGAGTCGGCCGTCCCGCCGGACCGGGTGGCCGCATCCCACGAGGTGTACCGGCAGGAGCGGGACTCCCTCATCCCCGTGGGCCACGTGGGTCCCCGTCCGGCCGGCGGGGTCGGCGGGACCCGCCAGGGGGTGAAGTGCCTCCACGCCCACCTGGCGTGGTGGTTGACCGGGGCGGACGACCCGGTCGGGGAGTGGACGGCCCACCGGATCGGGCTCCGACCGCTCTGAGGGCGTGAACAGGCCGGGCGTGCGGCCTGCCGGGACCGTGCTAGCAAGGTGGCGTGGACTCCCTCGGGCCGGTGGCGGCGATCGACTGCGGAACCAACTCGACCCGCCTGCTGGTGGCGGCCGCCGACGGGCGTCCGCTCACCCGTCTGATGCGGATCACCCGGCTGGGCGAGGGTGTGGACTCGACCGGCCGGCTGTCCGAGGCGGCGATGGAGCGCTGCCTCCGGGTGCTCGCCGACTACCGACGGACGATGGACGAGCTCGGGGTCGTCCGGGCACGGCTGGTGGCGACGTCGGCCGCCCGGGACGCGTCCAACGGGCAGGAGTTCGTGACGGCGGCAGCCGAGGTGACCGGGGCGGAGCCGGCCCTCCTCTCGGGCCGCGACGAGGGCCGCCTGTCGTTGGCCGGAGCGGTGGCCGACCTGGACCCGGCCGACGGCCCCTTTCTCGTCGTCGACATCGGGGGCGGGTCCACCGAGCTGGTGGCCGGTGCCGGCGCCGGCGATCCGTCCCTGGCGGTCGCCTCCCTGCAGATCGGGTGCGTCCGGGTGTTCGAGCGCCTCCTCGAAGGCGATCCGCCGACCCCCCCGTCGCTCCGCCGGGCCAGGGAGGCGGTGGCGGCGGCGGTGCGCGAGGCACTCGCCGCCGAGCCGCGCCTGGCCGCTCCGCCCCTGTTGGTCGGCCTCGCCGGTACGGTCACCACGCTCGCCGCGCTCGAGATGGGGCTCGCCGTCTACGACCGGGACCGGATCCACCACTCCGTCCTCACCGCCGAGGCGGTGGAGCGGTGGGAGCGCACCCTGGCCGGGGAGGACCGTGCGGCGCGGCTGGCCCGCCCGGGCATGGCCGAGGGCCGGGAGGACGTGATCGTGGCGGGGGCGCTCATCCTCGCAACGCTCATGTCTGCGCTGGGCAAGGACCGCTGCCTGGTGTCGGAGGCCGACATCCTCGACGGCATGGTGGCCGGTCTTCTGGCTGGGGTGCCGCTCGACTGACCGGGATCCGCGGCGGGTGCCGCGGCATCGCTTTCGTGGAACGCTCAGGCGCCGACCGCCACCGGGGACCCGGTAGCCGGCCTGTCCCGGGGGCCGGGGGAACGGTCTCGACCGGCCAGACCGGTCGCCGCCAGGACCCGTCGGACGAACCCGTCCGTCGTCCCGTACCCGGCCTCGGCGTAGCGGCGGCCCTGGACCGACAGGGCGGTCCGGGTCGACGCGCCGAGAAGCGCCTCGATCGACCAGATCAGCTCCCCGGGAGACGAGTACCAGAGGCCGCCGCGACTCCGGCGGGCAAGGTCCGCGGCCCTGGAGGCACTTGGCACCACGATCGGTGTCCCGTAGAGGAGCGACTCGACACACCGGCGGGCGAACAGCGGGCCGGGGCGGAGATCGACGGTGACGGCCGCCCAGGCGATCAGGCGGGCCAGGTCGCTCGACCGTTCGACGGGCCAGCCGGAGCTTCGCCGCCCCTCGTGCCATACGTGGAAGCCGTCGGTGGTGGAGATCCCGACGGGTGGGTCGGGGATCGCCAAGCGGATGGAACGGGCCAGCACCGCGGATTCGGCGTTGCCGTCGTCCGTGCTGGCGTCGGTCAGGACCAGGACGTAGCCGGTGTCGCCGACCCAGGTGTTGGGCTCGGAACGGGAGCTGGGATTGGCGGCGAGTGGAGCACCGATCCAGTGGACGCGAGCGGGGTCACCGATCCGGGCGGCGAGCACGGCGGCCTCCGCCTCGGAGAGGGCGAGGAGCGACTCGGCGCGGTCGAGGAGCGGCCCGAAGTGGGGGAAGGCGAGCGCGAGCGCGTCGACCGCCAGCGGGACCAGGCTGACCGGCACGTCGGGCACCGCCCGGTCGACCGCCCGGAGGGCACCCATGTTGAGGTGGCCGGCGACGACCACACGGTCCGGGTGCAGTTCGGCGAGGACGGCGGCTGCGGCTTCCCACGGCTGGGTCTGACCGCGGTCGAGGATGCGACCGAGCTGCAGGTCGACCCGTCCGGTGGTGCCGACTCCCGCCCCGGTGAACGCGCCGATCAGGGTATCGCGGCTGAGCTCATCGACCGGCCGGACCGGGGTCCCGGTCTCGTGCAGGGTGAAGACGCCGTCGGCGCGGACCGACGGTCCCGTCCCTTGGGGGGTCACCACGTGGACGTCTGCGACGCAGGCCATCGCCCCGGCGATCTGGCGGATCGCCCACCCGGGCTCAGAGCCCGACTCCCAGCGGGTGGTGAGGACGGCAACCACCGGCCGGCTGGTTCCGGAGCCGGTCGTGGCCGAGGGCTGGGCATCCGGACGGGGCTGCGTGTGCGATCCCCGTCCGTCGGGCACCGAGATCATGGGCGGTCGTTCGCGTCCTCGACGGGTGGCTCTGCATGGAGCCAAGCCGCCAGCAGTGCCTGGTTGCGTGCTTCTGCCACCTGGCGTCTGAGGACCTCGCCGTTCAGTTCGGCGATCCTCACCGTGAGCTCGTCGCACCGGTGCTCCAGGGTCTCCGAGATCCGCACCATGTGGCCGAGCAGCTCTCGTTCCTCGCGGAGGTACCGCCCGAGCACCCGGTAGGTCAACCGCCCGAAGGCTCCGATCAGCCGGCCCTTGAGCCCGTTCCCGGCGTCCTCGTCGTGGAAGCGGTCGGGGAGTGTCCAGTGCTGGTGCAGGTAGGCCAGAGCGGAGCGGTTGCGCGCCTGCTCGCCGCCGAGGGGACGGCTGGGTTCGTCGGGTGGGAGCGGCTCCCACCGCAGGACCCGGTGATGTTCCCTGAGCGCTTCGAGGAACTGCTCTGGGTCAAGCTCGGATGTGGCCACCGTTTCGTCCTCTTCTCGCCTTCGCGATCGCACGTCGCCCCGTCGTCTGAGGAGTGGACTGCCGCCCTTCGTCCTGGCGTCCTTCGGGCACCGCCCTCTCGGACGAGCGCACACGTGGGAACCGACCCGGTCGCGACCAGGTCAGCATAGCCGTGGCGCCGCGGACCGTTGGGCATGGGATCCGGGTGGCCCGTGCCCGAACGACCCCTCCAGGCGCTCCTTCGACATCCTTGATGATCTCCGCTTGATCGTGGCGGTATGCTGCTCGGGCTCCCATGTCGACCCCCGATGCCCGACGGCCCGCTGCCGACCCGATGCCGGACAGGCGAGGGGAGTCCGAGTCGGGGATCGAGGGCGGCGCTCCGGTCGACGATCGGGTGTCGGATGTGTTGGTGTCTGCGCTGGGACGTGTGGCGCACCGGTTGGCCGAGGAGACGGTTCCGGTCGACTCCGGCGAACCCGGTCGTCTGCCGTGGGGGAGGCATGCCGCCGAGCACCCACCCGAGTACTGGCACTGGCTGCACCTGCATGAGCTGCGGCAGGCCCCACCGGTGGACCTGCCGACCTCGGGTCCCCTGATCAGTGTGGTCGTGCCCGTGTACCGGCCGTCCCACTGGTACTTCAGGGAGTGCGTCCAATCGGTCATGCATCAGACCTACGGGAACTGGGAGCTGTGCCTCTGCGACGACGGATCGGGCGACCCGGAGCTCACCGCGATCATGGAGGAGCTCGCGGCCGGCGATCCTCGCATCACCGTGATGGCGATGGCGGAGAACAGCGGCATCTCCCGCGCCACCAACCGGGCGTTGGAGGCTTCCTCGGGCGTCTTCGTCGCCCTGCTCGATCACGACGACCTGCTCCATCCCGAGGCGTTGGCCGAGCTGGCCGCGGTGGTGTCGCGCACGAAGGATGCGGATGTCATCTACACCGACGAGGACAAGTACGACGAGCTCGACCGCCCGTTCCATCCCCACTTCAAGCCCGATTGGAGCCCCGATCTCCTTCTGGCCTTTCCCTATCTTGGACACCTGACCGCGGTGCGCCGCTCGTTGCTCGTCGCTATCGGCGGGTTCCGTCCGGAGTTCGACGGGAGTCAGGATTTCGACGTGATGCTCCGGGCCACCGAGCAGGCCCGCAGGGTGGTGCACATCCCGAGGGTCCTCTACCACTGGAGGGTGGTGGCCGGATCGGCCGCCGGCGACAGCGACGCAAAGCCGTGGGCCCACGCGGCCAGTCGGCGGGTGGTGGAAGACGCGCTCGTGCGTCAGGGGATCGACGGGATCGTGGATGGAGGTCCGTTCCTCGGTGCGTACACCGTGCGGCGACGGGTCCGCGGTACGCCGTCGGTCAGCGTGATCATCCCGTTTCGGGACCAGGCGGCGCTTACCGCGCAGTGCCTCGACTCGCTCGAGCGGTCACCGGGCTACCCGATCGGCGAGGTGGTCCTTGTCGACAACGGGAGCTCCGAGCCGGAGACGACCGCGCTGCGGCTCCGGCTGGCGGACCGGCCGGCCACCCGGGTGCTCGACTACCCCGGGCCGTTCAACTGGCCTGCCATCAACAACCTGGCCGCCGCGACGTGTCGTTCCGACATGCTGCTGTTCCTGAACAACGACATCGAGGCGTCCTCGGAGGGGTGGCTGCACGCGATGGTCGAGCAGGCACAACGTCCCGAGGTGGGGGCGGTGGGGGCCCGCCTGCTCTACCCCGACGGCAGGCTGCAGCACGCGGGGGTCGTGCTCGGGTTGGGCGGGGTGGCCGGTCATCTGTTCGCCGGTCTGCCGGCGAACGCGATGGGGTACTTCGGCTGGGAGCAGGTGACTCGCGAGGTGAGTGCGGTGACCGCGGCGTGCATGCTGGTGCGCCGTCCGGTGTTCGAAGAGCTGCACGGGTTCGACGAGGCCTTCGCCGTGGGGTTCAACGACGTCGACTTCTGCATTCGGCTCAGGCAGGCCGGCTATCAGGTGCTTTATACCCCGCAGGCGGAGCTCGTCCACTATGAGTCGGTAAGCCGCGGCTACTCGGGCTTCCACCGTGACTACGAGGAGTTCCTGGCCCGGTGGACCGAGGTACTCCGGGCCGGTGATCCGTTCTACAACCCGAACCTCGGACGCCTCGAGCCGTGGTGCCCGCTGCGACCGTTGGACGAGGACGAGCAGTGGTTGCAGTTGGTGGGTGGACTCACCCGGGGCAGGGTGGCCGAAGGGGAACCGGTCGATGGCGGTGCCGACCCGGCGGCACCTGTCCCCGATGTCCGGGTGCTCGTCAACGGCGTGGAGACCGCGGCTGACGGCGAATCGCCCGGAAACCTGCTCAGGTAGGAGCGCGGCACGACAACCGTGACCGTCGACCGGAACCGGACTGACGACCCGTCGGTGCGAGAGACCCGCGTTGGCACTCTCGAGACGAGAGTCAGACCTACGGATCGTGCCGGTATCGGGCAACCCGACACCGGCACGATCCCGGTTGGATCAGAGCCCAGCGCTCTCGACCAGATTGACCAGCGCCTGGTATCCGGCAGCGTCGGGATGGAACGAGTTGGAAGTGGGGAACGTCACCCCGTTGATCCACGGGTTGCCCGTGCACACCGCATGGGAGGCGAACGCCGCCCGGGGGTCGACGAAGTGGAAGCCGTAGGCGGCAGCCTCGGACTGGATCACCGAGTCCAGCTGGTTGGCGCCCTGGTTCATCTGTAGCGCCTCGTTCTGGGTGATGAACAGCGTGCCCCTGAACGGACACACCGTTCCGCTCGGGTCGAAGAGCATCGGATAGCCGACCACGTCCACCCGGGCCGCCGGGGCCTTGGCGGCGATGGCGGAGTAGAGCACCTGGAGACTCTGGGCCAACCCGTTCGCGATGCTGGCCTCTCCGCTGTCGATGGCCGCCTGGCAGGGGTCGTATCCCCAGAAGTCAATCCACCCCTCCTCGGCGCAGGTCTGCAGGATGTTGGCGAACCCGACGTTGTCCCCCCCAGCCGAGACCGTCACGAACGTGGTCGACGCAGTAAGCCCCGCGAGCTGGCTGCCGACGACCTGGGAAGTGGTCGCGCCGCTACAAGCGGCAAAATTGAGGCTGAACCCTTTGCTATTGGCAATGATCGGGGCGTAGGCGAGAGGACTCCGTTGGCAGGTCCCGCTGCTCGCGTAGTAGTCGTTCGTCCCCACCCCGGCTGCGTAGGAATCCCCGAGTGCCGTGTAGGACTGGACGGTCGAAGCGCCGGCTGTCGATGCCTGCAGGCCCAAGCCGACCATCCCGGATGCCGCGAGTGTGGTGACGATCGCAAACCTGGAAGCGATCCCCAACGCGGTCGTCTTCCCCCTCCAGCGACTGTACATGCGCATGACGCACTTCCTTTCGGAGCCCATACCTGGCGATCAGGCGGCCCTCCGGCATGCTAATGAGAGGTCAGGTGGCGCTCAACTAGTTGGCAAGCCAGTTGCCAAGCAGGGTGCCGTTGTGACGATGCGTCGCGCGCGATGAGCGTCAACTGGGGGCGGTTCATGTGGAGGTCATCCGCCGACTCGAAGCACCCGACGGCTGTCTCGTCGAGGGCGCCCCCTGGTGCGTCGGAACAGGGTCCATGCCATGGGCACCAACAGGGCGAGCAACGCCGCCAGGGCCAACAATGATGCCGGGTATTCGAAGGGAGGGAGGAAGGTGAAGCGCACCACCGACCTCCCGGCCGGGATCGCGATCTGCTGGAAGAGTCCCGGAGGCCCGGAACGATCCAACCGCACCGCGACGGCGTGCCCGTCGACGGTCGCCGCCCACCCGGGAAGCTCCTGCACCCGGCGGACGAGGAGAGCGGGCCTGGCGCAGGTGACCGTGGCCTCGTCGGCGCCGTGGCCCACCACTGTGCAGTCCGGTGCCACCGGCCGGGACGCACGGGCGGTGAAGATCGGGCTCGGATGGGGAAGCTCCCAGACCTCGGCGAGCTGGTCGTGCTCCACCAGCCGGGGGCCGGCCGGCCACGGCGCAGTTCCAGGGAGTGGCCACGGCTTGCCCTGGAAGTCCGACCCGTACTGGTTCTCGACCACGTACCGCACGCCGAGCGCCTCGTAGGAGGCGAGGTTGCGCGAGAGCTCCGCAGCGGCCGACGGCAGGGAAGGGTTGACGAGCTGGCTGGGATCGAGGATCCCCGTCCGAGTATTGGGGTCGAGGTGGAACTTGAACTCATCGGAGAACGCCTTGGGGATGGGGAGGTCGATGACCTCCAATTGCCCGATGCCGAAGTAGGACCCGTAGTCGGGTTGGATGGGTCCGAGGGTGGTGAAGCGACCGCTACCCAGGTGGGCCTGCAGGTAGGCGACCGAGCCGGTGACCAGACCGGTCGGTGCGGGCGCCGAGAGGGCGGTGAACCCGAACAAGCCGATGCTCTCGACGGTGATCGCACCGGCCATCACCACCCGGCCCCGTCTTCTGGTTCGTTCCGAGCGGACACCGCGTTGACGGCGACCGGCCCACCCGGCTCCGACGACCAAGAAGGCCAGGACGACAAGTGCGCCGCCCAGGCTGACCACGACGAAGTGGTGTCGCGAGGCGGCAGTCGTTCCCGTGGGGCCCGTGGCGTTGGTGAGGAGCGACCACGCGTCGGACGCGGCCCACACCGAGAGCACCCCGGTGACCGCCGCGGCCGCGACCATCACCCTGGGCCGGGTGTGGTTGCGGGCGAGGTCGTCGAGGCCGAGGGCGGCCAGGAGCATCACCGCCAGTTCCCACGACGGGTCGGCATACCGGTAGAAGGCGGTGAGACGGACTCCGGGGATGTCGGCCATCACGGTGACCAGGGGCCGGAACCCGTAGGTGCGGAGCACGCAGACCGCCACCCACGATCCCAGTCCGACCCGGAGCAGGCGGAGGCGCCGTCCGACCAGTCCGACCAGACCGGCGGCGACGAGGGTGACGGAGAGGAACCCGCCGACGTTTCCCCAGATGCTCCCCAAGGTATCGACGGCACCAGGGGTGGAGAAGGCGAAGATCGGTCCGAGCGAGTAGGGAAGCAGGACTTGTGGGAGGCCGGAGGGTGGGAGGGAGACATGGGCGAGCGCCCCGCTGTGCGAACCGATGGATGCCGAGGGGAGGTAGGTCACGAAGGCGACCAGCAACGGCGCCGCCAGGGCACCACCGACGACAGTGCCGGCGGCCAGACGGGCCAGGTAGGGCCGCAGGGCCGGGTGGTCGCCGTCGACCGCACGCAGTCCCGCCCACAGGGCGACCAGCAGTCCGTCGATGAAGGCAGTCTCCGGGAAACCGGCCAGGATCGACAGGGCCAGGGCGGCCGCCAGCAGCCGCCAGCCGCCACGCCGTCCCTCCGCTGCGGCCTCCCGGGCGCGCTCCACCCCGAGGAGTGCCAGCGGGAGAAAGGCCACGGGTCGGAACGGGGCGTGGGCGAACCAGGCGAAGGTGCCGCACAGGGCGAAGGCCGCGCCCGCAGCGGTCGACGCGCTGCGACCGATGCCGAGCCGCCGGGAGAGGAAGTACGTCGACCAGCCGGCGAACACCTCGAGGAGCACCTGGAGGTAGAGGAGCCCGTCGTGGAGTGCCAGGAGGAGCGTCGGGGGGAAGAACGCCCCGCTCTGCATCTCACCGGCCAGTGGAGCTCCGATGCCCTCGTACGGGTTCCACCAGGGGATGTGGCCGTGGAGCCAGTCCATGGCGGCCAGGTGGCCGAGCGCCTGGGTGGTGTACCCGGCGTTGGGGTCGATGTACGGGAGTCCGGGGAGGACGCCGGCAGGGAGGTGAGGGGTGAGATAGGCGTCGAGCACGAGGGGGTTGGCGGTGACCAGGTGGGAGAGCTCACCAAGGTTGGCGACGACCACCGCGGCGGCGATGACGAGGAGGGGCACGGCGGAGCACGGTCGGTCTGCCCAGGCCCGCCGGAGTGCGCCGGGGCGCTGTCCGGGCGGGTTGGTGCACGCTCCCGGCTCGGAGGGCCGTTGGGCGGGCGCTGGCGACCGCATGGGGGCTCCACCCGGTGCGTCGCGCATGGGAAAGTGTAGGCGGGACCGCCTCCGGACCGCCGTCATCGGGCGGGTCGGACTCCACCGGGCGGACTGGCGCTGGTGATGTGCGCCGACGGAGAACCGCCTACCATGCGCCGGTGGTCTTGCTCGTCCTCGGTCAGTGCGCCGCTCCACGGGTGGCAGCGGGTTCCCTGTCGTGAGCCCCCGGTCGCACGGACAGCCGACGCGGTCGCTCGACCTCCCGGGATGGCGGATCCGGGTCGCCACCCTCCTCGAGAGCGACTACGAGCAGTGGCACGCGGTGCGCAGCCGGTGCCGCGAGTGGCTGGTCCCGTGGGAGCCGAGGCCGGCCGGGGCGCCGCCGGCCCCGGAGGACCGGGCCAGCTTCGTCAACCGCTGCCTGATGCGGGAACGCGAACGCCAGCTGGGTACGGGGTTCGGGTTCGGCATCTTCGTGGAGGGGAGGTTCTCGGGCGAGATCACCCTCTCGTCCGTCCAGCGCGGGCCGTTCCAGAGCGGGTCCATCGGCTACTGGATCGACCGGGACCTCGCCGGCTACGGGCTGGTGCCCGAAGCGGTGGTGGTGGTGCTCCAGTTCGCGTTCGAGTCGCTCCGCCTGCACCGGGTCGAAGTGGCGATCATCCCCCGCAACGGCTCCAGCCGGCGGGTGGCCGAGAAGCTGGGACTGCGGGTCGAGGGCGTGGCGCTCGGGTTCCTCGAGATCAACGGGGCCTGGGAGGACCATGTCCGGTACGCCATGACGTCGGACGAGTGGGAGGCCCGGCGGTCGGAGCTGCTCTCGACCTGGTTGAAGCGGGGGTGACCGGTCGGCGGCGTGCCGGACCGGGTGCGAGACCGGCTGTCGGACCGGGTCCGATCAGCCGTCGATCCCCCGCACCACCGCGGGCGAGTGCCGGAAGAACTGCTCGACGTCCTGCTCGTAGCGGTAGGCGGGACCGCTTTCCCCCACCGCCCGTCGGAGGTTGTTGGCCCGGGCGAAGCTGGCCACCGCACCGGCACTGGAGTACCGGTAGGTGAAGCCGGCCTCGATGAGGCGCGAGGTGTCGACACCCCGGCCGTACCGCGCCAGCTGCTCCATCTCCGCCGGGAACTGCACCAGGCCGATCCGCGCCAGCGGTGCGGCGAAGGACTGCGGCCCGAAGGGGGGGAGCGGTAGGAGGTGGGCCCCGCCGATGGCGGCCACCTCGCTCCACGGCAGCTTTCCCGCCCCGGCGACGTTGTAGGTACCGGCGACGCGGTGGCGGGTGACGAACTCCAACGACCGGACGACGTCGTCCTCCTCGACGAACTGGACGAGGGGGTCGAAGCCGGCGATGCAGGGCAGGAGCCGCCGGCGCAGGTCGGCGGTGATCGGGGTGACGATGTCGCTTCCGAGCACGTTGGCGAAGCGGAGGAGGGTGACCACCATCCCCGGGTTGTCGACGGTGAAGTCGCGGACCAGGGATTCCACCTCGATGAGCGAGCGCTCCAGCTGGGTGCGGACGGGAGCGTTCCGCTTGGTGGTCTCGCGGAACCAGGCGGGGTCCTTCTCCGACGCGCCGTAGACGTGGGTCGACGACTTGACGACCACCTGGTGGACGGGCGTGCCCGGCGAGCCGGCCGCGGCGAGCAGGTTCAAGGTCCCGATCACGTTGATCTCGTGAAGGAGCCGGCTCGACACGCTCACGGAGTTGGTCTCGAGGAAGGTGTGCACGATGGTGTCCACCCGGGTGGCCCGCACGATGCGGCTGAGGATGGAGTACGCCTGGTCGGCCCGGACGAACTCGGTGCGCTCGAGGGGGACTTTGGGCTCGCTGGCGCCGAGCCCCAGGATCATCTCGACGTCGGGATCGTTCTCCAACGCCTGGGCCATCCGGCCGCCCCAGAAGGTGTCGAGCCCGGTGACCAGCACGCGTCGTCCCATCGCTCAGCCGAACCAGACGCTGCGGCGCTGGCGCAGCATGTCGTGGAGGGCGTCCTGGAGGGAGCCCCGGATCCGCTCGGCCTCGTCCATGATCCGGCTCTTCGAGTACCGCTCGAGGCCCTCGGCGACGTCGAACCTGATGGGGTCGAGCACCCGGATCTTCATCTTGGCCGGGAAGTACACCACGGCACCCAGGGGTCCCATCAGCAGCGCGTTGGCGGTGATGGGGAAGTACGGCACGTTGAGCGCCTTGGCCAGCCGGGCGCTCTTGAAGACGATGGGCATCGACTCCTCCGCCCCGACCACGGCGATGGGGATGACGGGGACCCCCGCGCGCATGGCGATCTCCACGAAGCCTCCCCGCCCGAACCTCCGGAGCCGGTAGCGGTCGCTGTAGGCCTTCGACGGCCCTTTGGTCCCTTCCGGGAAGACGAGTGCCAGCTGCTGCTGGTCGTGGAGGAGCCGGTAGGCGTTGTCGGGGTGGGCGGCCACACCGCCCGCCCTCGACCACAGGGTGCCCACCGCGGGGATGGTGCGGAAGAAGTAGTCGGCCATCCCGTAGACCGGCCGGCCCAGCTCCTCCTCGATCCCGTGCATGATGGCCGGCGCGTCCGAGGGGATGGCCCCCGCGTGGTTGGCGACGAGGAGCGCCCCGCCCGACATCGGGATCTTCTCGAGCCCCTCCCACTCGACCCGGAACCAGTGGCGGTAGAGGGGGTCGTAGAGCCGTCGCACCACGGACCGGAGGTGCTCGGAGCGTCCCCACTCGTCGACGTCGGAACGGCGGGCGTCGCCGGCGGGCGCGTCGTCGGGCCGGGCCACCGCCACCGGCAGGGGGGGAGCCGCCTCGGAGGCCGGGCTGGATCCGGAGGCAGTCCCGACGTCCGGAACCGGCATCTCGTCCCCGGGAGTGGTCGCCCGACGGCGTCGGGCATCGGCAGCCCGGCGGGTCTCGCCGGGGTGGTCTTTGCCGTCCGAGGGCCCGGCCGTGACCAGGCCTGCCTCGATCGCGTCCGCGTTCCGGGTGGCGATCGGGGAGCGGTCGGCGTCGTCGTGGCTCACCCGGGACATCGTACCTCCGGTGGAGCGCGCCCGGTCCTGTCAGGTTGAACCGACGAGGGCGCCCGCCAGGGGGCCGGAACGTTCGAGTGCCCGTGCCGACACGGCCCGCCGGGTGACGGCCAACCCGGGCAGGCCCGATTCGAGCAGGTCGGCCACGGCCTGGATGCCGGCCGGCTCCTCCAGGGGGAGCAGTGCGAGGACATCCCCGTCGACCACCGCCACCGGGATCCTGCGCTCGGGCAACGAGGCGCCGAGGACCTCAGCAGCGGCGTCCGCGACGGCGGAGCGCGTGCGGATGCCGGAGGGATCGCGGAGGGCCAGCGCCGGGACGGGCGCGGCGGCATGGACTCCCAGCCGGAAGCCGACCACGTCCGCCAGCATCGAGACGGAGTCGTGGAGCGGGTGCACGCTGCTCCCGGCGACGTGCTTCCAGTGGACGGGGACCTCGGTCACGGCGAGACCCAGCCGGTGCGCCAGGGCCAGGATCTCGACGTCGAACGCGAACCGGTCGATGGGCACCAGGTGGAAGAGCAGTCGGCCGACGGGGGTCCGGAACCCCTTGAAGCCGCACTGGGTGTCGTGGAGTCGGAGCCCGGTCCCCATGGTCACCAGCCGGTTGAACGCGCCACCCATCAGCGACCGGACGACATAGCGGTGCTCCACCATCGACCCGGCCAGCGCCCGGGATCCGATGACGACGTCCGCCTCCTCCAGGCCGCTCAGCAGCGGAGCCACCGCCCGCGGGTCGATCGCCATGTCGGCGTCCATGAACGCGGTGTTGGCCCCCCGTGCCAGGGCGAGGCCCGCCCGGACGGCTGCCCCCTTGCCCCGGTTGGCCGGACAGCGGACCACCCGGTGGTGGGGCGTCGGCGCCAGCAGCTTGCCGGCCGTCTCCGCCGTACCGTCGGTGCTCCCGTCGTCCACCAGCAGGATCTCGGTGCGATCGAGGTCGACCGCACCCTCGTCGACCGCCACGTCGAGCCGGCGTATGCCCTCGGCGAGGCGGTGCGCCTCGTTGTAGGCGGGGACGACAATGGTGAGGTCGAGGGCCACGGCGATCCGACGTTAGACGGTGGTCGCGGCCCGGTGGTCGCGACGGTTCCGTGAAGTCGCACTCCGGTGGGCGCTCCCGGGCGGGCGGCCACCCGGGAGCGGCTCCCGGCTACGGCCGGCCGGCGCCGACCAGCCCGTAGGACCAGAACGGATCGTAGGAGACGACCGTTCCGGGCTCAGAAGCCTGGATGATCGTCGAGGCGCCGTACGGGGTCGGGTGGCCGTCCAACGTGGGCCCGACGTACATCACGACGTGGTCGATCCCGGTGCCGTCCAGGTTGTAGAACAACAGGTCCCCCGGTTCGAGGGCGGAGAGGCTCACGTGCGTCGACTCGTCGTACTGGGCGGCGGCCGAATGTTCGAGCGAGACACCCGCCTGTTCCCACGCCAGCATCACCAGGCCCGAGCAGTCGACCCCGGAGCGCGAGGCGCCACCCCAGACATAGGGGACGCCGAGGTACTGCATGGCGCCGTGCACCGCAGCGAGCCCGGCGGCCTGCGGGCTCCCCCCGCTGGCGATGGCGATCGTGCCGGAGCCGGACGCTGCCCCGGCGGCCTGGTTGGCGGCGGCGGCCGCGGCGGTAGCGGCAGCGGTGGTCGTGGCAGCGGTGGTCGTGGCAGCGGTGGTCGTGGCAGATCCCCCGGCCGTGGTGCCGGTGGCCGTGGTCGCCCCGACGGTAGCGGCGACCTGGGCCGCCTGAGCCGCCTGGAGGGCGGCGGCCTGGGCGGCGCGTTGGGACCGGGCGGCGGCGGCGGCCTGGGCGGCGGAGGCGGCCTGGGCGGCGGCCTGCTGGGCGATCTGCTGGGCCAGGGTGCCTTTGACCTCGGCCAGGGTGGCCTGGGCGGCCTGCGTGGCGGTCGCCGCCTCCTGTTGGGCCTGGCTCGCCTGGGCGATCTGGTCGGATTCGGTCCGCTGCTCCGCCAGTAAGGTCGCCTGGGTGCCGCTCACCCGCGCCTGTCCGGCGCGGACGGCGGCGACCGCACGGGCGATGTCGCCCACCGCCACGTCGTTGTACATGGCCCGGGCCTCGCCGGTGTTCCCCGGCGGAGCGAAGAGGTCGGCGATCGCACCGGAGGAGGAGTCGGTGACGTAGGCGGCGATGGCGTCGTCGCGAAGCCGGTTCCGGTCGGCGGACAACGTGGCCTGGTCGGCGGCCATCGTCGCGCTCGTGGCCTGGAGGGATGCCCGGGTGGAGGCGAGGTCGATGACCGCCTGGTTGTACTCCTCGTCCGTCAGGTTGAGCGTCCGTTGCTGCTGGGCGATGCGGGACTCGATCACCGCCACCTGGGCCTCGGTGGCGGTGATCGGGCTCTGGCCTGGTGCCTGGCCTGCAGGGGTCACCGGTCCGCTCCCCGGGGACGCCGGCGGGAGCACCGTGGCGGAGGCGCCGGCGGGAAGGACAGCCAGCGTCACGAGGAGGGCGCCTCCCGCCACCGCGAGCGCCTTGCGCCAGGGAGGTTGCGGGCGGCCGGCACCGCGATGCGCACGGCCCCCCGACTCGGCCGATCGTCCGACAGTCACATCAGCCACTCGTGCAACAGTAGTGGCCAAGGCCGGTCGTGCCAAGGGTCGATCGGGACGCCGCGTTCGGGACCGCTCGGTTGCCCCACACGGGGCCGTGCCGGCCGCTGGAGTGTGCCAGGGCTGGCCGCGCCCTGCGGACCGGTCCGGGCAGGGAGAAAGGGCTGCGCGCATGGTGACCATCGAGACACGGTCCGGACGGATCAGCGGTGTCGAACGCAACGGGGTGTGGTCGTTCTCGGGCGTACCCTACGCGGCGGCGCCGGAAGGTAGTCGCCGGTGGCGCCCCCCGGTGTCCCCGCGTCCCTGGGCGGGGATCCGGGTCTGCGACCACTTCACCCCGACGGCGCCCCAGCCGCCGATGATCCCGGGTCTGTCGATTGCCGGGGAGCCGGACGAGCACTCGGAGGACTGCCTGAGCCTGAACCTCTGGACGCCGGGGATCGACGGCGGCCGTCGGCCGGTGATGGTCTGGGTCCACGGCGGGGGGTTCACGGCGGGCTCCGGTGCCGGCAACCTCTACCGGGGCGGAGGGCTCGCCCGGGAGGCCGACGTGGTGGTCGTGACCATCAACTACCGGCTGGGCGCGCTCGGTTTCCTCGCCCACCCCACACTCGAGATCCGCGGGGAGCCGTGGTTGGGCGGCGATTCGTGGGCGGGCTTCGGCAACTGGGGACTCGCCGACCAGGTCGCGGCCCTGGTGTGGGTCCGGGACCACATCGCCCTGTTCGGCGGGGACCCCGGCAACGTCACCGTCTTCGGCGAATCGGCCGGGGGGATGAGCGTCGCCGCGCTCCTGGCGATGCCCGCCGCCCGGGGGCTGTTCCATCGGGCGGTGGTCGAGAGCGGCCCGCCCTACACGCAGAGCGCGGACCGGGCCGCCGAGCGGGCTGAGCTGGTGGCGGCCGGGCTCGGCGTCGCCCTCACCCGGGAGTCCCTGGAGGGCGTGCCGGCGGACGAGCTCGTCCGGGCGGTCACCGCGGTGGGCTCGGGCCTGCGCACCGGAGACGGGCTGCCCCTGCCGTTGCTGCCGGTGGTCGACGGGGGCCTGCTGGGCGTCCCCCCCGAGGAGGCGGTGGCGGACGGATCAGCGGCGGACGTCCCGCTCCTGATCGGCACCAACCGGGACGAGGCGGCGTTCTTCGCCGTGGGGATGGAGCAGGTCCGCAGCCTCGACGACGCCGGGTTGCGCCACTGGGTGGCGAGGGTCGTCCCGGACCCGGCGGACGTGGAGCGCCTGGTCGACGCATACACCGAGGCCCGGACGCTCCGGCGGGCGGCGGTGACGCCTCGCGACCTCTGGGTGGCGATCGCCAGCGACGTGATCTTCCGGCTCCCGTCGCTCCGGCTGGCCGACGCCCACCACCGGTCGATCGTGCAGGTGGGGCCGGGGCCGGAGGGGCCGCCGGTGGGCCCGGCCGTGCCCGGGTCCTCGTCGGCAGCCGTGCGAGCCGGCACCTTCGTCTACCTGTTCACGCAGGAGACCCCCGCGTTCGGGGGCGTGCTGGGCGCCTGCCACGGGCTCGAGATCCCGTTCGTGTTCGGCACGGTACGCAACCCCGGCGTCCAGCTGTTCTCCGGCGGCGGGGACGACGCCCTCCAACTGTCGGCGACGATGCGCCGGGCATGGGCCTCCTTCGCCCGGGACGGCGACCCGGGAGGTGGGTCGGAGGACGATGCGGCCGGAGCGGAGGTCGGGCGGTGGTCGCCGTGGACCCCCGGGCGGCGGCCGACCACGGTGCTCGGCCCGTGGCCGGGCGACCGCTCCATGGTCCGGTCCGTCGAACGACCGCACGACGCGGAGCTGGTCGCTCTGGCCGATGCCCTGGCGCCCGGTACGGTCAGCCGCTGACCCGTCCAGTCGGGGACCGACGATGCTCGTTCGCTCCTTGTCAGCTCCTTGTCGGAAAGATCCCGGCCGTACAGATGGAGTAGGTGAGGCCGTTGGGCGCCGCCGCGGTGAGGTTGGGGAGTGCGAAGGTCGTTACGCCGTTGCCGCCGTACTCGGTGCCGAGCAGCGCGAAGAGCGCCTGATTCTGGCTGATCGAGAGGAGTTGGCCGTCCGCGGGTGTGCCGTTGGCAACCCCTCCGGCGCTCAGGATGACCTGCCCGAGGGTGCACGTCTCGCCGGTCCCCGCCGCCGCCGTCTGGGTGCCGGTTCCGAACGCGGTGGTGCCCGGTCCCGCCGGGCCGGTGGGTCCGGTGGCCCCCTGCGGTCCGGCAGGCCCCGTGGGTCCGGCAGGCCCCGTGGGTCCGGCAGGCCCCGTGGGTCCGGCAGGCCCCGTGGGTCCGGCAGGCCCCGTGGCTCCGGTGGCTCCCTGCGGCCCCGTGGCTCCGGTGGCTCCCTGCGGCCCCGTGGCTCCGGTGGCTCCCTGCGGCCCCGTGGCTCCCAGTGGCCCCGATGGCCCGATGATACCCTGCGGCCCTTGTGGCCCGGTGGCTCCCTGCGGCCCTTGTGGCCCGATGGCACCCTGCGGCCCTTGTGGCCCGATGGCCCCCTGCTGCCCCGCAGGCCCCGTGGCCCCTTGCATTCCCTGCGGCCCCGTGGGACCGATCGGACCGATCAGCCCCTGGACGCCCTGCGGGCCGACCGGACCCTCGATCCCGGGCGCGCCCTGGGCACCCGCCGCGCCCTGGGGACCGACCAGGCTGAGCCCGGCCGGCCAACCGTTGGCACCCTTCGGGCCGTAAAGGGTTCCCGAGGCAGTGTCGACGTAGACGTTCCCGGTGGTGCCCTCGGAGGCGGCCGGCGGGGTCGTCCCACTCAGGACGCTGGCCCCGGCCGGCCCGACCAGGCTCACCGGGTCCCCCCACCCCGACGGCGACTTCGGTCCGTAGAGGGACGCGGTCGTGAGGTCGAGGTAGAAGTCGTCAACTCGCCCGAGCGCCGTCGGCGGGGCCCCGGTGCCGTGGAGCACCACTCCGCCCGGCTCCGACGGGGCCGACCCGGTGGGGACGGCTGCCATGCCGACCACCGGGGCATCGAGGGATCTCCCGCCTTTGGAGCCGTAGAACTGGGCGTCGCCGAAGGCGAACACCCCGCCGTCCTTGGCCACCAACCAGTAGCCCTTGCCGTCGGACGTCGGCACGATGCCCACGATCGGGGCGTTGAGCGCCTGGCCGGCCATCGACCCGTAGAACTGGGCATCGCCGAAGGTGAACACCCCGCCGTCCGAGGCGGCCAGCCAGTACCCCCCCTGGGGGGACTCGGCCATGCGGGTGACCGCGGCGAGGTCCAGGCGCGGAAGTGCGATGGACGGCCCGGCTGCGCCGCGCGCCCCGGCGCTGCCGACGCCGAAGAACGACACGGTACCGACTGCTCCGATCGCGGCGGCGACGGACGCCCTCCGGCGCCAGCTTCGGCTCGGTGACATCAGGGGGTCTCCTCTCGTGCGGCCGGGTGGCGTCCCACGGTTCCCCACGCAGGACGCCGTCGGCCCGGCGTCGCCGGGCCGAGGTCATCGTCGCATGGCGGGCGCCCGGTGTCACGTCGACAACGGGTGCGGGCCGTCAGCCGAGTGGCGGGCGTGCCGCCGTGAGCAACGCCGCGGTCCGCTCGGCCCGGTCCGCCCACCACGGACCCGGGTCCGACCCGACCGGCAGGCGGCCCCGGTGCAGCTGCGCCCACCGCCGGGCGTGTCCGGACAGCCAGGCGAAGGTCCCGGTCGAGTCCTGGTCGACCAGCGCCTTGAGGACGAAGCGGCGTTCGCCACGCCGGAGGCCCAGCTCCAACCCGCCGGCCGCCCGGGCCAGGTCGGCGCGGGTGAGGACGAACCCGGACCGCACCGGGGCGACCAGGCCGTCGAGGAGCTCGTCGAGCGCCTCCCCTGCGGCCATTGGCGGGGGGGCGGACCGGAGCGCCAGGGGCAGGAGCGCGGCGGGACGGCAACGGGCCGCCTCCCGCTCGAGGGCGCCGCGCAGGAGCTGTGCCCAGGGTCGGGCCGCTTCGAGCTCTTCAACCGCCGCGTCGCAGTAGCCCGGCACCCACGACCAGAGGTGCTCCCAGAGCACGGCAGTCCGGGCATGGTCGAGCCGTTGTCGGGTCCCTGCGGCCCGGGACCCGAGGGCGGCGGAGCCCAGCTCGGCGTAGAGCAGCAGGATGGCTCCCAGGTGGTCAGGGTCCGACGGGGCGTCGAGCCCGAGGGTCCGCCACACCCCGGCGACCCGATCGGCGCCCTCGCCTCCCAACTTCCCCTCGGCCCCCAGGTGGATCGAGGCGTAGGGCGGCAGCTCGAGGACGAAGAGCTGGGTGTGGTCGGCGGGTTCCCAGGCGGGCAGGGCCAGCGAGGCGGCGAGGCGCGCGCTCTGGGCGGGCGGGTCGAGGGCGAAGGATCCGAGGGCCCGGAGCAGCTCCCACCTCCCTTCCTCGTCCTCCACTCCGGGGGTGGTGTCGCTCTCCGTTCCCGACCGGTCCACGTCGCCCGGCGCTCAGCGGGCCTGGCCGGGAATGGCGAACTGGTCCCGGGACGGCTTGAGCGGTCGCATGAGCCAGGTCGGTCGCCGGAGGCCGTCGGGTGAGACCTGCCCGGCCGGCCGGGTCTCGGCCATCCAGCGTTCGTAGACGGCGCGGGACTTGTCGGTGTCGACCGCGATGTCCCCGTGCCGGTCCCCGGGCTCGGCGGGCCGCACCCGGACCGCCTGGTGCCAGCAGTGCATCCCCGAGATCGGGTCGGGGTGGACCGGGAAGGTGAGGTTCTGGTGCACCCCGGTGTCGCTCCACCAGATGCGCCGGCTGTCCGGGTCCGACGAGTCGTAGGGGGCGACGGAGGCACGACGGCGCATGGTCCACTCCCCCCCGTCGTGATCGAGGTCGACGGTCGCCATCATCCCCCCGACCCCCCCGGACTGCCCGCGGAGCTTCCAGCGACCCATGTGGTGGCTGCAGGCGACCACCCCGGGGCGGATCCCCTCGGTGACCCACGCCTTGGCCACGAAGTAGCCGATCTCGGTCTCCACCCGGACCAGGTCGCCGGTCTTCGCCACTCCGAGACGGAAGGCGTCGGTCGGGTTGATCCACACCGGGTTGGTGTGGGCCAGCTCGTCGAGCCACTTGGAGTTGGCCGACCGGGTGTGGATCTGGGTCGGAAGTCGGAAGGTGGACAGCAGCACCAGCTGGTCGTCGGCGAGCTTCGACGGGTGGACATGGCTCCGGATGTACCCGGGGATGGCGTGCTCGGGCCAGCCCCAGTCGGCGATGGTCGGGGAGTAGAACTCGAGCAGCCCGGAAGGGGTGGGAAAGCCCCGGAGCACCTGGCCGTCGACCTCCACGCCGACCGCCCTCCGGCCTGCGGCGTCGGGCTCCGGCGCGGCGAGAGGGACGATGTTGGGCGAAGGTGCTTTGGGGGAGGCCGAGTAGACCCGGCCCCGGGCACTCACCTGCACGTCGGAGAGCTCGGCGGGGTCGACGACATCCTCGTACCGCTTTCCGACCCCGTCGGCGATCTCGAAGGCGCCGTACCGCCGCATCCATCCGAGCGGAGAGAGCCCCTCGGCGGCGGCGCGCTCGGGCAGCCCGGGAACCGAGTGCTCGAACATCCACCCGTAGTACTCGTCGACGGTGAGCTTCTCCCCGGGGCGGGCCCTGGACTCGTGGTACCGGCGGATGCCCATCGATCCGTCCGGGTCGATGCGCCACGAGAGGTCGATCCAGAACTCGTTCTCCTCCCACACCTCCCCCGGGTTCACCTCCCGGGTGTCGGTCACCGCCTGGCCCAGGCGTTCGCGGGCGGTACGGAGCACGGGCTGGCGGAACCCGATCCACTGCCCGTCGTACTGCTCGTAGGAGTGGGTGTCGTGGCGCTCCGAGCTGTGCCCCATCGGGAGCACGAAGTCGGCGAAGTAGGCCGACTCGTTCCAGGTGGGGGTGAGGGCGACGAAGCAACCGACGAGCGCCTCGTCGGTGAGCACCTCCATCCAGCTCAGGCCGTCCGGGTTGGTCCACACCGGGTTGTAGACCCGCGTGAAGTAGGTATCGAGGTGGCCCCGCCCCTCCTTGAGGAAGTGGGGGAGGAGGAAGGAGAGCTCGTTCTGGGCCAGCGGGAACTCGAGCGGCCAGGTCAGCTCCTGCCAGACGCCGGGGTGGGGAGGGGTGTGGATGGGCTCGGGGACGAACTTGTTCCAGGCGTTGGGGAACGTGCCCCCTTCGGTGGCGATCGCCCCCAGCAGCGCCGAGAGGAGGACGAGGGTCCGCGACACCTGCCAGCCTCCGAGGTTCCCTGCCGCCGCCGAGCGCCAGGTGTGGCACGAGAAACGGGTCCCGGCACCGGCGACCAGCTCCGCCACCTCGGCGAGCTGGTCGGCGTCGATGCCGGCCTCCGACGCGGCCATCTCGAAGGTGAACTCGGCGTAGAGGAGCCGGAGGACCGTCTCGAACGCCTCGAAGGTGACCGGGAGGTCGGGGTGGCACGCCTCGAGGTACTCGGCCCAGTTCCACCACCGCCGGACGAAGTCGCGGTCGTAGCGGCCGGTCTGGATCAGATGGTTGGCGATGGCGAGGTTGACCGCGGCCTCGCTCCCCGGCCGGGTGGCCAGCCAGTGGTCGGCGTGGGTGGCGGTGTTGGAGAGCCGGGTGTCGAGGACGACGAGCTTGGCGCCGTGCTCGCGGGCCTCGGTGATGCGCTGCGCGTGCGGGTTGAAGTAGTGCCCCGTCTCGAGGTGGGCACTGATCAGGTAGATGACCTCTGCATTCGCATGGTCGGGGCTGGGCCGGTCCATCCCCATCCAGAACTGGTAGCCGGTCCGCCCGCCGCTCGAGCACACGTTGGTGTGGGAGTTGTGGCCGTCGACCCCCCAGCTGGCCAGCACCCGCTCGGTGTAGCCGTCCTCTCCGGGGCGCCCGATGTGGACCATGATCTCGTTCTGGCGATGCTCCTCCAGTGCGGTGCGGATCCGCCGGGCGATGGTGTCGAGCGCCTCGTCCCACGACACCCGCTCCCACCGTCCCTCGCCCCTCGCCCCGGCGCGGCGCAGCGGGTAGAGGATCCGGTCCGGGTCGGTGAGCTGGTTGATCGTGGCCGGTCCCTTGGCGCAGTTGCGCCCCCGCGAGCCGGGGTGCTCGGGGTTGCCCTCGAACTTGCGGACCTGGAGGGTGTCGCGGTCGACGTAGGCGAGGAGCCCGCAGGCCGACTCGCAGTTGAAGCAGGTGGTCGGCACCAGCATCGAGTGACGCTCCACCCGTTGCGGCCACGAGCGCGAGTCGAGCTCCACCCAGTCGTCCCACCGCTCCTTGGGCGGGAAGGCGGCCAGCAGGGTCTGGCTGGCCCCCGGGTAGAAGGTCTCCCCGCGCGCCTCGGTGTTGAGGCGGTCGGCGGACACCCTCCGGCCCAGGGCGTCGAGGTCGGGGGACTCGGGATCGGGCACCGTGGCTCCTAGGCGATCGGGACCGACTGGGCGGCCTGGACGAACGAGTGCTCGTAGGCGAGCAGGCCCACCAGGGCGAAGGGCGAGGCCACCGCGCCGATCCACGGAGCGCCGACTCCCACCGCCACCAGGGCGACCCCGGGCCAGAAGAACCGGGCGAACCGGCCGCGGGTCAGCTCTTCGACGGCGAGGTGGGCGTGGGCGGTCGGATGCGTCATCCCGAGCTCGCCGGCCACGAACAGCAGGTAGGCGACGGTGGCTACGGCCAGGACGATCTCGAAGAGGACGACCGCGGGGTGGGGGGCGAGCCAGACGGCGAACGGCAGCATGGCGGCCGAGCCGACCAGCCCGGCCTGGACGGCCAGGTGGGGGAGGAGCAACGGGCTCTGCCACAGGTCGCGTGCCTTGGCCTGGGCGAACAGGAACGCCGTGTAGCAGGCGGTGCCGAGGGCGAAGGGCATCGCCGCCCACGACGCCACCTCCCGGAGGCCGATCGAGTTGACGACGGACCCCAGCAGGAACAGGGCGACCAGGCCGCCGTAGCCGGCGATCACGAACGACCCCTTGACCAGCCAGCTCTTCCAATGGTGCCGGGTGAAGATCAGGTAGAACCGGGTCGGGTGCTTGAGGTCCCAGATGAGGAGGCCTCCGGTCACCGAGAGGAAGAACAGGGCCAGCAGCGGTGCCACCCAGCGGGCCACCGGGTTGTCCCACGGCAGGCGGCCGGCCAGGGCCAGGGCCATGGTGATGAGCATGGAACCCGCGGCCAGCCCTTTCGTCCAGGTGTACAGGCTGACCCGCCACCCCCAGGGGGCGAAGTGGGGCACGTCGTAGGAGAGGAGCGCCGCCGCCGACGAGTTCCGGTGTCCCGGGTGGCCGGAGGAGAGGTGCTGCGCGTCGCCGCCACCCTGGGTTGCCCAGGCGAACAGACCCCCCTCTGGCCGCCGGGCGGCGAGGGGGTCGAGAGTGGCCTGGTCGGCACCTTTGTAGAAGAGCCCGGGGCGGGTCCCCTTCTCGGGCCGGCGCACCGCCACCACTTCCCGGTGGACCATCCGGGCGACCTTCGAGGTGGGGTCCTCGAGGTCGCCGACGATGATCGCCTGGGTGGGGCAGACGGTGACGCACGCCGGCTCGAGCCCCACGTCGAGGCGGTGGGCACAGAAGTTGCACTTTTCCGCCGAGTGGTCCTCGGGGTTGATGAAGATGGCGTCGTACGGACAGGCGGCCATGCACGCCTTGCATCCGATGCAGATCGACTTGTCGAAGTCGACGATGCCGTCGGGCCGCCGGTGCATGGCCCGGGTGGGGCAGGCCGCCACGCAGGGGGCATCGCTGCACTGGTTGCAGCGGGTCACCTGGAAGGCCCGACGGACCTGGGGGAAGGTCCCGACGTCGACCGACTTGACGTAGGTGCGGTTCACCCCGACCGGCACGTCGTTCTCGCTCTTGCAGGCGGTGGTGCAGGCGTGGCAGCCGATGCAACGGGTCTGGTCGAGCACCTTGACCCAGCGGACCGGTCTCGTCGCGGCGTCGGTCACGCTGTCGATGGTACGGCGCGGTCGGCCCCGCTGGTAGGTGGCCCGGGATTATGGGGTGATAAGTAAAGGTTATCGTCGGGGTGGCTCGCCCCTCGATCCGATCCGACCCATCCGCCCGCCGTGGTCCGGAGCCGGCGCGTGCCCGTGCCGTCGGGTACCGTGGGCGAAGACGGCGACGATCGTGAGGCGGCGCGTTGCGACAGGTTGCCCCCCATCTCGATGCCGATCGGCCCCGGCGGTTCCACCTCCTCGCCAAGCCGACCGGGGCCCGTTGCAACCTCGACTGCGCGTACTGCTTCTTCGTCGGGAAGGGGAACCTATCCCCCGGCGGACGGCCCCGCATGTCGGACGAAGTGCTTGACGGTTACCTCACGCAGCTGATGGAGGCCCACCCCGACGGCGAGGTCACCGTGGCGTGGCAGGGCGGGGAGCCGACCCTGATGGGGATCGGGTTCTTCCGCCGTGCCGTCGAACGTGCGGAGGCCCGACGACGCCCGGGCCAACGGGTCCGCCACACCATCCAGACCAACGGGACGCTCCTGGACGACGAGTGGGCCCGCATGCTGGCCGAGCACCACTTCCTCGTCGGCCTCAGCATCGACGGGCCACCGGAGGTCCACGACCGGTTCCGGGTCGACAAGCGGGGACAGCCCACCTCGGCCCGGGTCCTGCGGGGTCTCGGGCACCTCCAGCGTCGCGGCGTCGAGGTCAACGTGCTGTGCACGGTCCACGCCGGGAACCAGCACCGGCCTCTGGACGTCTACCGGTACTTCCGCGACGCTCTCGGCGTCGAGCACATTCAGTTCATCCCGATCGTCGAGCGCGTCCCGGCGCTGGCTCCGGGGCGGCCCGGTCCGTCCGAGCGCGTCACGGACCGCTCCGTCGACCCTGCGGCATGGGGTCAGTTCCTCGTCTCCGTGTTCGACGAGTGGTTCCCCCGGGACATCGGCGCCGTCTTCGTCCAGTTGTTCGACACCGCGCTCGCGGCCTGGTCGGGCCTCCCCTCGCCGCTGTGCCTGTTCGGCGAGACCTGCGGCGGGGGTCCCGCCCTCATGCACACCGGCGACGTCTACAGCTGCGACCACTTCGTCGACCCCGACCACCTGCTGGGCGCGATCCACCAGGTTCCCCTCGCCGAGCTCGTCGCCTCGCCCGTCCAGCGGGCCTTCGGCCGGGCGAAGGCGGACACGTTGCCCGCTACCTGCCTCCGGTGCGAGTTCCTCTTCGCCTGCCACGGTGAGTGCCCGAAGAACCGGCTGGCGACCGTGGCCGGCGGGGAGCCAGGCCTGAACTACCTGTGTGCCGGGTACCGGTCGTTCTGGGGCCATGTGGACCGACCGATGCGCCTGATGGCCGGCTTGCTCGCCGAGGGGCGCCCGGCCGGGGACGTGTCGGCGGTCCTCGCTGCCGCGGGGCGCAACGATCCGTGCCCGTGCGGGAGCGGTCGCAAGGCCAAGCACTGCCACCAGCGCTGACCGGCGCCCGACCGGGGTCGGACCGGCCGAGGACTCACGGTGCGGGCGGGGTCGCTGCCCGGCCCCCCGCCTCGGCCCCCGGGACCCT
Source organism: Actinomycetes bacterium (assembly GCA_021801235.1). Lineage (GTDB taxonomy): Bacteria > Actinomycetota > Acidimicrobiia > Acidimicrobiales > RAAP-2 > DASZIT01. The sequence continues at coordinate 65,937 of JAJYYG010000147.1, forward strand.
GTCGTAGAGGGTGGTGCGCTGGGCCAGGCTCCGACCGATGGGGTCCACCAGCGCAACGAAGTCCGACGGTTCGAGCAGGCGCCGGTGGGCCGCGCCTGCCGCATGTGCGATGTGCTCCTCCATGAGCGTGCCCCCGAGGTCGTTGGCTCCCGCGCGGAGGATCTGGCGCGCGCCGTCGGCCCCAAGCTTGACCCAGCTGACCTGGACGTTGTCGATGGAGCCGGCGTAGGCGATGCGGCCGACCGCATGCATGAGGACCGTCTCGCGGAACGTCGGTCCCCGCCGGGCCCGGTGGCGGAGGTAGATCGGTGTGGCCATGTGGACGAAGGGCAGCGGGACGAACTCGGTGAACCCGCCGGTCTCCCCCTGGAGGGCGCGGGTCCGGACGAGGTGCCGGGCCCACGAGCGGGGGTGCTCCACCGCACCGAACATGATGGTCACGTTGGAGCGCAGCCCGACCCGGTGCGCGCTGCGGTGGACGTCGAGCCAGTGGTCGGTGTCGATCTTGTCGGGGCAGAGGAGCTTGCGCACGTCGTCGTCGAGGATCTCCGCCGCCGTGCCAGGCAACGTCTTCAGCCCGGCGTCACGCAGCCGGGTCAAGTACTCGGAGAGGGATGTCCCGGATCGCCGTGCCCCCTCGGTCACCTCCAATGCGGAGAAACCGTGCACGTGCATCGACTCCGAGGCCCGGCGGACCGCCCGGATGACGTCGAGGTAGTAGTCGCCGTCGAAGTCGGGGTGGATCCCGCCCTGGAGGCAGACCTCGGTGGCCCCGCAGGCGGCCGCCTCGCGGACCCGGTCGGCGATCTCCTCCAACGTCATCCGGTACGGCGCTCCGCGAAGGTTGAGGGACCGGGGGCCTTTGGAGAAGGCGCAGAACTGGCACTTGAAGGTGCAGACGTTGGTGTAGTTGATGTTCCGGTTGACCACGAAGGTGACCTCGTCGCCCACCGCCTCCCGCCGGAGCTGATCGGCCAGGGCGGCGACGGCTCGTACCTCGGCGCCGCGTGCCGAGAACAGGGTCACGATCTCGTCCTCCCCGACCTGTTGCCCAGCGGCCACACCGGCGAGCACCTCGCCGACCGGTGATCCCGACGACGCGAGCGGTACGGCCGGGGGTGGGGCCACGAGGTCCGGCGGAGGGAGCTCGCCACCGGTGCACCAGGGATGGTCGAGCGCGAGCCCTTCAGCATCCGACGCGTCGAGCACCGGGAACCGGAGCGAGGGGGCGAGCCATCGTTCCGGTTCGACGGCTTCCCGGGGGTACAAGGTCAGCCGGGGTGCGAGCGTGTGCCCGGCCGCCTCGGTGGCGGCCCGGAGGAGCTCGACCGAAGGCCAGGCCTCGGCGGGGGCGACGTGGTCGCTCGTGGCCGGGGACACCCACCCCCAGTCGTCGATGCCCGATGCGAGGAGCGGCGCCAGGTCGTCGATGCGATCCGGGGGTGCTTGCAGGTGGACGTCGGGAGGCAGGAGGAGGCGGGCGACGGCGACGGTCCACGCCAGTTCGTCTGCCGGGCACGCTCCATCCGCACGGGTGGCGGCTTGCGGAAGGAAGGCGGTGCCCGGCGTGGGTGGCAGGGTCCGCACGGTCACCCCTTGGATGTGCCCGAATCGCCGGTGGCTGGCGGCGATGGCCCGGAGCGCGTCGAAGCGATCCTCGCGGCTCGTACCGGCCCTGATCGGGAGTGCGACGCTGAACGGGACGGCGGCCCGTCCGGCCGCCTCCAGCGTGGCCAGCGGTCGGTCATTCCCCGCATCGCAAGGTCGGGCTGCCCCGCCGCAGGCGAGGGACTCCAGGGTCATGCCCTGGCCGGTGGTCACCTCGCGGAGGCGCAGGAGCTCTTCGAAGGACAGGGCACCGCCGTCGGCGTGGGGAAGGAGCCCGACCTCGTCGAGGATGGCACGGCAGGTGGCAACCAGGGCGTCGACCACCGCAGCCCGATCGCGATCCGACCGCCGAAGTCGGGCGGCGGGAGCGCGGACTCTGGGGAGCTCGCCCAGGGTGACCACGGCTCCGTGACAGCCTGCTTGCCGACCGCTGCGGGCGTACGCGACCAGGGCGTCGAGACCGGGACCGCCGGCGACGGCCCTGCTCCCCGCGCGGGTCCCGTCGTCGGGACGACCGACCGGCACGGCGAGGGGGACGACCACGGCCGGCGAGAACGTGACACGGGTGCCGAACGCCGCGTCCCTTATCGACCGGGCTTCCGCTTGGAGCGAGGCCAGGTCGCGTTCGAGGAGCGTGCGGACGCGCGGGGCGATGGTCACGGCGCCGCCCGGCAGCCGACGCGAGCGGTGTCACCAGTTCGACCTGGGCGGGTCTTGCGCACGGATCGCCTTTCTTTGCTGGGAGCCCGCCAATGGGCTCAGAGGATCGAAGCCGGTCCCTGTAGGAAGATCCCGTTGTGGATGAGGAACGACCGCAGCCGGTTCCCGAGGACGATGGCCTCGCGGCCGGACAGTCCCTCGGTGGCGGCGAAGGCGGTGATGGCCTGGTCGGTCGCACGGCGGCCCGCGGCGCTGATGGCGGTGTCCCCCGACTTGGTGGAGCGCAGGCATCGGGCGACGAGCTCATCGGGGGTCGTCAGCTCCGCGGCACAGAAGCGGCGGAGCAGCGACACGTCGCTCGCCTGCTCCGCGGGGTCCCGGTCGCCCATCTGCTCCAACCAGCGTCGGACCGCGGGCGAGCCGTCGAACGGATCGGCCGGGTCGGAACCCTCGGCCGCTCCGACCGGCTGTGGTGGCGTGGTGGCGTGGTGGCCGACGTCGAGCGCGTCGATCATTCCGGGAGCCCGTACATGCGCGACAGCATCCGGACCTCCTGGGCGCGATAGGGGAAGGGGCCCGGTTCCTGGATCATCCCCTCCCGTGTGAGCTGCTCGGTCACCTCCGGGTCCTCGTCCCAAGGATGGTCGCAGCTCCCCTCGAAGAACAGGGTGGACAGGGGTCGCCGCGGGCGTTGGCCACCGGCCTCCGGCTCCTCGGCGGGGTAGCCGACCAGTTGCAGCCATACCGGGAGCCACGTGTCGGGCACGCCGAGGAGCGGCTTGACCGTGTCGTTGGCGGTGAACGCGTGCATGCAGGTGCCCAGCCCCTGGTCCACTGCCGCATTGATGGCGTTGCAGATGGCGATGCCGGTCTCGACCGCGCCCATGAAGATGACCGCGTTCAGGTCCTTCGAGATCGGCTCGAGCACCTGGGGCCAGAGGAAGTCGTCCACGTACGCTTTCGACCATCCGTGGGCGGCGGGGAGCGCGTGCTGGTCGACGAGCTCCTTCAGGCGGTCCTGTGCCCCGGCCACGTAGTCGAGGTCGATGTACCAGAAGATGTAGGTCGGCGCCAGGTCGAGGTCGGCAGTGGTGGTCGGGTTGCGCAGCGCGTCGCGGGTCTCGGCGTCGAGGTCGTCGCGGTTGACCACGATGGCCCGGAAGTAGTCCGCGTTCATCGACCGCGAGGCCCGGTTGGCCGCCTCGAACATGACTTGGATCTTGGAACGTTCGACCGGGCGCCACGACTTGAAGAACCGGATGCTGCGCCTCGTTCCGACCACTCGGTTGAACTCCATGGTTCGTCCCTTCTCTCCGGGCATCTCGAATCTCGAGTGCCTCGATGCCCTGCGCTGCGATGACCGACTCCGGCCTCGCTCGGTCGTGCCCCCTGTCCGACCCCGGGAGGGTCAGACGGACAGGATGGTGATGACGGTCGCCGCCGCGTCGGCCCCGATGAAGCCCCCTCCGTTCTCCGCGAGCGCGAGACGCGCCCCCTCGACCTGCCGGCTGCCGCACCGGCCCCGCAGCTGGTCCACGAGCTCGACCAGCTGGCCGCATCCGGTGGCTCCGATCGGGTGGCCCCGTGAGAGCAGCCCGCCACTGGGATTGACCGGGACCCGACCGCCGAGCGCCGTGGCCCCCGAGGCGAGGAGCTTCGGGCCGTCACCGGGGGAGCAGAGCCCGAGCTCCTCGTAGAGCAGGAGCTCGGCGGTGACCGCGGCGTCGTGCACTTCGAGGACGTCGAGGTCCCCTGGACCGACACCGGCGAGCTCGTAGGCACGGTGGACGGCGCGCTCCGCGACGCTCGGCTCTTCGAGGGTCCGATCGCGACCCGAGGCCAGCACGGACGCGCGTACGCGGACCCCGGGGACGCCCAGCCTGGCCATGGCCTCGGGCGAGGCGAGCACCAGGGCGGCGGCGCCGTCGGCGATCGGTGAGCACATGAGGACCGTGAGGGGATCGGCGACGACGCGGCTGGCCAGCACCTCTTCGACGGTGACCGGTTCCCGGTACTGCGCCTTCGGGTTCATGGAGGCGTGCCGGTGGTTCTTGACCGAGACCGCGGCGAGGTCCTCTCGGGTACCGCCGCTCTCGGACAGGTAGTGCCGGGTCATTGCCGCGTAGACGTCCATGAACGGCGAGCTCTGGAGGCTTGCGCCGGTGGGCCCGGGATCTGCGGCGGGCGTGTCGACGTCCCCGGTGGCAGCGGCGGGGGCGCCCGGGGGAGGCCATCCGAGCAGCACCGCTGCGAGCAGCGCGCGTGCGGCCGGAGCGTCTTCCAGGTCGAGCGCGGTGCCGATGGCGGCGAACGACCGCATCTTGTCCGGGTGGGTCAGCTTTTCGGCGCCCACCGCCAGAGCCACCTCGGCGGAACCGGATGCCACCGCCTGCCACGCCACATGGAAGGCACTCGACGCCGAGGCACAGGCGTTCTCCACGTTCACGACCGGCGAACCGAGCAGGCCGGTGTGATGGAGGGCGGACTGCCCGCGGATCATCTCCTGGCCCTGGAGGATGCCGCCGACCGCGTTGGCGAACGCGGTGAATTCGACCTCGTGCGCGGCGGCGCCGGCATCGGCGAGGGCGTCGGCGACCGCCTCCTCCGCCAGCGAGCGGACGCTCCGGTCGAAGAACTTTCCGAACCGGGTCATCCCCGCCCCGACCACCATGACGTCACGCATGCCGTTCCCTCCGTGTCCGCTCTTCTCCGTCGGCTGCGAGCCGATCCCAGGTAGCGGGGGTCAACCCCCGTTCTTTGAGGGCGCTGTAGCGCACCCGCTGCGTCCCCGTCTTGGGGATCTCGTCGACCAACTCGACGTAGCGGGGCACTGCGTAGCGCGCCACCTTTCCCTCGCAGTACGAGGCGAGCTGCTCGGGTGTGACGTCCGACCCGGGCTTCGGAACGACGACCAGCTTGACCTCGTCCTCGCCGAGCCCCGAGGGGACGGCGTGAGCGGCGGACTCCTGGACGCCAGGGTGCGCGTTGACGACCGTCTCGATCTCCCAGGCGGAGATGTTCTCCCCGAGGCGCCGGATCGACTCCTTCTTGCGCCCCTGGTAGTAGTAGAAGCCGTCCGCGTCCCGGCTGGCCAGGTCGCCGGTGTGGAACCAGCCGCCTCGGTAGGCAGCCTCGGTCGCGTCGGGCAGGCCGTGGTAGTGGGTGAGCTGGCCCTGGGGATGGCGGAACACCAGCTCACCGACCTGGCCCGGCGCGCGCGCCGTACCGTCTTCGCCGATGATCTCGAACTCGACACCGGCGACCGGCTTGCCCATCGAACCGACCCGACCCTCGGTGTTGATGAGGACCCCCGGGGCGTCCACCATGCCGAACCACTCGATGAGCCGGAGGTCGAAGCGCTGCTCGAACTCCACCCACCGGTCGGGCGGGCAGCCGGCCGACAGCACGGTTCGGACCGGGTTGTCGGCGTCGTCCGCCCGTGGGGGCTGCTTGAGCAGGATGGAGATCATGCCGCCGAGCGTGTTGCACTCGACCGCGTCGTAACGCCTGCAGTCGTCGAAGAACCGGGAGGCGCTGAACCGTTCCCCGAGTGCGAAGCGGGCATCGAGGATCATCGAGCCGATCATCGACACATAGAGCGCGTTCCCGTGGAAGAGCGGCAACGGGGTGTACATCGTCTCCCCGGGCCGGACACCGGCGGCTCCGAGAAGCACACCGATCGGCCCGCTGTCGTAGCTGGCGGTCACCACCCCCTTGGGTGGCCCGGTGGTGCCCGACGTGTACAGCATCGCCGCGGCCGCGGGCGCGTCGGCGAGTTCGATCTCCGGCTCGGTGTCCGGCGCGGCCAGGAGCCGCTCGAACTCCCAGTCGAAGCCTCGGCCGGCGGGTCCCCCGACGATGACGGTGTGGCGCAGGTCGGGGCAGTCCGTTCGGGCCTCCGCGAAGATCGGTTGCAGCGAGGCAGCGACGATGGCGGCGTGCACGCCGGAGTCGGCGAGGATGTGGTGCAGGGTGACCCCGCGCTGGGCGGTGTTGACGGGCACTGCTCCCGCCCCCATGAAGAGCAGTCCCAGATAGGCCCAGATGAACTCGGGGCCGTTGTCGAGGAGGATGGCGACCCGTTCCCCGGGGCGCACGCCGAGCTCGAGCCAGCCGTTCGCGGCGCGCCGGGCAGCGCTCAGCACCTCGGACCACCGGTAGGTCTGGTCGGCGAACGCCAGCCACTCCGCATCGGGGTGGGCGCGAGCCCGCTCGCGGACGAGGAGCTCGATGGCGGACTGCGCCCGGGTCACCGCCGTTCCCCCCTCCTGGCCCCGCGGAGGGGGGCCAGGACAGCCATCTGCCCGTCGGCGGCAGGGTCAGCACGCATAGGAGTCCACCAGTTGGCGCGCGGCGACCAGGCCGAGGAAGTCGTTGACGCCGTCTTCGATGAGTGAGGCGCGCGCGTCGCGGAGGAGCTTCTCGACCAACATGCCGCGCACGAGACCGCTGCCGCCGTGGACCTGGACCGCGTCGCTGGCGAGCGCGTAGGCGGTGTCGGTGCAGGTGACCTTGGCGCTGATGGCGTGGGCCAGCCCACCCACGCCCTCCAGCTCCGACAGGCCCACCATGACCGAGCGGGACAGGGCCCGCGCCTGCTGGTAGCGCGCGAACATCGCGAACAGCTTGGACTGCACGAGCTGGTGCTCGGCGATCGGCTTCCCACCCTGGATCCGCTCGCGGGCGTAGGTGAGCGCCTCCTCGAACGCGGCACGGGCCAGCCCGGTGAAGACCGCGCTCATGCCGGTGTTGGCATGCGAGAGGGTCATCTCCAGCGCGAGCGGGTACAGGTCGGGGTCGGCGAGGAGGCAGTAGCCCGGGACGCGTACCTGGTCGAAGAAGATCTCCCCCTGGTTGAGCGCCCGCTGGCCGTGCTTGTCCAGCGGCGCGCCGCGCCTGACTCCGGGCAGGTCGAGCGGCACCATCAGCACCACGCCGCCGGCCATGCCCCGGTGCTCGTCCAACGTGCAGAAGAGCAGGGCGTGGGTGGCGATGGACCCGTTGGAGACCCAGGCCGACTTCTGGCCGCTCACGACGAAGTCCCCACCGTCGCGGCGCGCCCGGCAGGTCCCGGCCCCCTCCGGCTGGTGGAACTCGGCCCGCCCGACCCCCAGGGTGTCCGAGCCGTGGCCGGGCTCGGTGATCGCCCAGCAGCCCACGTAACGCGCCTCGCGGTCCTCGACGAAGGGGCGGATCATCTCGTCGACCAGCTGGTCGTTGCCGGTCAGCCGCGCGACCTGGGCGGCGAGCTGGAAAGGCATCGACGAGACGCCGAGGCTGATGGCGAGGTCGGCGGCAGCCCAGCCCATCTCCACGAACAGCCCGTGCTGGGTGGCCGGGTCGAGCTCGAGGCCCCCGTAGCAGGCGGGGAGCGCGGCCGTGTGGTTGCCGAGCCCGTACCATGCGCCGAAGACCTTCCAGAGGGCAGAACCCCGGTCCGTCACCTCTTCGGGCGTCAGGAGGTCGAGCTCGAGGCTCGCCGGTCGCAGGACGTCGGCACCGAACCGGTGCCCCTCTGTGCAGATGGCCTGTTGCTCGTCAGTCAGCCCGGTCGGGATCTCGGCGTACATGCCACCCCTCCTTCGTCGCGTCGGACGTGCCCCACCGGAACGGCGGCCGCCGGATCCTCCGCCCCCCCTTGTAGACCGGTGGGCCGGAGGATCCACCCGGGGTTCCGAAGGGGTCTCCTCCGGCACCCTGACACCGAGCGGTCGGGGAAGTCAAGTCATTCGATACACGTGAAGCGATCAACTCATGGTGCGGCATGGAGAGCCGGTGGTCGGCGGGAAGCGTGTCGGACGCGTGCGCCAGGCCTGCTCCGTGTCACCATGACCGTCGTGAGCGAGTTGGGAACGCCGGCCATCCGGTGCTCGGGGGCCGGGGAGACAGCGGTGCGCACGACGACGGGCGGGGGCAGCGGCACCGGCGGTGTGGTCCTCCTCACCGGCGGTCTGGGGGGTGCCCGGCTGGCGGCCGCCTTGGCCCGCGCGCTCGCCCCGAGGGACCTCACCGTGGTGGTGAACGTGGGGGACGACCTCGACTGGCACGGCCTGCGGGTCTGCCCGGACCTCGACACGGTGCTCTACTCGCTGGCGGATCAGCTCGATCGCGAGCGCGGGTGGGGGAGGGCGGGGGACACGTTCACGGTGGCGGACACCCTGGGAACGCTCGGCGAGCCCGCGTGGTTCGGTATCGGCGACCGTGACCTCGCCCTGCACCTGGTGCGCGCCGACCGCCTGAGGGCGGGGCAGTCGTTGACCGAGGTCACCGGGGATCTGGCGCGTCGGCTCGGGGTGGTCCGCCCTGCCGTGCTCCCGGCGTCGGACGGACCCTGCCCGACCGTCGTCGTGCTGGAAGACGGTCGGGCGGTCGGGTTCCAGGAGTGGTATGTGGGCATGCGGGCCGAGCCCCCCGTGCGTGACGTCGCCTTCGGGGCCGGGGCGGCCGCACCGGCCGCGCTCGACGCGCTCGACGGTGCGGCCGCGGTCGTGCTTGGACCGAGCAGCCCGGTGGCGAGCATCGGGACGATCCTCTCCCTCGACGGCATGGCGGAGGCGGTGGCGGCCGTGCCCCGGAGGGTCGCCGTCTCGCCGACCGTGGGCACCCACGAGCCGCTCTCCGGATCGGTCGCCCACCATGCGCTGGCGCGCCGGCAGCTGCTCGCCGCCCGGGGCGGGGTCGATACCCCTTCGGGCGTGGCGGCGCACTACGTGCGGCACCATCCGGGCCTGGTCGATCTGTACCTGATCGACGAGCGCGACCGCGACCAGGTCACCGAGATCGAGCGCGCGGGCCTCCGACTGCGGTTCGCCCCGTTGCTCGACGCGGAGGGGCTGGCGGAGACCCTGGCCCGGTTGGTGGGGTAAGAGGGCCGGGCGACCCGGGTCGCGCCGCGCGCCTCGTCGGGACGAGGCGGGGACGAGGCGGGCGACGGGGCGGGCGACGAGGCAGGGTGCTCCATGCGAACGACCCCCGGCCTCCGGGGCCCGGATCCGGCGGAAAGCAACCTTGTTATGAGACGAAAAGACGGATACCATGCCACTGTCTCACCTGGGCACGGTGGGAGGGGGGAGCCGGCCGCGGACAACGTCGGCGCCCCGACCGGGGAGCCGGAGTGGTAACGGAGGTCCGTTGAGCGCGATCGAAGTGGGAGCCGAGCAGGCTGTGGACGGCCGGCAGGAAGTCGAGGACGCCTATCGCTCCAGGTGGAGCTGGGAGAAGGTGGGCTGGGGAACCCACTGCGTGGACTGCTATCCGGGCAACTGCCCCTACCGCGTCTACGTGGACGGCGATCGCGTCGTGCGTGAGGAGCCGGCGGGGACCTTCGGCGTGGTCGAAGAGGGGGTTCCCGACTTCAACCCCATGGGATGCAACAAGGGCGCATCGTGGAGCCAACAGCTCCATGGCGGTGACCGCCTTCTTCACCCGATCCGCCGGGTGGGCGAGCGCGGCGGGGGCCGGTGGGAGCAGATCTCGTGGGACGAGGCGCTCACCCAGATCGCCGACGGGATGCTCGACGCGATCGAGGACGGAGGTCCGGAGTCCATCGTCCACGAGGGGACACCCGAGGTCGCCACGGTGTTCCCGACGGACCGGTTCTTCAATACGTTCGGCGGTCGGTCGCTCGACTTGCATCCGTCGTTCAACGACTTCTCCATCGGTCTCCACGAGACCTTCGGGAAGTGGAACCCGGCATCGTCGGCCGACGACTGGTTCCACTCCGAGCTCATCCTCATCTGGCACATGAACCCGGCCTTCACCCGGATCCCCTTCTACCACTTCATGCTCGAGGCTCGGTACCACGGAGCGGAGGTCGTCTCCATCTCGCCGGATCTCAACGCCTCCCACATGCACGCCGACCTCCACGTGCCGATCAGCCCCGGTGACGACGCTGCGCTTGCACTCGCCATGGTGCAGGTGATCCTCGAAGAGGGGCTGGCCGACGAGACGTTCGTGCGCGAGCAGACCGACCTCGCCTGCCTGATCCGCCGCGACACCGGACGCTACCTGCGCGCCACCGACGTGGTGGGCCCGGACCGCCGTGAGGACCAGCTCTACCACTGGGACCCCGACGCAGGTGTCGTCGAGGCCGATCGCGGCAACCTCCTCCTGCACGGGCGTCCGGTGGCCCTCCAAGGCACCTACCGGGTGGCCCTCGCCGATGGGAGCACGGTCGAGGTCGAACCGGTGCTCGCCGCGCTCGACCGGCACCTGCGGGAGCGGTACACCCCGGAGCTCCAGCAGGAGGTGACCGGTGTGCACCCGGACGTGGTCCGGTCGTTGGCCCGGAAGGTCGCGACCAGGCGGACAGACATCATGCTCGGGTGGAACTCCTGCAAGTACTACCACGGTGACCTGATCGAACGGGCTATGTGCCTGCTGCTCGGCGTCACGGGGAATTGGGGCAAGCCCGGCACCGGTATCCGGTCGTGGATGATCGGCATGGCGGACGGGATGTTCACCATCATGGTGAAGACGGTGCCGGGGGTCGAGGGAGCGGAGCAGCTGCTCTCCGCGCAAGAGGCCGCCGTCAGCGCGTTCCGGGCGGAGGACCCGAGCATCACGACCGACGAGCTGGCGGTGCGCGAGCTGGCCCGCACGCTCGCCCGCCTGCGCGGCCTGGGGAGTGACGAGACCTCGCGGCTGACCGGCTCGCCCCCCGCCTTCTGGTGGTACTGGCAGGCGAACTTCCGGGAGCGTTGGAACAAGCGGGAGTGGGGCGACAGCACCCTGCCCAGAACCTTCGACGAGTACTTCGAGGAAGCGCTGAAGAAGGGGTGGTGGCAGGGGCTGGATGCGCCCCGGCCCGACGAGCCGCCTCATGTCCTCATCGAGTGCGGCGGCAACATGCTCCGACGTACGCGTGGAGGGCTCACGCAGCTCGGGGAGAACCTCTGGGACCGTCTCGACCTCATCGTGTCGATCGACTTCCGGCTGAACTTCACCGGGCTCCACTCCGACATCGTCCTCCCGGCCGCGCAGCACTACGAGAAGGTCAACTTCCACATCCCGACGTCGCACACGATGCGGCTCACCCTCTCGGACCGGAGCGTGGCGCCGGCGGGGGAGTCGAAGCCGGAGTGGGAGATCTACCAGATGATCCTGCGCAAGCTGGCCGAACGCGCCGAGGCGCGGGGAGTCTCCGAGTACACGAACCGGAACGGGGCAACGTTCCGCCCTGCCGATCTGTGGGACTCGTACACGCTCAACGGGTACCTGGCCGGCGAAGACCAGTTGGCGGACGAGATCGTGCGCGATTCGGTCTACGCGGGTACGCTCCCCGAGCACACCGACCTCGCCCACCTGCGCAAGGTGGGCTACGAGCAGTTCATCGGCTGGGGCACGAGCCCCTACGCGCTGGCCCAGGCCTCCCCCATCATCCCCGGCAAGACCCACACCCCGTTCCGCGACCACGTGGAGCGCGGTGCACCGTTCCCGACCTACTCGCGGCGTGCCCAGTTCTTCATCGACCACCCGTGGTGGATCGAGGCGGGAGAGGAGCTGCCCGTCCACAAGCCCAATCCTCCTTCGGGGGGTGACCAGCCCCTGCGGATGACCTCAGGCCACAACCGCTGGAGCATCCACTCGATGAACCAGGCGAACCCGGTCATCTTGCAGACCCACCGGGGCGAGCCGTTGGTCGAGGTGTCCGTCGAGGATGCCCGGGAACGCGGGGTCGCCGACGACGATCTGATCAGGGTCTGGAACGACATCACCGCTTTCCGGGCTCGGGCGAAGGTGTCGCCCGGCGTGCGGCCCGGGCAGATCATCTCGTACAACGGATGGGACGGCCACCAGTACGTCGACTGGAAAGGCGCCAACGAGATCGAGGCGGGCATGGTCAAGTGGATCGCCTTCGCCGGCGGCTACGGGCACATCAACTACTCGATGGCAGAGTGGCAGCCGATCCCGGTGGACCGCGGCGTCCCGTGTGACTTCGAACGGGACGCCACTCGGGCCGGGAAGGGGAGCTGAACGGTGGGAACCTTGACGGTGGCCGCGTTGGACGGGGAGGGCGCACTGGACCCGGACGACCCCGCCTGGGGGACGGTGACCGCCACCGAGGTGCCCCTGGTGCCGGTCCCGTTCGACGCCCAGCTGAACGCGTACGTGCGCGCGGCGTGGACGGGTCGCGAGTACGGCTGTTCCGGCCCGGTGGACCTCACCCTGGCCGAGCAGGGCGACCGCCTCCTGGCGCGGCTGTCGTGGGACGGATCCGCCGATCCACTGGGAGAGTTCAGCGACGCCGTCGCGCTCTTCTTCCCACCTGCGGCAGGGACCGCGCCACCCGTGACCATCGGGACACGGGACGAACCGGTCAGCCTTTGGCTGTGGCGCGACCGCCTCCCGGTCCAGCAGGCGCTCCCGTCGGCCACGCAGCTGGTGGCGGCCGGTCCGGGCGTGTTCCGGCCCGGGTCCGCGAACGCCGGCGTCAGCGCCCGGTCGTCGAGGTCGGGGCGGAGGTGGACGGTGGTGCTCGCCGGCCCACGCCAGGCGTTGGCCGCCCGGCGTGTGGGCGTCGCGTTGTGGGACGGATCCAACGACGAGCGGGCGGGGATCGGTGCGGTCAGTGCGGCGTGGACGGAGGTCGAGTCGTGAGTGGGGACCGGGTCGCGGAACGGACGAGCAGGGGGTGGGATCACCGGTGAGCGCGCAGGCGACGACGAGTGGGGACGGGAACGATGCCATCGAGGACCGGGGCGAGGGCGTTGCGCCGCCGGGGCAGGTCACGATGGTGTTCGACCTCAACAAGTGCATGGGCTGCCAGACGTGCTCTGTGGCCTGCAAGGTCCTGTGGACCCGGGAGGAGGGCGAGGACCACCAGTGGTGGATGAGCGTCAACACCCAGCCGGGGTTGGGCGCGCCCAAGGGTTGGGAGGGGATGGGCGGGGGCTGGCAGGACGGCCAGCCGGTACGCGGCCACCAGCCGTCCCGCGAAGAGTTCGGTGGTGGCTGGGACTTCAACTACCAGGAGGTCCTCTACGGGGGGACCGGCAACGCCACGCACCTGCGACCGGTCGACCATGGCGACGGCACGACGCGGTGGGGCATGAACTGGGACGAGGACCAGGGGGGAGGGGAGTACCCCAACTCCTATTACTTCTACCTGCCCCGGCTGTGCAACCACTGCACGCATCCGGTGTGTGTCAGCGCCTGCCCGTCGGGTGCGATGTACAAGCGTCACGAGGACGGCGTGGTCCTCCGGGACGAATCCGTCTGCCAGGGCGCCCGGTTCTGCATGGAGGCCTGCCCCTACAAGAAGATCTACTTCAACTACGCCCGCAACGTGGCCCAGCACTGCATCCTGTGCTTCCCGAGGCTTGAGGTCGGGGTCGCCCCTGCCTGCGCGCGCCAGTGCCCGGGACGCCTCGTCTTCGTCGGTTCGGCCGAGGACGCGGAGAGCCCGATCCACAAGCTCGTCCACGACTGGGAGGTGGCGCTCCCCCTGCATCCGGAGTTCGGCACCGGGCCCAACGTCTTCTACGTGCCGCCCCTCGCTCCGAGTCGCCTTCACGAGGACTTCTCGATCGACGAGGAGACGCCGCGCATCCCACCCGAGTACCTCGAGTCGCTCTTCGGTCCCAAGGTGCATGCCGCCCTCGCCACCTTGCAGGGCGAGCTCGCACGCGTGCGAGCCGGGGGCCAGTCGGAGCTCCTCGAGACGCTGATCGTCTACCGGTGGACCGACCTGTTCGGAAGGTACACGACTGATCCGGCGACGCTGGACCGGACCCCGGACCGGGTGCCGGTGAGGTTGGGCCGGACGTCAGGTTCCACGGCCGCCTCATGAGCTCCGGTCGGGCGGTGTCCCGCCCCCGGTTCCGGTACGAAAGGACGTGACGGAATGTTCACCTACTCACTGCAGGGCCTGGAGCTGACGGCCGAGCCGACCGGGGTCCTCGAGGTGGAGGAGAACGAGACCACGGCACGTAGCGCCGTCTATCAGGTGCTGGGTGCGTTCTTCGCCTCGGGGGACGCGACCAGCTTCGAGAAGTCCCGCGAGGGGATCTGGACCAAGGAGCTGACCGAGGCGGCGCTGTTGCTGCCCTTCGCCCTGGCCGGTGGTGAGGTCCTGCTCGCGGCGGGCATGTCCGAAGGGGAGTACGCGGCGGAGTTCGACCACGTCTTCGGAGGTGGACGGCTGCTTGCCGGCACCGGGGAGGCACGCGAGGCGGAGGTGGCATCGGTGCGGCGCGACTACGAGTACTTCGGTCTGGCGGCGAGCGAGGAGGCCCCGCACCCGCCGGACCACCTGGCGACCGAGCTCGACTTTCTCCAGTATCTCTGCTTCAAGGAAGCGGCGAGCTCCTCGCCGCGCCTGGCCACCTCCTTCCGGCGGGCCCAGCGCGACTTTCTCTCGGGTCACGTGCTGGGCCGTGCCGCCGAGGTGGTGGCCGCGGCCCGGGCCGCGGGGGCGGCCCAGCCGTTCGCGGGAATGGCTGGTCTCCTGGGTGCGTTCGTCGCCGACGACCACGGGTACGTGGCCGGCCTCCTCGGTGGCTGAGCCGGCACCCACCACCGCCGGGCCCCTGCCGGGCGGTGGATCGGACCGGACCGAGGACGGCTACCGGTGCCGATGGAGCTGGGATCGTGTGACCTGGGGCACGCACTGCCTGAACTGCCTGGCCGGGTGCCCCTATCGCGTGTTCACCCGTGACGGCGTGGTGGCGTTCGAGGAGCAGGGCGGCACGATCGACCCGGTGTCCGGCGGCGTCCCCGACCTGAACCCGCTCGGGTGTCAGAAGGGAAGCGCATGGAGCGTCCAGCTCTCGAGCGACGACCGCGTCGTCCACCCGCTCCGCCGGGTCGGCGACCGCGGTGGCGGACGCTGGGAGCAGATCTCGTGGGACGAGGCGCTCGCCGAGATCGCCGACTCGATCCTCGATGCCATCGAGGAGGACGGGCCCGAGTCCGTCGTTTTCGAGGAGAGCGTCGAGGGTGGGCTTCTGGCGCAGGCCCCGTTCCTCCGCCTGGCCGCGTTGCTGGGGGCGGTGACCCTCGACGCCCAGGGTCTGGTGAACGACCTACCCGTCGGCCAGCACCTGACGTTCGGGACGTTCTCCTGCGCCAGCACCGTCGACGACACCTTTCTGGCCGACGTCCTCCTGCTCTGGCACGCCAACCCTGCCTACACCTCGATCCCGTACTTCCACTTCATCTCCGAGGCGCGCTACCGGGGGGCACGCGTGGTGGCAATCGCACCCGACTACAACGCGTCCGCGGTGGGGTCCGACCTGTTCGTCCCGGTGCGGCCCGGGACGGACGCCGCCCTGGCGCTCGCCGTGTGCAAGGTCCTCCTCGACGAGGACCTCTGGGATCGTCCCTTCGTCTGCACCCAGACCGATCTTCCGCTCCTGGTACGCACCGACACCGGGCGCTACCTGCGAGCACGCGACGTCGAGCGCGGCGGCGACGAGGAGGTGTTCCACCTCTGGGACGAGGTGACGGGGTTGCGCGCCGCTCCACGGGGGAGCCTTGCCCTCGGGGAGCTACGGCCGGTGCTCTCGGGACGTTGGTCCGTCGAGCTGGCCGACGGATCCACGGTCGAGGTGACACCTGTCATGGATCTCGTCCGGGCCAACCTCGAAGGGTACGCACCGGACGATGCGGCCGCGGTGTGCGGCGTCCCGGCATCGACCATCGAGCGGCTCGCCCGCATGGTGGCCGGCAAGCGGTGCAAGATCCTCGAGGGCTTCAACGGGCCGAAGTACTTCCACGGCGACCTGATGGAACGCTCGATGTGCCTCCTGCTGGCGTTGACCGGCAACTGGGGAAAGCCGGGCACGGGGATCCAGGGGCTCGCCCTCGGCGGCCTCGACGGGTACTTCCTGTTCTCGATGAAGACGAAGAAGGGCGTCGAGGAGACGGCCCGGGTGCTCGACGGGATCGACCTGGCCGTGCAGGCCATGCGGGAGCGCGACCCCGACGCCACCGCCGAGATGATCGGGATCCAGCTCCTGTCGCTGGCGACGGCCTCGGGCACCACGGCGCCGCCGGTGTTCTTCAACTACCACCATGCCGGCTACCGGGAGACATGGAACCGTCAGGAGTGGTCGGATCCGACCATGTCCAGGGGCTTCGACGACTACCTGAGCGACGCCGTGCGCCGGGGTTGGTGGGGTGGGGTGGCCCGCCCGGGTGCGTCGAGCCCGCCGCGGGTCTTCTTCTCGGTGGGCACCAACCCCTTGCGGCGGGCCCGGGGTGGGCGTGCGAAGCTCCTCGACAACCTCTGGCCCAAGCTGGACAAGATCGTGGTGGTCGACTTCCGGATGTCGGCCACCGCGTTGCACGCCGACATCGTGCTGCCGGCGGCGATGCAGTACGAGCGGGTGAACGTGCAGTACCCGATCACCCACATGCTGCGTCTGTCGTTCTCCGACGCGGCGACGGCGCCGAAGGGGGAGTCGCGCACGGAATGGGACATCTTCGCCGCGCTGGCCAGGACGATCGCCGAGCGGGCGGCCGCCCGGGGGATGCACGAGTACGTGGACGCCCGCCGCCAGACCCGCCACGTCGACCGGATCGGCGACGATTTCGTGCTCGGCGGCGACTTCACCGACGAGGAGGACGTGCTCGACGAGTGGGTCCGGGACTCGGCTGACGCCGGTACGCTGCCGGTGGGCAGCACCATCGAGACGCTCCGGCGGGACGGGAGCATCCGGTTCACCGGGCTCGGCGGGTTCGCACCCGGGCTGGCGGTGGCGACGGACGTCCGGGCCGACGAGGTGATGACAGCCTTCCGGTGGCACGTCGAGCAGAACCTGCCCTTTCCGACGCTCACCCGCCGGGCGCAGTTCTACATCGACCATCCCTGGTTCCTCGATGCCGGCGAGCAGCTGCCCGTCCACAAGGAGCCCCCCAAGATGGGCGGCGACTGGCCGCTCGCCCTCACCAGCGGGCACGCCCGGTGGACGATCCACTCGATCGGCATGGGGAACCGGCCGCTCCTCGGCACCCATCGCGGCCGGCCGCTGGTCGTGCTGAGCGAGTCCGACGCCGCGGCCCGGGGCGTGGTCGACGGCGATCAGGTCCGGGTGGCCAACGACCACGGCGCCTTCGAGGCCATGGCGAGAGTGACGCCCCGGGTCCGCCCGGGCCAGATCATCGTGTACAACGGCTTCGAGCCCCACATGTTCCTGCGCTGGGAGGGAGCCAACGAGGTCGAGCCGGGGATGGTCAAGTGGCTGCACCTGGTCGGCAAGTACGGGCATCTGCGTTACCTTCCTTTCGGGTGGCAGCCGGTGCCGGCCGACCGAGCGGTGTTCGTCGACGTCGCACGTGCGGCGGAGTCTCCGACCGTGGCTCCCCCCGGACCGGCCAGGAGGGACGGGCGATGAGGATCTCGCGACGGCACGCGGAAGCCGATCAGGCGGTGCTCGCCGGTGCGGATGGCGACCACGGCCAGAGAGGAACGGTCGGCCACGACGAGCTGGCGCTCGTCGCCGAGGCCTTCGAAGGGTCCCGTTCGCTGTTCTCGCTGCTGGCAAGCGTCCGGACTCGGCGAATGGGGCTCGGGTACCGGTCGGAGACCGGCGAGGCAGAGCTGTTCTCGTGGTCGAGCGGCCACACCGTCGTCCAGCCCGAGGGACCCTTCCACTTCGCGTCGTCTGCGGTGCCGGTGCCGCTCTCGGAGGTGGAAGAAGCGCTCCTCTGCTGGGCCGCTCTGGGCCCGAACGGTCTCGCGTTGGCGGACATCCCGGTGCAGGGGGCGCTTGCCGGCATGCTCCATCGCAGGGGCCGGACCGTGCCCTCCTCCTCGGGCGACCTCGGTGTCGACCTCTTCGTCGTCAACGACGATGGCGTCTTCCGGTACCGGCCGTCGCCTTCGCCTGCCCTTCCCGTCGAGATCGGTGGGCCCGAGGACTACGGGAAGGTTCTCTCTTGGTACCGGGACGGCCGGGTGCGGGTGCTCGACCACCGGCCCGACATCGCCTGGCCGGGAGGCCCCGAGGGCACCCACAACGTCCGCCCGATGGGGCCAGGCCAGTACAACCTCAACCGTCCCGGCAGCACGTGGTTTCTTCCGGTGGGGGACGTCGGGCTCGAGTGGTTCAACCAGCTGCTCGTCTCCTACGAGTGGTCGGGCTTCTACCTGCAGGACCCCGATTCGGGGGATCCGGCCGGGTGCAAGGACTGGATCCGTCCCGGGTTCCTGGAGGTGGGGTTCCCCATCCCCGCCTTCGACGAGCTGGCTCTGATGCTCCACGCCGGCCAGGCCGGCTGCGTCGTACAGAACCTCCGGCTGGCGTGCGAAGCGCTGGGCCTGGGCGCGTGGACGACCGGCTCCTACGCAGACGACTTCGTCCTGGGCGCCTACCCGGAGGTCTCCGCCGGGCTCGGGTTCGTGTTCAAGGAGCGGGATCCGGCGTCCAACCCGTCGGCCACCGCCACGTGCCTCGGCCTTCCGGGAGTCATGGAGCCGGTGGTCGTGCCTTCCCCCCGGTTCCCGGACGCGGCGTCGGCGGTCCGCCATGTACGGCGGCTGCGCACCGACTCTGGCGGGGTGCTGGCGGACGAGCCGGGCGCATCGCCGGACAGGGGCGCGCCCTGGCGCCCGGGGCTGGTCGAAGAGGTGCTCGAGGATCCGCGTGCCCACCTCTCGGACTGGGCCGAGGAGGCGGCGATCGCCACCGTCGAGTACATCGTCGCCAAGTACGGTTGCTGCCCGGCCTCTGTGAGCCCCGTCCGGGCAAAGCTGTCCGTGCAGGCCCACCATGTCGACACCGCCTTCTACCGGGAGTTCTATGCCGGTGCCGGTGAGCCCGTCGCGCTCACCCCGGAGATCGTCGACCACTTCGCCACCTGGCACCCGGGCGAGGCCGACCCGACGGTCGGACCGGCCGCCGGCCGGGAGGAGGGCCCGGCGTGACCGCGACCTGGGTGCAGGTGCTCGCCTCCTACCTCCACCTGCTGGCGGTGGCGGTGTACGTCGGGGGCTCGGTGGCCATGGAGTTCGTCCTCGGTCCGGCCCAGCGGTTCGTGCCGCCGGCCCAGGCGCAGATTCTCGGTCAGCGGTCCGCGGATCGCTTTCTCGTGCTGGTCTGGGGCTCCCTGGCGTTGTTCCCCGTGAGCGGGATGCTGCTCTTCTTCTCCCTGTCGGACCAGCATCTGGTCACCCACGGCGGCATGCTCTCGACCAGCGAGGGGCGGACGTTGCTGGCCATGATGCTGCTGTGGGCGGTCCTTGTCGCCAACGGCGCGCTCATCACGTTCGTGTTCCGGCCCCGTCTGGTCGCCCGGGCCAAGGCGCAAGGTGGTGGCGCCCGGGTCGCCGACCATCTCGAGTCCATGCAGCGGGCGGCGACCTGGATCTCAAGGCTCACCCGGGTCGACCTGGCCGTCGCGCTGGTGGTGGTGCTGCTCGGGGCATCCCTCGCCTACGGGAAGGGAATCCTGTGATCCGCACCGCGCTCGGATACCTCTTCACGGTGGAGTGGGCGGTCTACGTGGGCGGGGCCCTCTTCATGGAGCTTGTCTGGCGCCCGCTGCAGCGCCACGTGCCGCCGGCGCAGACCGGGGTGTTGTGCAACGCGATGGGCCGGCGCTACCGGTGGTTGGCCCTCGGGTCGCTCGGCCTCATCGCCGCCACCGCCGTCGCATGGCAGGTGGTCGGGGGACCGACGTCCCCCGTCTCCGGTGTCGCCGGTGGTGGGGCGTTCGCGGCGTGGCGGAGCGCCGGCCTGGCGGCGATCTGGGCGGTGCTGGTCGCTCTGGTGGCGGCCATGGGCCTCCTCGTCCACCCGAGATCGCATGCCCGCCGCCGCCCGGACGAAGACAGCGACGAGCTGCGGCGCCTCCGGCTCCGCGCGATCCGGGTCATGGATGTGCTCCTGCGGGTCGAGCTCGGGGTGGCACTCGCCGGTGCGCTGGTGGCCGCCTGGCCGCTCGGGTCCGCTCCGGGGCTGGCGCTCTAGATGCCCAAGACGATCGCGACCACGCCGTCGTGGTACTGGCCCGACGGGGTTCCACGGGTGCTGGGCACCCCGCCGCTCCCGCTCGCACGTCTGTTGGTCGACCGCCAGGCCGAGCGGGCGCCGTCCCGTCCCGCGGTGGTCTGCGACGACCGGACGATCACCGCCGACGGGCTGGCGGCTGGCGTGGCGGCGGTGGCTGGCGCCCTGGGACCGGAGGGTACCGGCTCGGAGACCGTCGCCGTCTGCGCCGGGCCGAGCGCGGACGGGGTCGTGTCGGTCCTCGGTGCCCTGGCGTCGCGCCGGAAGGTCCTCCTCGTCGACCCGGGTTCGAAGGCGGTCGCCGATCTGCTCGCGGCCACACCGGGGGTGCCGGCACTCGGGGACGCGGAGGGCGTGGCGGCCTTGGCTGGTGCCGGGTTCCGGCCCATCACCGTCGACGACCGCGAGCCGGGGCGGACCGTCGACGACCGGGAGCCGGGGCGAACCGGCGAGAGCCTTACCGCACCATCGGTCTGCCTGGCCGGTGGATCGGGACCGGTGTGGCATTCGCAGCGGTCGCTGCTGGCCGGTGCGCTGGCACTCCGGGCCTTCTTCGATCCCGCAGCGGGCTCCTCGTGGTTGAGCGTGGCGTCGCCGTGCTCGTGGGACGGGTTGTGCACCGTGGTGTGTGCCCTCCTGGCCGGGGCGACGGTGGTCGTCGCGCACGCCGGCCCAGAGGCGGAGGAGGCATTCGAGCGCCACCAACCGGCCTGGACGTCGGTAGGCCTCGGGAACGCCCGGGCGAGCTGGTCGGGCGGGGGCCGCAAGCGTCGCCGTCAGACCGGGACGGGGCAACGGGTCCTCGCCACGGTGGACGGTCCGTTCGAGCCCGACGAATGCCGGGCGCTCGCCGGGGCGACCGGCGCCGACGTCCTGACCATGTTCGGGACGGCCGAGGCCGGGCCGGTGCTGGCATCGCACCCGAGTTGGCACCTGGACGAGGCGGTGGGAATTCCGGTCCCGAACATGCACGTCGTGCCAGCCGACCCGGACACCGGCGAACCGGTCGACGTGCTGTGGGAGCTGCTGGATCGCGCCATGGTGTCCGTGTGGGCGCCATCCCTCGCGCTCGGGGGCTTCGTCCCCGGCCCGGGCGCGCCGGACGGCAGGCGGTTCGTCACCGGCGTCCTGGCCGCGTCGGATCCCAACGGGATGCTCTACCTGGTGGATGAGTGGTGAGCGTCCGCGACGCCTCGGACGGCACGGTGCTCGAAACTGCGCTGCGGATGCCCGCGGTGGAGCGGGTGGCGTTGTTCGACCGGTTCTTCCACGCCCATCCCGGCACGGGGAGGACCGGCGTCGGCCTGGGTAGGGCGATGGTGGACTTCCTCGCGTGGGAGGTCGACAGCGGGCGCGTCGCCGACACGGGAGGCTCGGCGTGGTGGGCGGCGGTGAACGGTCTCCTTGTGCTCGACGTCGCCGCCGCAGGCGCCGGTCCGCCGACGGCGGGCGCTGCGTGGCGGCGGTATGCCGACGCACCGCCCCCCGAGCAGCAGGCTGCGCTGTGGCGCGCCCACCAGGAGTCGATGGCACGTGCGGTCTCGTTGGCGGCCCCGTTGCTCGAGGAGGAGTGCGCGGCGGAGCGGGCGTTCGTCACCTTGGTGCTCCGGGTCCTGGACGGAGCGACGGGGCGATGCGCCCCGACAGACAGCCCGCAGCTGGGGAGCTCGGTGCGGCGGAGCTATCCCGCCGGGTACCCGATCGGGGACTCGCAGCTCGCGGCGCTGATGGCGTCGTTCCGGTCGGGGGGCCACCGAGCCGGCCAGGGTCCACACGCCCGAGCGTCGGGGGCCTCGTGACGACCGAGACCCGCCTCGGCCATGCCTGGACCGGCCCGGCACGGTCGGGCGCGATGCGGTTCGACGGGATCCCCGGGAGGTGAGCACCGCCGAACCGTTCGTGGTGATGGCGAAGCCGGTGGGGCCGATCTGCAACCTCGACTGTGGCTACTGCTATTACCTGGACAAGACGACCCTCTTCCGTCCGCACGAGCGGTTCCGGATGAGCGATGCCACCCTCGAGCACTACGTACGGTCCTTCATCGAGGCCGGCCCCGGCCCGGTCGTGCACTTCGTGTGGCACGGCGGCGAGCCGACGTTGGCCGGCCGGGCGTTCTACCGTCGGGCGATCGAGCACCAGCAGCGGTTCCTTCCTGAAGGGTGGACGGCCCGCAACAGCCTGCAGACCAACGGGACGTTGCTCGACGAGGCGTGGTGCACGTTTCTTGCCGATCATCGTTTCGCCGTGGGACTGTCCATCGACGGACCTGCCGAGGTCCACGATGGTGCCCGTCTCGACAGGCACGGCGGTGCCACCCACGCCCGGGCCATGCGGGGACTGCAGCGCCTGCGCGACCACGGCATCGATCCCGATGTGCTCTGCACGCTCAATGCGGGCAACGTGTCGCGACCTCTCGAGGTCTACCGGTTCTTTCTCGACGCAGGTGTCCGCTGGCTCCAGTTCCTTCCCGTCGTGCAGCGCGATGCCGACGGACGAGTCTCCGATCGTTCGGTTCCTCCCGAGGCAATGGGCGAGTTCCTCTGCACGGTCTACGACGAGTGGGTCCGCCACGACCTCGACCGGATCGGCGTGCAGCTCTTCCTCGAGTGCCTTGCCGTCTGGGCGGGCAACCGGCCCACGCTGTGCACGATGGCAGAGACCTGTGGTCGGGCCCTCGCGGTCGAACACGACGGGAGCGTCTTCGCCTGCGACCACTTCGTCGATCCCGGCCACCGTCTCGGAACGGTGGCGAGCGAGGGACTGGCCCTCCTCGTCGACAGCCCCGGGCAGGTCGCCTTCGGTGCTGAGAAGCGCACGGGCTTGACGCAGGCATGCCGGGAGTGCCCCGTACAGTTCGTCTGCCGGGGTGGGTGCCCCAAGGACCGTTTCGCCGAGGCACCCGACGGCGAGCCGGGCCACAACCACCTGTGCGCGGGCTACCGGCGTTTCTTCACCCACGCCGCGCCGACCATGGAGCGCATGGTGCAGCTCGGTCGCCGCCTGCGACCGGTGGCGACCCTGATGGGCGAGCTGCGTGCGGAGGAGGACTCGATCGAAGCCCCGTGGCGGAGCGCAGGCCGGAACGGCGCCTGCCCGTGCGGGAGCGGGCGCAAGTACAAGCGCTGTTGCCTGGGCGTTCACCGTCCCCGCTGATGCGGGGATCCGACCGGCGGCCCCCGGATTGAGGGCTGTTCCTCGGTGGCACACGATGGCTTGCGCTGTTCCATGAGCGCAGGTAGGGTTCCCACGGGCGCGAGACAGTAAGACAGAAGATGTGTGGTTGTCTCGCAGGTTGGGGGGTGCACGTGCACGACGAACGGTTTGACGTGGTGGTGATCGGTGGTGGGCACAACGGATCGACCATCGCTGCGTACCTGGCCAAGTCCGGGCTGAGCACGTGCGTCCTCGAGGCCCGCCCCGAGTGCGGCGGCGGGCAGGAGAACACCGAGGTTCGTCCCGGCTTCCGCATCGATCCTCATGCCACCTATCTGTACGGCGGTGCCGCGCCGGGATTCGATCAGCTCGAGCTCTGGAAGTACGGCATGCGCATGGTCTATTACCCGTCGATGGCGGGCCTCGTCACACTCGACGGCCAGGCCGCCAACATGGGGTCACGGTGGCGGCCCGACCTCGCAGAGGAGAGCCTTGCCCGCTACTCGCCTGCGGACCAGGGCGGAACGGGGCGGATCTTCGACGAGCTCGGCGAGGAGGGATCGCGCGACCTGCTGCGCGCCCTCTTTTGGACCCCACCGCTTCCCCCGAAGATGGAGATGGACCCGGCGGACATGCCGTGGTGGAAGGTGTTCCGCGAGCGGCTCCCCCAGTTCTGGTTCGACCAGCTCCTCGACATGAACTACCTCGACTTCCTCGACGAGTTCGTCCACTGGGAGCCGTTGAAGGTCCTGAGCGCCATCGGGGCCTGGTACTGCGGGGCCCATCCGGCGTGGGACGGCATGATGCTCCAGGCCCTCGGCGGCACGCTCCTGTTCAACTATGCGTCCGGGGCTCCCCGGGGCGGCATGCACACCTACGCCCACGCCATCGTCAGGTGCGCACTGGCGCACGGGGCGCGCATCATCACCAATGCGCCGGTCGGAGAGATCGTCATCCGCGACGGGCGGGCCGTTGGGGTCCGGCTCTCGGATGACGCGGCCTTCGGAGAGAAGACGATCTGGGCGGACAAGGCGGTCATCTCGGCGATCGACGTCCAGCACACCTTCTTGGACGTGATCGGTCAACGCCACCTCGACCCTTCCTTCCGCCAGCGGATCTCCGACATCTCCCTCAAGGGGGGAAGCCTGTTCGTCATGTCGGTCATCTGCCGGGAGCTTCCCCGATACCACGGGCGTGCCGACGCGTTCCCCGACGAGGTGTACCCGTCGTGCGTCGTCGCACCCGCCGACTCCCTCGAGTGGGTCCGGATCCAGACGCGGGACTCCTACTCGACCCGGACCGGGCCGGCCACCCTCGAGCCCGAGCACCTGACCATGATGATCTGCACGCATGACGTCTACGACTCGACGCGCTCGGTCGACGGGTTCCATGTGTTGTCACCCATCTACCTCGAGATGCCGCCGCCGGAGTACGACGTCCACGGGCCCGACGGGGTGAACCGCCAGAAGGAGGAGATCACCAGGGCAGCGCTCGGGCTGCTCGAACGCCTGGCGCCCAACATGACCGGCGAGAACATCGTGGACGTCTTCGTCAATACGCCGCAGGACTCGGAGTTCCGCAACACGGGGCTGGTGGGCGGCAACTGGTACGGGATCCGCCAGTCCGAAGACCAGTGGTTCGGCAACCGGCCCCTGCCCGAGCTCGGCCGCTATCGAACGCCCATCGACGGGCTCTACCTCTGCAACCAGACCTCACACCCCGGGGGCCTGTGCCTGATGGCCGTTCCCTACAACCTCATGCACGTGCTGATCGAGGACGGCATCGCCGACCCGGGGAGCTGGTGGTACCCGTCCTCGTTCTACGTGCCGGATCCATCGGCGCAGCGGGGGGCGGCGTCATGACCCGGACCGAGCACCGCATCCTCCGGCCGGCGGAGCACATCCTCGACGAGTTCCCGGAGCGGACGGAGTTCGACGTGGTGGTCATCGGCGGCGGCCCGAACGGGCTCATCGCCGCCGCGTACCTGGCGCGTGCGGGCCTGCGGGTGGCGCTGGTCGAACGCCGCCAGGAGATCGGGGGAGGGCTCTCGACAGAGGAGACCCTCTTCCCGGGCTACTACACCAACCCCCACGCGTTCTACCACATGATGACCGACTACCTGCCGGTGCTGTCCGACTTCGACCTCCGTGCGCACGGCCTCTACTTCGTGAAGCCGAACGCTCAGGCCGCGGCGCTGTTCTCGGACGCGTCGAGCCTGATGCTGTGCCACCAGATCGAGGACACCAAGGACTCGCTGGCCAAGGCCTCTCCCTCCGACGCCGCCGCCTTCGGTCGGGTGATGCGCACGTGGCGGAGGATCGTGGAGGATCTGCTGGCGCCGGGGACCTATCTGCCCGCGCTGTCGCCGATCGACATGATCGAGTCCCTGGAGCGCACGGATGTCGGACGTGAGGCGCTCCGCCTTACCGAGATGTCCCCGGTCGAGATCATCGACGAGACGTTCGAGGACGACCGGGTGCGGGCCCTGATGCTCTACGTCGCGTGCATGTGGGGCCTCGACCCCAGGGAGAGCGGCCTCGGGTTCATGGTCCCCTTGATGATCGACCGGGCCATGAACAAGGCGCAGTGCTACGGCGGATCCCACAAGCTGGCCGGTTCGCTGTCCCGTGAGATCCACAAGGCAGGAGGGGTGGTCCTCGACAACGCCGAAGTCACCCGCATCGTCGTGGCGCAGGGGGCGGTGACGGGCGTGGAGTGCTTCGACGGCAGGTTCCTCGGGGCCAAGGCCGTGTTGTCCAGCCTGGCGCCCCCACTGACCTTCGGGAAGCTGATCGACCGGTCCGAGGTCCCCGAAGAGATGTCCGAGGCGGCGGAGCACTGGGAGTGGGACAAGTGGTCGTTGTGCACGCTCGCCCTGGCCACGACGGCAGACCCGCGCTTCGAGGTGGACGATCCGTGGGTGAACGACGCGTTGATGGTCGTGCTCGGCTTCGATTCGACCGAGGATGTGCTCGGGCACTACGACGCGGTCGCCACCGGAGAGCTCGGGGACCGCCTGGGCGGGCACGCCACGGTCGAGACGCGCTACGACCCCACCTTGGCCCGGATCTCGGGTCACCACGTGAGCTTCCTGCAGATCCATGCGCCTTACGACGTCGAGGGCGGATGGGAGACGCGTGGAGCGGAGATCTCCGACGAGCTCCTCGAACTCTGGAGGCGCCACCAGCCCGGTCTCGGCGATTCGGAGATCGTGCTCCGCTCGCTCGAAACCCCCGTGGACATCGAGACCCGGATCGCGTCGATGGTGCGGGGGTCGATCAAGCACGGCGACTACAACCCGCTGCAGATGGGTGCGTTCCGACCCAGCGCATCGTGCGTCGCCGGTCGCTCTCCGATCGCCGGCCTGTACCTGTGCGGCGCCTCCTCCTACCCGGGCGGGCTCGTGATCGGGGGACCGGGCTACATCGCGGCGGGATCGGTCGTCGAGGACATGGGGGTCGCACCGTGGTGGCAGGCCCCCTCCTTCGTCCGCCGCTACCAGGAGCAGTACCTGTCATGAAGATCCGTTCGAAGGGGCTCGGTCGTCGGGAGCTGGACATGGACCTCCGGGAGTTCACGGTGGAGCGCGACGGAAACGGCATCCTGCTCAAGGGTGTGACCCATGCCCCGATCACGTGGGAGACGACGGTCCGGGTCGGCCCGCGCGACATCGGCAGCATCCTGAAGCTCGCACTCCGACCGACCATGATCCACCTGGGACTGTCGTGGATCCTCCACCGCCCAGACGTCCCGGGCAGCGACCACAGTGGGGAGCGCCTCGGGGGGCCGTCTCGCCTGGTCCGGGACTCGCTCCGTTCTCCGGCCCAGACCGACGGGACGGCCCAGACCGACGGGACGGCCCAGACCGACGGGACGGCCCAGACCGACGGGACGGCCCAGACCGACGGGACGGCCCAGACCGACGGGACGGC
>JAJYYG010000147.1:93343-108483 GCA_021801235.1 Actinomycetes bacterium
ACTCGCTCCGTTCTCCGGCCCAGACCGACGGGACGGCCCAGACCGACGGGACGGCCCAGACCGACGGGACGGCCCAGACCGACGGGACGGCCCAGACCGACGGGACGGCCCAGACCGACGGGACGGCTGCATCGCGGCACACGCCCAGGGCCGTCCTCCCGCCCCGGCTACCCACCCCGCCACGCGCACCGGCCCCGCCCCGGGCACCCCGGCCCGAACGGCCGAGACGGGAGGCAAAGGTGGTCTCCCCCGCATCGCAGGGCGCCGACACCGCGGCCGGCCCCGAGAAGGATTGACGATGCAGCGACACACCTACGACGCCATCGTGATCGGAGCCGGCCACAACGGACTGTGCCTGGCTGCCTACCTGCAGCGCGCCGGCCTGTCCACGCTCGTCGTCGAACGCCGGCACGAAGAGGGTGGCGGCGTGAACACCGAGGAACCCGTGCGGGCGGGCTTCCGGCACAACCTGCACGCGCAGTACATGGAGTTCTTCGACGTCATGCCGATGATCGCCGACTTCGGGCTCGAGGATCTGGGACTGCGGACCGTGACCCCGGAGGCCCAGGCCGGGATCGTCTTCCCCGATGACCGTCCACCGATCATCCTGCACCGTCCCGACCTGCTCGAGCGGACGAGGGCGAGCATCGCCCGGTACTCGGCGACCGATGCCGACCGGTACGTGGAGATGAAGCGACGCGCAGCCAGCCTCGAAGGTCTGGTCGCCGCCAACCTCTACAGCCTGCCCGTGGCGCAGACCCTCGAAGCGCAGGGCGAGCTGCTCGAGGCCGCGTTCGGCGATCTCGGTGTCTCGGCCAACTTCGTGACGAAGACCCCGCGGGCCGTCATCGACGAGCTCTTCGAGACGTCGGAGCTGCGCGCCCTGCTGTACCGGGCGTCGGTGGAGTGGGGGGCACCCCTGGAGGAAGCCGGCCTCGGCGGCATGTTCGTGACGTTCGTGATGTGGACGATGGCCAATTGGAAGCTCTGCCTCGGCGGGACCCACACCCTGGCCAAAGCGATGACGCAGGCGTGTTACCGGGAGGGCGTCGACCTGTTGGAGAACACCTCCGTCGACTCGATCACGGTCGAAGGGGGTCGCGCCGTCGGCGTGCGTGCCCGGGGGACCGAGTACCGCGCCGAGCGGCTGGTGGCCTCCAACGCCGACCTGCGCCAGACCCTCCTGGAGCTGGTGGGGCCGGACCACCTCTCCGACCACTGGATCCAGCGGTCGGAGGCGTTCCGCTATGGACCGAGCCACGTGCTCGGCACGACGGCCTGGTGCCTGCGGGATGCACCCGCGTACCGGGCGGCCACCATCGACCCGGACATCGATCGGTGCTTCTACACGGTCGTGGGCTTCGAGGACGCCGCCGACGTGCTTCGCTACGTCCGAGACGCGTATGGCGGCCGATTGCCGGAGCGGGCCGCCGCAGGGACGTGGGTGAACAGCCTGTGGGACCGCTCTCAGGCGCCGCCGGGACACCACGCGGCAACCGGCTGGTTCTTCCTCCCGAAGGCCAGTGAGCTCTCCGCGGCGGAGTGGGCCGACGTCCGGGCGACCCACGACGACCGGTTGCTTGCCGCATGGAACCGGGTCGCCCCGAACATGACCATGGACAACGTGGTCGCCCATCGCCTGTACACACCGGACCAGATGGAGCGAAAGAACCTGATGCGCGAAGGCGACTTCTCCAACGGCGAGTTCTCCCTCGACCAGGTCGGCGTGAACCGGCCGTTCCCGGAGGCCGCCAACTACCGCACCGAGGTCGACGGTCTCTACCTGTGCGGGCCGTCGGCGTACCCGGGGGGCGGTGTGCACGCCGCATGCGGGTACAACGCGTTCAAGGCGATCGCCGAGGACCTCGAGCTGCCCTCGCCGGCCCGCGCAGACCGGGGGTACTGACATGCCGAACCTCGGTCGTGCGCGGGCAACCCGAGGCGGTCGACGGCGTCCCCGGACCCGGGGAGCCGGTCGAGAGACGTGGCGCCCCTCGAGCGGGCGCCCGAGAGACGGGAGGGGCAATGCCTGACATCTACACCACCGAGTGGTACGACGCGGTTCGTTCCGCCATCAACGTCGGGGTGTCGCAGTTGCGCTCCCTCCCTGAAGGGCGGTTCGTGGTTGCCGTGGAGATCGTCGCCGACGGACGGTCTCCATACGTCGGGGAGGGGGCGCGACGGTTCCTCATGGAGATCGCGGACGGTTCGTGCCTGTGGTACCGAGAGCTCCAACCGGGCGAGAGCGAGAAGGCGCACGTCGAAGGCCGCATCGACTACCGCTTCCTCGGTCCGGCGACGGTCTTCGACGAGATAGCGGCAGGTCTCGTCGATCCGGTCGACGCCGCGCTCCGGGGCGCCATCACCGTCCGCGGGGACATGCGCCTGCTGCTCCGTCACGCCGAGCACGTGAAGTCGCTCCTCGAGGCGTACACCAACGCGGTGTCGACGACCTGGCCGCTCGGACGGCCCCCCTATGCGGCAGTGACCTCCGGGAGCGAGGGGGCAGTGGCCCGTGCGTGACACCTGCGATGCCGTTGTCATCGGGTCGGGGCACAACGGGCTCGCCCTCGGTGCGTACCTGGCTCGGAGCGGCATGGAGGTGGTGGTGCTCGAGCGGCGCCACGAGGAGGGCGGCGGCCTCTGCACCGAGGAGCTCACCCTGCCGGGATTCCTCCACAATGTGCATGCGAACTACCACACCTTCGTCGATCTGGCCCCGCCTCAGGCCGATCTCGATCTGGCCGACCACGGGCTCGAGTACGTGCGTCCGGAGGTCCAGATGGCGTCGATCTTCGACGACGGCACCGCGCTCACCGTGCACACGGACCTCGACAAGACGTGCGCCTCGATCGCCCGGTTCTCCGAACAGGACGCCGAGACGTTCCGGCGCCTCTACACGGAGGCGCACGGGTACGTGAACCTGCTGCTCGGGACGCTGATGTACCAGCCGCCGATGTCCATGAAGGAGCTGACGCGCGCGCTCAGCGTCTTCGGCGTCGAGGAGCGCTCCGAGTTCCTCTCCGTCAAGCTCCGCCGCGAGACGATCGACACCTTCCTCGACCTGCATTTCACACACCCGAAGGTCAAGGCCCACCTGGCCTTCCACGGAGCGGTGTGCGGGTACGCCAACGACGTGCCCGGGCTGGCCATGAGCTTTCCGCTCCTGGTGGGCAAGATCGACAATTGGCGCCTGTGCGTCGGTGGTTCCCACCGGCTCGCGCACGTGCTCTGGCGTGACCTGGCCCAGCATGGAGGCGTGCTCATCTCCGACGCCGAGGTCGCACGGATCGCGGTGGACGGGGGTCGGGCGGTGGGTGTCGTCCTCGCCGACGGCACCCAGATCAGTGCCCGCCGGTTGGTGGTGTCCACCATCGACGTCGAGCAGACCTTCCTCCGGCTCCTGCCCGACGGGTCGGTCCCCGCGGAGCTCACCTCGGCGGTGCAGTCCGACCTCCTCCACCAGCCCTGGAGCCTCTTCTCCGTCCACCTGGCGATGTCGGAACCACCTCGGTACGCGGCTGCCGCCTTCGACCCCGACGTGGATCGCGCCTGGGTGGTGAACCTCGGGTACGCGTCGACCGAGGAGCTCGACGCGGACTGGCGGGCGGTCCGGTCGGGCAGGCTCCCTGGGGTCTGTCGCCCGAACGCTGCGGTCAACACGCTGTTCGATCCGAGCGATGCACCGGAAGGTGGTTTCACCGGCCTGCTTCGCCAGATCGCCCCCTATGCCGTCGGCGACGGCGGTCCCTCCGCGTGGGACGAGATGGGGCACTGGTACGGCCGGCGCTGCATCGAGGCGTGGCGACGGTTCGCCCCCAACGTGGGGGACGGGACGATCCTCGATTGGACCCCGTACACGCCGGCCGACATCACCCGGAAGCTCCCGAACATGGTCCGGGGTGACTGGATGATGGGCGAGGTGTCACT
This sequence comes from Actinomycetes bacterium, assembly GCA_021801235.1. Taxonomy (GTDB): domain Bacteria; phylum Actinomycetota; class Acidimicrobiia; order Acidimicrobiales; family RAAP-2; genus DASZIT01. Next base: position 97,274 of record JAJYYG010000147.1, read on the forward strand.
GGCCAACATGCTCGACCGCCGGCCCCTGCCGGCGCTCGCTCAGTACCGCACTCCCGTCGAGGGACTGTACCTGGCGGGTTCGACCCAGCACCCGCACGGGTTCATCACCTTCGCCCCCGCCTACAACGCCCTCCAGGTGATCGCTGACGACCTCGGGCTCGAGGCGTGGTGGCGAGACGTGTGATCCTCCCGCCGGAGGTCGCCGTCGAACCGGGCGGCGAGGCTGCCGGCATGGCATCGATGGTGGCGGAGCTCCTGCGGGCGAACCTCGCCGACTCTCCGGCGCGTTCCCGGCTTGCCCGCAGGGCCCGGGGGAGCGCCACCCTGGTGACCGACGACCGTGATCTCGGGGTGACGGTCACGTTCGGACCTGGGGCGATCGTCGTGTCCGGTACGGCGTTCGGAACGGGTCCGGTGCTCTCCGGCGGGTGGTTGGAGATGGCGGCGGTCTGCACGGGTACCCGATCGCCCCTTCGTGCGCTCTTGCGCCGCGAGATCCACGTCACCGTGCGTCGCCCGGTGTCCGTGCTGGTCGCGACCGCGTTCGCGGTCAAGGTACCCCGCTCCGCCGGACCCGATCGTGGGTGAACGCAGCGACCCGGAACGGGCGGGCGGGGTGCGGGGACCGTGCCCCACAGGGGCGACCGGAGGGGGATGGCATGATGAGGGGCATGACGAGAGACGGGGACGTAGCGACGTTGTTGGACGAGCTGGTCGGGCGGGCACTCGCGTGCCGGGCACCGACTCCGGAGCAGGCGCTGGCACTGCTCGAGACCGGCGACGACGAGCTGCTCGAGGTGGTCGCGGCCGCCGGCCGGGTGCGGAGGCACTTCTTCGGGAACCGGGTGAAGCTCAACCTCATCGTCAACATGAAGAGCGGGCTGTGCTCGGAGGACTGCACCTACTGCTCACAACGGCAAGGCTCGCAGGCCGATGTCCTGAAGTACAACTGGGTCGATGCGGCGACGGCGGTTGCGGCCGCGGAGCGGGCGGTCGCCGCCGGGGTGAAGCGCCTCTGCCTGGTGGCGAGCGGGAGGGGGCCGTCCGACCGCGACGTGCACCGCATCGCTGAGACGGTCCGGGCGGTCAAGGAGCGGTACCCGGACATCGTAGTCTGCACGAGCCTCGGGCTGCTGAGCGCGGAGCGGGCGGAACGTCTGGCCGACGCCGGCGTGCATGCCTACAACCACAATCTCAACACCAGCGAGACGAACTACCCGGACATCTGCAGTACCCACCGCTACTCGGACCGGGTCGACACGGTGGCGGTCGCCCAAGGCGCCGGGCTGTCGCCGTGCTCGGGAGCGATCTTCGGCATGGGCGAGACCGATGAGGACATCGTGGCCCTCGCGTTCGAGCTCCGGGGGCTGGACCCCGACTCGGTCCCGGTCAACTTCCTCATCCCCGTCGAGGGCACCCCACTCGCCGGCGAGTGGCAGCTGACGCCCCAGCGATGCCTCCGGATCCTTGCGCTGTTCCGGTTCGTGCTCCCCGACCGCGAGCTCCGCATCGCCGGCGGTCGGGAGATCCACCTCCGCAGCCTCCAGGCCCTCGGGCTCCACCTGGCGAACTCGATCTTTCTCGGGGACTACCTGACCACCGAGGGCCAGCCCGGAGAGGCCGACCTCCAGTTGATCGCGGATGCCGGGTTCGTCGTCGAAGGGCGTGAAGGAGAGGCCCTTCCCCCGGAGCGTCGGGACCTGGTCGCGCTCCGCCGCCGGGGAACGGGCACCGCGCTGCCGGTCAACGCCTGAGGGGCCCGGTGGCCCACGAGCACGGTGTCGGCGCGGCGCCGACGGCGGGCCTGCTCCTCACCGGGGGAGCCAGCCGGAGGATGGGCTTCGCCAAGGGCACGCTGGTCCACCTCGACGAGCCGGTGTCCCGCACGCTGGGCATGCTCCTCGGATCGGTGACCGACCCGACCTTCGAGGTCGGCCCCGGCTACTCCGGGCTGCCGACCGCAGAGGAGGCGTCGCCGGGTCTGGGTCCCGTCTCGGCGGTGGTGGCCGGCTGGGAGGCGTGCCGGTCGGCCGGTGCCCCGACCGCGGTGATCGTGCTGGCCTGCGACCTGCCGTTCGTGACCCGGGCCCTGCTGGCATGGCTGGCGTCCAGGCCAGGGGGTGGCTCGGTGGTCCCGGTGGTCGACGGGCGGGCCCAGCCGCTGTGCGCCCGGTGGAGCGCCGGTGACGTCGAACGGATGCGCGACCTGGTCGCACGAGGCGACCGCTCGTTCCGCCCCCTCTACCGGTCGGGATCGGTCTCCCTGGTCGACGAAGGATCGTGGGGGTCGGTGGCCGAGGCCCGGGCGTTCGCCGACGCCGACAGCCCCGGCGATCTGCAGCGGCTGGGCCTGAGCGCCGTTGCCGGCGTGGGTGAGGGGACCGGCGCGACCGGCGATCCACCCGTCACGGCTCCGACCCCGCCGCCGGCCGGCCCGCGCGCGGCCGCGGCACCCCGTCCGGGGCGCGGGCCGTCGCCGCGGTAGGGCGGGTCCCCGCGGTCACGGTGAGGATCGCATCCCCGCACGGGCGCGCGTCGTAGCCCGGCAGACCGGCCAGCTGGCCACGCAGGTCGGCGCCGGCCAGGACGCGGAGCAACCCCTGGATCTCCGGGGTCGCCAGGAGCGGTGCAGGAATCACCAGATGGGATCGCTCGGACGCCAGTGGTGTGAAGCCGAGCCCGTGGGTGACGGCACACGGCTCGGTCGAGACCCCGATCCCGCCCAGCCCCGAGGCGACCGCCGAGGTCACGAGGAGGTGGGCGGTCACCGCCGCCTCCGAGCCGGGCATGTCGCCCAGTGGCACCCCGCACCGGGCGGCCTCGGATTCGAGGAGCGAGCGCGCCTCGGAACCGGGCTCCCGGTTGACCAGCCGCAGGCCGCGGTCGTTGGCGGTGGCGAGGTCCAGCTCTGTGCCGAGGGCCCGGTCCCAGACGAGGCCCTCCTGCCAGGCGGCGAAGCCGACCACCTCGGCCCCCCGGTCCCCGAGGTGCCGGCCCACGAGGGCGTCCGCTCCCGGGTCGAAGTCGGGGAGATGGATCCCGGCGACGTGCACCAGCCCGGCGGCAGCCAGCTCGAGTGCCTGCCGCGTCGAGCACGGCCACCACGACAGCCCGAGGGGGGGCGACAGGCGGGCCAACGGCTCCGCCAGCAGCGGGAGGGCCGGGTCGCAGCCGGCCACCACCACGGACCTCCACGCGGATCCGGTGCGCCGCACCGTGACCCGACCCGGCACCGCCCCCGGGAGGGTGGCCCCCGAGGCGTTGCCGAACCCGGGGCGCAGGGCGCGGTCGCCCACCAACGGGAGGGCGACCGGCGTGTCCCCGACGGCGGCCAGGGCGACCGGGACGCCGGTCCCGGTCGCCCTGGTGACCGTCCTGGCCTCGACCGGAGGGAGCTCGGGCGGTGTGCCGAAGAGGTCCTCCACCTCGACGGAGAGGCCCCGGGAGAGCGCGAGGGCGACCCGGAGGGACGGGTCCCAACGTCCCGCCTCGATCCCGGTGACCGCCTGGCGGGTGATGCCGGCCATCTGGGCCAGCTCCGCCTGGGAGAGGCCACGGGCCAGGCGGGCCAGGCGGAGCCGGGCGCCGGCGCGCCCGGGATCGGTGGGGCCGCTGCTTGCCGGCGCGCCCGTGCCGGTCATCGGGCACCGGGCGCGATCGGACGGAGGTCCACCGGGGGCTCCCCGGAAGCGTTCGGATCGCCGGAGGAGGCGGGGAACCGGGGCGGGTCGAGCGCGGTGACCTCGCACGGGGCGCCGGCCGTCGGCGGGGCTTCGTCCACCCGGTAGACGACCGGGGCACCGTCGACGTCGAGCGTCACCTCGTAGCCGGCGCCGGCCGGTCGCAGCCCGACCGTCCGGCCGGCCAGGACCACGCCGAGGTCGGGCCACGACCCGGGGCGGACCCGCTCCGGGTGCACGGCGACGACCCGATCCCCCGAGCGGACGAACCCGAGGTACCCCACCAGCTCCGCCACCCGTCGGGTCGCCGGATGCCGGACCACCTCGTGGGGCGAGGCCACCTGCAGTAGTCGGCCCCGATCGACGATCCCCAGGCGGTCGGCGAAGGACTGGGCCTCGGTGAGCTCGTGGGCGACGAGGATCCCGGGGATCGAACGGGCGGCGAGCTCGGCGCGCACCAGTGCGGTCAGCGCGGGACGCAGGCGGCCGTCGAGGCCGACGTAGGGCTCGTCGAGTAGCAACGCCCCGTGCCGGCTGAGCAGCGCCCGACCGAGGGCGACCCGTTGCGCCTGGCCTCCCGACAGCTCGCCGGGGTGGACTCTGAGCAGCCCCCCGATCTCGAGCCGGTCGACCAGGTGGGCCAACCGTGCGGGGTCCCCGTCACCGGCATAGGTGAGGTTGGCCCGCACGTCGAGATGCGGGAAGAGGGCGGCGTCCTGGCGGAGCAGCACGATGCCGCGCTCCCACAGGGGGACGTGCACCGTCCGGCCCGCTCCCGACCGGGTGAGCAGTCGACCGCCCAGGGTGACGTGACCGCGGTCGAGGGGCTGGAGGCCGGCGACCGCCTCCAGGACGGTGGTCTTCCCCGAACCGGACGGCCCGAAGAGCGCGATCCGCTCACCGTCCGCCACCTCGAGGGCGACCGCCACCGTGAACCGGCGGCGGCGGACCTCAACGTCGAACGCGAGCACGGGCGCTCCACGCGTAGGCGGCGAGGGGGAGCGGGAGGGCGACGAGCAGCAGCAGCAGGGCGAAGGGCAGGGCCGCGGCCAGTCCGCGCTCCTCCAGCGTCGTCCAGATCTGCAAGGGGAGCCCCTGAGGGTGGTAGGCGACGATGAGCACGGCCCCGAACGCTCCGATGGCCCGGGCCCACCCGACGGCGAGCGCCATCGCCAGGCCGGGCGCAGCGACGGGCAGGGTCACCCGGCGCAGCACGCGGCGGGGCGGGTCGCCGAGCATCCCGGCCTGCTGCTCGAGGCGCGGGTCCACGGTGGAGAACGCGCTCTGGGCTCCTAGGACGTAGTACGGGGCGGCCTCGTAGACCTGGGCGATCACCAGGGCGAACAAGGTGTTGGTGGCGTCGAGATGGAGGTCGGGGAGTCCCCGTCCGATGGGGGTGAGGGGTCCGACCATGAACACCAGGAGCAGGCCGATCACCAGCGGCGGCATCATCAGCGCCACCAGCAGGCCTGCCTCCCACAACCGGGCGAACGGGAGGCGGTCGTGGGCGAGCAGGTAGGCGAGCGGGCTGCACCCGATCACCAGGACGGCCAGGCTGATCGCAGCCGACTCGAGCGAGACCACCAGCGGGGTGAGCGCGCCGGGAGCGGCGAGGGAGGAGCGGGTGGCGCCGTAGGAGAGATGGGCCCCGAGGGCGATGACCGGCCCGAGCAGGGCGACCCACACCACCACCCCCACCGAGAGGGACGCGACGGCCGACACCCGACGCACCCCGTTCCTCGCTCCTCGGGCCCCGGGCCACCCTCCCCCCGGCAACGGCGGCGCCGGCGCGCCCCGGCGGACCGGGGCACCCGGCTCAACCCTCGAGGGCACGGCGCACCACGGCGGGGACGGCGGAGACCTGCCCGAGGACGGCCGGAGGCAGCAGCTGGTAGCCGGCGGAGCGGAAGGCGGCACGCCCGGAGGGTGACAGCAGCCCGGCGACGAAGGCGGCCGCGGCCGCCGGGTCGGTGCGGCCGAGGGTCGTCACGTCGACGACCAGGGGCACCCCGTGGACCGTCTGGCCACCGGCCAGGGCCACGTGCGCCTTGGCGTAGGCCCCGGCCAGCGACGGATCGCCGAAGTCGATGGTGGCCGGCAGGGCGATGTAGTGCAGGTGGAGCTGGACGGCCTGCGACAGGAACGCGCTGGCGGCATCCAGCTGGCCGGCCTCGAGGCGCGATTCGAGCGCGGTCTCAGCGAAGATCTGAGCCGGGTTGGACGGCGGCCCGAGGACCTTGCCCGCCGTTCCCGGCGGCAGGTGGAGGACGGTCTGGGCCAGCTCCACCATCTCGTAGAAGGCCTGACCCTGCGGGTCGGTGCTGGGGTCGGTCCGACCCAGAAGGAACCCGGGGCTGGCCATCAGGGTGAACAGGTCGGAGAGCGGGCGGGCGCCCTTGGCGATCCGGCTCAGCTCGGGACCGTCGGGACTGTCGGGGTTGTAGGCGACGACGAGAGGGCTGGCGGCCACCTGGACGTACCAGGTCGTGAACCGGGGCTCGAGGGCGGTGATCGGCGCCGACCCGATGCTCTCGAACACGTTGGGGGTGATCTCGCCGGAGGCGATCTCCTTCGACAGGCCGAGCGCCCCGGCGCCACGGCCTTCATAGGCGGCCCCGGTCGACTTGGCGAAGGCCGGGCCGAGGACGGTGTCGTTCAGGAGCTGCAGCGATCCCGCGTAGGCGACGTCCGCGGTCCCGCTCACCCTGGCGGAGCCGGCGTTGCCGGCGGGCCCGGTCGAGGTGGGCCCGGTGCTCGCGGGGGACCCGCAGGCGGCTGCCAGGATGCCGGCGACGAGGGTGGCGGTGACGGCCCTCACGGCACGGCGGCGACGAGCCATGGGGAAAGTCTAACCAGCACGAAGCAAGCTCATCTTGCGAACGTCCCCGGCGCGTCCGTCCCCGGCCCTCCCAGAACGGGTGCCGGGGTCCGTGTCGACCGGACGGGCTGGGTGCGGCGGGCGGCCGGCGGTAGCATGACCAGGTGGAGCCGCTCTCGATCCCGGACGGCGCCGACTGGGTCGTAGTGACCGGTGCGCCGTTGCCATGGGCGGACGCGGTGGAGTGGGCCGGTGGCCCCGGTTGCGGCGCGGTGGTCACCTTCTCCGGCACGGTGCGGGACCATTCCGAGGGGCGACCCGGCGTGGTGTCCCTGGAGTACGAGGCCTTCGAGGACGCAGCCGAACGGCGTCTGGCGGAGGTGGCCGCGGCCGCCCGCCGCCAGTGGCCGTCGGTCGAGCGGGTGGCCCTGCTCCACCGGGTGGGACTGCTCGAGGTCGGCGAGAGCTCGGTGCTGGTGGTGGTCTCCTCGCCGCATCGTGACGAGGCCTTCGAGTCGGCACGCTTCTGCATCGACACCCTCAAGCGCACCGTGCCGGTGTGGAAGAAGGAAACCTGGCAGGACGGCTCCGACTGGAGTGCGTGCGCACACGCCATCGAGCCGGTGGTCCCGCCGACCGGTGGCGGGGGACCGCGGCGATGATCCCCCTTGCGGAGGCCCGCCGCGTGGTGTTCGACGCGTGCCCGCTCCGGGCGCCGGAGCCGATGGCCGTCGACGCGGTGCTCGGCTGTGTTCTGGGCCTGCCCGTGGTGGCTGCGGTCTCCGTACCCCCGTTCACCAACTCGGCGGTGGACGGGTTCGCGGTTCGAGCCGCCGATGTCTCCGGCGCGCCGGTGGAGCTCAAGGCGGTCGACACGGTCGTGGCCGGTTCGGCGTCGTCGCCGCGGCTGGAGCCGGGTCGCGCCATCCGCATCATGACCGGAGCACCGCTCCCCGAGGGCGCCGACGCGGTGTGCATGGTGGAGGACACCACGGTCGCCGGCGGCGGCACGGTCGTCATCGGGACGGCGGTGGCCCCCGGGGCGAACGTTCGCCGGCCCGGCGAGGACATCGCCGCCGGCGAGCGGCTCTTCGAAGCCGGGACGGTGCTCGGTCCGGCACAGATCGGCGTGCTGGCCAGCGTCGGCCTCGCCCAGGTGACCGTCCATCGCCGCCTCCGGGTCGGGGTCCTCTCCACCGGTGACGAGCTCACCGCGGTCGGGCAGGCCCTGGCGCCGGGGAGGATCTGGGACTCGAACCGGCCCCTGCTGATCGCCGCCGCCCGCGCTTCCGGGTTCGAGGCGGTCGACCTCGGGATCGCACCCGACGACGAGCGCGCGTTGGCCGAGGCGTTCGCCGACGCCAGCGGTCGGTGCGATGCCGTCCTCACCAGCGGCGGCGTCAGCATGGGGGAGCGCGACCTGGTCAAGGTGGTGCTGGAGCGGCTGGCACCGGGTTCGATGCGTTGGATGCAGATCGCCATCAAGCCGGCGAAGCCGTTCGCCTTCGGGGTGCTGGCCCAAGGGACCACGCCCGTCTTCGGACTGCCGGGGAACCCGGTGTCGTCCCTGGTCAGCTTCGAGCTGCTCGCCCGCCCGGCGTTGCGACGGATGGCCGGCCACCACCGGATCGACCGGCCAGTGGTGCCGGCCCTGGCCTCGGAGGCCCTGTCCCGACGGCCGGACGGGAAGACCCACTTCGCCCGGGTGGTGGTCCACCGGGAGGAGGCCGGGGAGCTCCGGGCCGTGCCCGTGGTAGGCCAGCAGTCGCACCAGCTCCACGCCTTGGCGGGGGCCAACGGCCTGGCGGTGCTGCCCGACGGGACCGGAGTCGGGGTCGGCGGCGCCGTCGACGTGCTGCTGCTCGACGCGGAGGAGGCGCTGGGCGCCGCCCGCACCTCCGTGCTCCGGCTGCTGGGCGAGCCACCGGTCGACTCCGGGACGGGCGGGCGGTGACGACGATGGAGCAGCATCCGACCTCGGCCCCGGTGACCATCGGCCGCCGTCCGGTCGAGGCGGGAGGGGGTCCGACCAGGGCTGTCCCCGTCCCCGTCGCCCCGATGCCGACCGCCGGTCCGCTGGTGGACACCTTCGGCCGCCGCCACGACGACCTCCGCCTGTCGGTGACCGATCGCTGCAACCTCCGGTGCGTCTACTGCATGCCGGAGGAGGGCATGACCTTCGTTCCCCGCCGGGAGATCCTGACCTTCGAGGAGATCGTGCGGCTGGCCGCGGTGGCCCGCCACCTCGGGGTCACCTCGTTGCGCCTCACCGGCGGTGAACCGCTGGCGCGCAAGGGCATCGTCGACCTGGTGGCCCGGCTCGGCTCCCTGGGATTCGCCGATCTCTCGATGACCACCAACGGGATGCTCCTCGCTCCGGTCGCGGCGCGGCTGGCCGAGGCCGGCCTGACGCGGGTGAACATCAGCTGTGACTCACTCCGGCCCGGACGGTTCGCCGAGCTACGTAGGCGCGGCGACCTCGACCGGGTGCTGGAGGCGATGGACGCGGCCGAGGCGGCCGGCCTGCGGCCGGTCAAGGTCAACGTGGTGCTGATGGCGGGGGTGAACGACGACGAGATCGTCGACTTCGGCCGCTTCGCCCGTTCCACCGGGCGGACGGTCCGGTTCATCGAGTTCATGCCGCTCGACGCCGACGGGCAGTGGGGCCGCCACCGACTGGTGCCCGGCCGACGGGTCCTCGACGCGATCGGTGCGGTGTGGCCGATCTGTCCGGTCGTTCCCGAGGGATCCGATCCCGCGCCTGCGGAGCGGTTCCGGTTCGTGGACGGAGAAGGGGAGATCGGTGTGATCTCGAGCGTCACCCAGCCGTTCTGTGGCACGTGCAACCGTCTGCGCATCACTGCGGACGGTGCGGTCCGCAACTGCCTGTTCTCCGACGACGAGCGCTCGCTGCGGGACCTGATGCGAGCGGGAGGCTCCGACCGGGATCTCGCCCTGGCGCTCCGAAGGGCGGTGTGGGCGAAGGCGAGCGGGCACGGGATCAACGACCCCGCGTTCGCCGCGCCGCGGCGGTCGATGTCGATGATCGGCGGCTGACCGGTGCCCGTGCTTCGCCTGTTCGGCCCGGCTCGAGAGGCCGCAGGGGTGGGGGTCGCGGAGGTGGAGGGCTCCACGGTGGCGGAAGTGATGGCGTCGGCCGTGGACCGGTACGGGGAGCGGTTCGCCGCGGTGGCCGCCACGTGCAAGGTCTGGGTCGACGCGGAGCCGGCGAGGCCCGCGTCGGTGGTGCCCCCGGGATCGGAGGTGGCCCTGCTGCCCCCGGTCTCGGGAGGCTGAACCGCACGGGGTGCCGCCGCACTGTTGCGTGGGGCGGGCAGGGTCCGGTGCCTGCGGACGGTGGGAGCGGGGGCCGGACCGGTCCGCTGCGCTGCCGGCGGCGAGTGGCAGGGCTCGAACCGCGGATGTGAGAATCACGACCATGGCGCCCGCTGCTTCGCTGCTGCCCGAGACCGAGCACGGCGGGGGTGACCGTCCGGCCGCGGCGCGGGAGGAGGTGCGGCCCCGTGGCGGGTCACCGGACGTGCGGACGGGGGAGTCGAGGCTGGTCGTGCCGCTCTCGCTGGTCACCCTCGTCCTCACCTATGGGCTGGTGGTGCTCGGGAGCACGGTGCGGGTCACCGAGTCGGGGATGGGCTGTGCCAGCTGGCCCCTCTGCAACGGCCACCTCGGGTTCGCCGGCGGCTACCACGCACTGCTCGAGCAGAGCCACCGGTACCTCGCCGCCACGGTGACCATCTCGGCGTTCGCCACCGCGTGGGCTGCGCGGCGGAGCACCGGTCGCCGGGCCGCGTCGGCGCCGGCCCTGGTGGCGGCCGGCCTCGTGCTCTTCCAGGCCGCCCTCGGCGCACTGACCGTGTTCGCCCACAACGCCCCCTGGACGGTGGCCGTCCACCTCGTCACCGGTCTCGTGTTCCTGGGCGTGGTCACGACGACCGCGGTCACCGCCCTGCACGGCGGTCACCGGTTCCGCCTCGATCTGCGGGCTGCCGGCCGGTGGGCCTCGGTGGCAGTCGCCGCCACGTTGGTGCTGCTGGTGTCCGGCACGCTGGTGGTCGACGGGGGAGCGGCCCGGGTCTGCCCGTCGTGGCCGATCTGCACCCACCCGGGTCCCCTCCATCTCATCGCCCTCCAGCTGCTCCACCGCTCGATCGTCGCCGTCGCCAGCGTCGCCATGGTCGGGTTCGTGGTGACGTCGTGGTCGCGCATGACCGGGCACCGGTGGTGGCGAGCAGGAGCAGCCGGCCTCCTGGCGCTCCTGTGCCTGGTGGCCGGGATGGGGGCGGCGAGCGCCCTCAGCAGGGCGAGGCCGCTATGGCAAGACCTCCACCTGGCCTGCGCCTCGGCGCTCTGGGCACTCCTCGTGGCGCTGTTCGTCCGGGCCGCCATCCCGGATCGGGCCGGCGACCCGGACGCACTTCCGTCGCCGGCGACCCGGACCTCGGCACGCGACGCCGGACCCGCTGGTGCCGAAACCGACGCCGCTGACGCCGAAACTGGTGCCGAGCCGGACGTCGGCGGTCGCCGGTGTTTTTCGGAGCCGGCCGGTTCAGGGCCTCGATCCGGCACAGGCTGGGCAACGCTGCAGGCTGGCGATCAGGGCGGGTGACCTCCCCTCCGCGGCGAGACGACGTTGGACGGAAGCCACCATGGGGTCGGCAGGGGTCCGCGCGCCGCACCGGGCGCAAACCTGT
>JAJYYG010000055.1 GCA_021801235.1 Actinomycetes bacterium
GCTGGCCAGAAATCGCGAGCCTTTGACCAGGGAGAACGCGCTGGTCAGCGACCTATTTTGAAGAAACTTTCGGCACCGCCAAAACGGGCCTCACATCGCTAGCCCGGAAACTCCCGCTAGGGTCCCTCCGTGCCCATCTACCGCCTCGGTGACCGCGTGCCCAACATCCACTCCGAGGCGTACGTGCACCCCGACGCGGTGATCATCGGCGACGTGACGGTCGGGGCGGAGTCGACGGTCTGGCCGACGGCGGTGCTGCGCGGGGACTACGGCACCATCACCGTCGGGATGCGGACGTCCGTCCAGGACGGCACGGTGGTGCACGCCGGTCCCGGCTTCCCGACGGTGATCGGCGACGGGTGCGTGATCGGGCACCTTGCCCATCTCGAGGGATGCACGATGGAGGACGAGTCGCTCGTCGGCTCGGGTTCGGTGGTGCTCCACCACGCCTTGGTCCGCACCGGAGCGACGGTCGGCGCCAACGCCGTGGTCCCCAACCGGATGGAGGTCCCGGCCGGGGCGTTGGCGGTGGGCGTGCCCGCAGTCCTCCGGGAGGGAAAGTCGAGCCGGGAACTGATCCGACTGTCCGCCGACGAGTACGTCGCCAACGGGCACCGGTTCCGTCAGCTCCAAGAGCGCATCGGCTGAGCCGGGGCGGGGTCGGTTCCGGGGCCCCGGCGGTGGGCCCCGCTCCGTCGCAGCGCCCCGACGCGTCCGGCCCTACGGGGTGCGCACGATGGTCCCGTCGGCGCGGATGACGTACCAACGCCCCCCGAGGTTGGTGAGCGCCTGGCCGGTCGCCTGTCCCGGGCGGGTGTCCAGGGGCCAGGTGTAGAGGGGCCAGCCGTCGTAGGTGACCTGGAGCTTCCCGTCGGTGCGGGGCGCCGTCCCGAGCAGGGCGGGTCGCACGCCGGGACCGGCGATCGGCGCCGTCGTGCCGGCGGTCAGCACCAGCGGCGGCCACGCCACGGCGCAGAGGCCGACGCAGGTCGAAGGCCTGCCCCGGTGGTCCGCGGCGAACGTGTACACCGTCAGACCCTTCCCGTCGACCAGGACGCTCCCGAGGCCGGCAACCGCGCCCACGGTGATCCGGTCGACCGGAGCGCTCGAGAGCCTGGCGCCCCCGGTGGACCCGTAGGGGCTGTGGACCGCCGCCCCCGGCGCCGTGGTGCAGGCCGCGCCCACCAGGGCCACGGCCAGGACCGCGAGCCGGGCGACCCGGATCGAGAGTCGGGCCGGGTCGGTCATGGCTGCGCGTCGTGAGGGCGGGCGGGAGCAAACGAGCCCAGAGGCGGGCTGGGGTACGGCCCGACCCCCGGACGCCACCCCGCTTCCAACTTGGCCAGGGCGACACCCCCGTCCGCCCACACGTGGCACGTGTTGCGGGCCCAGGGACTCGACGTGCCGCTGATCAGGTCCGGGGCGTCACCGGTCGCCACACGCATCGCCCGTTCGGACGTCACCGCCTGGATCACGACGGGCCCGAGTGAACGGGCCAGATGCTCGAGGTGGGAGCAGCCGGCCGGGCCCCCGAACAGCTGTTGGACCGCCCGCGTGTACCCGCGGGCCACTCCCAGCCCGACCAGGCCACGGAACACCGGCTCGATCGCCGGGCATTCGGCGTGCGGGAAGGTGTGCATCCGCGCGTCGGCCTCACGGATCACGAGGTCGTCCAGGCCGACCGTGACCCGGAGCTCCATGTCGTGGACCCGCTCCACCGCCTCGCTTCCCGCCGCCCAGGGTCGGCAGTCCTGCAGGGTCCCGATCACGAGGAGCGCATCGGCACCGTTCCGGAACGCCCGGTAGTCGATGGAGCGGACGTGGACGGGCACGGTCACGTCTGCATCCCGCGGCGATGCCGACTTGCCGCCGGCGGGAGGCGACGATCCGGGCACCGTCGTCAAGTCGGTCCGGTCAGGTCCACCACGTCGTAGGACCACAGCTCGCTGTGGGTGCCGACCGGTGGGGGGGTGCCGCGGTCGGGCTCGTCCCGCCCCTCGGAGGCGTCGTGCACCGCCGGCGCGGACCGGTCCGGGCCACGGTGCCCCTCGGCGAACGCCGGCGAGCTGACCCAGGACTCGAACGAGGCCTCGTCCTTCCAGCGGGTGACCACCAGCCAGGTCAGGCGGTCGTCGGTGGGCCGGAAGAGCTCGAACCCTTCGAACCCCTCGGCGTGGTCCACCGCTCCGGCCCGGCTGGCGAACCGCCGGGCGAGCTCGTCGCCCGATCCCTCGTCCACCGTGATCGCATTGATCTTCACGACGGTCATGCAACCCATCATTGCCGGGACGGGACCCGCGACCAAATCGGAGGACGTCTCCGCGTGCGCGCCCGCAGGGTCACACCGGAGTAGTTACGTCCGTGTGGTAGCGTGAACCTGTTGTCGACGGTTCAACGAGGTTGAAGGTCGAGTTGACGTCGAACGTGAAGCTCCGGTCCAGCGTGAGACTGCTTTCCCACGTCAGGCACCGGTCGAGGTGGAGGAGCAGAACCGGTGGCCAAGGACCCAAAACAGGAGCCGGACCGTGGGTTCCGAGGCCCGCAGGTATGCGCCCTGGTCGGAATCACCTACCGCCAGCTCGACTATTGGGCGCGGACCGGGCTCTTGAAGCCGTCGATCTCCGACGCCAAGGGGAGCGGAACACAGCGTCGCTACTCGTACGGGGACGTCATCGAGCTGAAGGTCATCAAGCGGCTCCTGGATGCCGGCCTCAAGCTCCCGCAGGCCCGACAGGCGGTGGAGTGCCTCCGCAGTGACCTCGGCGCGGACCTGTCCACGGCCCAGCTGGTGTTGGCGGGGACCCGATCGGTGCTCGCCCACTCGAACGGTGAGGTGGTCGACCTGCTGGCCGGGGGACAGGGGGTCTTCAACATCCTCCCCCTCTCGGGCGTGGTGGAGGAGCTCGAGGCGGCCATCGTGGCGATCGACCGCTCGCCTGGGGCAGACCGACCGTCCCGACACCCGGCGGCGGTCTACCTCGCCGAGGTCGCCGAACGTTGAGCAGCCCCGGTGCGTGATCGGCGCGACGGTCTGGTCGCCCCCGGAGCCGAGCCGCTCCACCGGTTCGCCCACGAGTCCGAGCGGCGGTTCGCCCGGATCCTCGACTTCTACGGTGTGCCGTGGGAGTACGAGCCCGTCGAGTTCGCACTCTCATGGGATCGCAACGGCCGGATCTCGTCCGGATTCCGCCCCGACTTCTGGCTGCCCGAACAGCGTCTCTTCGTCGAGCTCACCACGCTCAACCAACGCCTCGTCACGAAGAAGAACAAGAAGCTGCGCCGGATGGGAGAGCTCTACCCGGAAGTGCGGGTGACCCTCCTCTACCAGCGGGACACCCTGGCGCTCCTGGCCAAGTACGGCTTGGCGGGCGACGGGATGCTGGTGCCCGGCGCGGTGCGCTCGGCATGACCCGGCGCGGTGCGCTCGGCATGACCCGGCGCGGTGCGCTCGGCGTGACCCGGCGCGGTGCGCTCGGCGTGACCCGGCGCGGTGCGCTCGGCGTGACCCGGCGCGGTGCGCTCGGCATGACCCGGCGCGGTGCGCTCGGCATGACCCGGCGCGGTGCGCTCGGCCGATAGCCTGGCCGCCGTGCACGAGGCCCCTTCCGAGAACAAGGTCGGCCCGTCCACCGGACGAGGTCTCGCAGAGCAACTCCGCCCCTCGGGACGTCGGACCCCGTTGTTCTCCGCCCACCTCGAGCTCGGCGCCAAGATGACCGACTTCGGGGGGTGGGAGATGCCGCTCGCCTATCCCTCGGGGACCCTGGCGGAGCACCGGGCCTGCCGCGACGACGCGGTGGCGTTCGACGTGAGCCATCTCGGAACGGTCCGCGTCGAGGGTCCGGACGCCGTGTCGCGGCTTCAGCAGACGTTCACCAACGACCTGGGTCGGATCGCCGTCGGCCGCGCCCAGTACACCCACCTGCTCGATCCGTCCGACGCCTCGGTGGTGGACGACATCATCGTCTGGTGGGTCGAGGACACGGCCTTCCAGGTGATGCCGAACGCGTCCAACACCGCGCGGGTCATCGAGGCGGTGGGCGGCACCGACACCACCAGCGACCGGGCGGTCATCGCCGTCCAGGGTCCCCATGCCCGCCGGCACCTGGCCAACGTGCTGCCCAAAGCGGCGACCGTGCCGCGGTTCGCGGTCCGCCATGTCGAGTGGCACGGGACGCCCTGCACCGTCGCCGGCACCGGGTACACCGGCGAGGACGGCGTGGAGATCGCGGTCCCGGCGTCCGAGGCGGAGTCGCTGTGGCGGGCCGTCCTCGGCACCGGCGTGCAGCCGGCTGGGCTCGGGGCCCGCGACACCCTCCGTCTCGAGGCCGCCCTCCCGCTGCACGGGCACGAGCTCGGACCGGGCATCACCCCGCTCCAGGCCGGGCTGGGTTGGGTGGTCGGCTGGGACAAGCCGGCGTTCCGGGGACGGGAACCGCTCCTCGAGGAACGCGCCACGGGTCCCCGGAGGCGCCTGTCCGGGCTCCGGACCGCCGGCCGCCAACCGCCGCGGGAAGGTGCGGCGGTGGTCGTTGACGGGGAGACGATCGGCTCGGTCACCAGCGGCAACTTCTCGCCCCTGCTGGGACACGGGATCGCGCTCGCCCTCCTCGACACGGCTGGCGACCCCCGTCCCGGCATACACGTCACCATCGAACAGCGTGGTCGGGCACTCCCGGCCACCGTGGTGCAGACACCGTTCGTCCGGTCCGGCCGGCCGCCGGAGGAGTCCGGCACCACCGCCTGACCCCACCGGACCGGGCCGTGCGGCACGGAGCGGCACGGAGCGGCAACCAACCCAATCGAGGCTGAGGAGCGACGCACATGGGCACCTACATCCCCCATACCGAGACGGAGATCGCCGAGATGCTGGCCTTCCTCGGCCTCTCCTCGCTCGACGAGCTCTTCGCCGCGGTACCGGCCGCCCTCCGGCTCCAACGAGACCTCGAGCTCGCCGAAGGGGCAGAGGAGCCGGACGTGCTGGCCCTGTTCGACGAGTACGCCTCGGCGAACCGGGCACGAGGCGACCGGCTCCTCTGCTTCGCCGGTGGCGGCTCCTACGACCACGAGATCCCCGCGGTCACCCGGGCCCTGGCAGGCAGGTCGGAGTTCGTCACGTCGTACACCCCCTACCAGCCCGAGGTGGCCCAAGGCGTGCTACAGGCGATCTTCGAATTCCAGACGTTGGTGGCACGCCTCTCCGGGCTACCGGTGGCCAACGCGTCCCTCTACGACGGGGCGAGTGCCACGGTGGAGGCGGTCAACCTCGCCGCAGCCGCCACCGCCAGCCAGGACATCTGGGTGTCGGAGGGGATCCATCCCCACTGGCGCCAGGTACTGGCCACCTGCGCGGCCGGCACCGGGCACCGGCTCCGCACGGTGACCCTCACCGACGGCGTGACCGTCTGGCCCGACCCCCTCGACGGCGGCGGCCGACCGGGTGCCCTGGTCGTGGGGTACCCCAACTACCTGGGCTGCCTCGAGGACCTGGGGGCGGCCCGCGCCGTCTGCGACCAGACCGGAGCGCTGTTGATCGTGGCCGCAGACCCGGTCTGCGCCGGGATCCTGCGGTCACCGGGGGAGTGGGGCGCCGACGTGGTGGTGGGCGAGGGACAGCCGTTCGGGACCAGCCTGGGGTTCGGCGGCCCCTACCTCGGCCTGTTCTCGTGCACCTCGGCGTTGGTCCGCCGCCTGCCGGGCCGCCTGGTCGGGGAGACTGTCGACGTCGACGGCCGTCGGGCCTACGTCTCGACGTTGCGGGCACGGGAGCAGGACATCCGGAGGGAGAAGGCGACCTCCAACGTCTGCACCAACCAGACCCTGATGGCGGTGACCGCCGCGATCCAACTCGGCTGGCTCGGCACCTCCGGCCTGGCGGAGCTGGGCTGGCGGTGCGCTCAGGCCACCCGGTACCTGCGGGACGCCCTGCTCCGCCTTCCCGGCGTCACCCCGTACGTCGACGCCCCGGTCGTCCGTGAGTTCTCCGTCCGGACACCCGTCCCGGCCGAGGTGGTGATCGACCGCATGGCCGACGAGGGCTTCCTCGCCGGCGTCGGGCTCGGCACCGCCTTCGCCGACGCCGACGACGCCCTGCTCGTGGCGGTCACCGAACGGCGCACCCGCCTTGAGATCGACGCCTACGTGGCCGCGTTCGCCAAGGTGGCGGCATGACGGCCGCGGGAGCGGGCGCCGGCGACCGGGGGAACCTCCCCTCCACCCCCGGGGGCCAGGCCCTGAGCGCCCCTCTACTGGGCCGCGCCGAGGAGCCGACCCTCTTCGAGCACTCCTCCCCGGGGCGCAAGGCGTGGTCCTTCCGCACGACGGGGATCCCCGAGCTGCCCCGGGAGGAGCTGGTGCCGTCGGACCACCGTCGGACGGCGCCGGTACCGGTGGCGGAGGTGTCCGAGCGCGACCTCGTGGCGCACTTCACGCGCCTGTCGCACCGCCAGTTCTCGGTCGACCTCGGTGCGTACCCGCTCGGATCCTGCACGATGAAGTACAACCCCAAGGTCTGCGACGCGGTGGCCGCTCTCCCCGGGCTGGCCGGTGTGCACCCGGCTGCCCCCGCGTCCCTGACCCAGGGTTGGCTGCGGCTGCTCGTCGATCTCGAAGCTGCGCTCTGCGAGATCACCGGCATGGCGGCCGCCACGCTCCAGCCCGCGGCCGGAGCGGCCGGCGAGCTCACGGGCCTCCTCCTCATGCGCGCCTGGCACGAGGCCCGGGGCGACGCCCGCCACAAGGTCATCATCCCCGACTCGGCCCACGGGACCAATCCGGCCTCGGTGACCCTCGGCGGCTACGAGGTGGTCACCGTCCCGAGCGACGAGCGGGGATGCGTGGACATGGCCGCGCTGGCCGGCGTGCTCGACGAGGACGTGGCCGGCATCATGCTGACCAACCCGAACACGCTGGGCCTCTTCGAGGAGGACATCGCCGCCATCGCCGCATCCGTGCACCGCGTGGGCGGACTGCTGTACTACGACGGGGCGAACCTCAACGCCATCCTCGGCCTGGTGCGTCCCGGCGACATGGGATTCGACATCGTCCACATGAACCTGCACAAGACGTTCGCCACCCCGCACGGCGGGGGAGGGCCCGGCGCCGGTCCGGTGGCCGTCTCGGAGCGCCTGGTGCCGTTCCTCCCCGGTCCACGCCCGGTGCGTGTCGGCGGCGGGACCGACGACCCGCCGGTCTACGGGTGGTCGACCCCGGAGCGGTCGATCGGGAGGATGCACTCCTGGCACGGCAATGCGCTCGTGCTGGCCCGAGCCCTCGCCTACCTCACGCTCCACGGGAGGGACGGGCTCCGATCGGTGGCCGAGATCGCCGTGCTGAACGCCAACTGGATCCGCCAGAGGCTCTCGGGCACCTACGACATCCCCTTCGACCGACCCTGCATGCACGAGGTGGTCGTCTCCGCACGGAACCTCAGGCAGCCCAACGGGGTGCGCGCCCTGGACGTGGCCAAGCGCCTCCTCGACAAGGGCTTCCACTCGCCGACCGTCTACTTCCCGCTGATCGTCGAGGAGGCGCTCATGATCGAGCCGACGGAGACCGAGAGCCCCCAGACGCTCGAAGCGTTGGCCTCGGCCTTCGAGGCGATCGCCTACGAGGCCACGTCGCTCCCGGCCGACACGCTGACCGACGCGCCGCACCACACGCCGGTGCGGCGCGTCGACGAGGCGAGGGCGGCGCGCACCCTGATCCCGACCTTCGACGCCCGGCCCTGAGCGTGGCGCCGTGGCGCCGTGGTGCCGGGTGCCCGGCGTCGCGGCACCCGGGTCCGGACGGGCAACCGCCCCCCGTCGGGACCTTCGGCTCTAGGAGGCCGGGGGACCGGGGCGCAGGATCGCTCCACGGGGAGCGTTCCCCGCGGAGCCGGGTGGGGGGCCCGGGACGGCCGTGAGCGAGCAGAGGAGGCGCGATGCCGAAGGTTGCAGGGAAGGTGGCGGTCGTCACCGGTGCCGGGGCGGGCATCGGGCGTGCGACGGCGGCGTTGTTCGCCCACCACGGCGCCATGGTCGTGGTGACGGACGTCGACGAGGAGGGCGGCCGTGCCACGGTCGGGCGGATCACCGAGGCCGGTGGACAGGCATCGTTCTCCGCCCACGATGTGGCGTCGGAGGAGCAGTGGGAACGGGTGCTCGCCGAGGCGGAGGAGCGCTTCGGCGGGATCGACGTACTGGTGAACAACGCCGGCATCTACGTCATCGCCGCACTTGCGGACACCACCCTCGAGCAGTGGAACCGGTTGTTCTCCATCAACGTCACCGGGGTGTTCCTCGGCGCCAAGCACGTCGCCCCCTACCTGGCCGAGCGAGGAGGCGGATCGATCATCAACCTCTCTTCCGTCGCCGGCCTCCAGGGCACGCCGGGGCATACCCTGTACGGGGCCAGCAAGGGGGCGGTACGGACCATGACCAAGGACCTCGCCGCCGAGCTGGCGGGACAGAACATCCGGGTGAACTCGATCCACCCGACCTACGTCCGGACCGCGATGGCCGACTACGGCGCGGCGGTGGCGGGGATGACGCTCGACGAGCTGGGGAAGAGGATGTCCCCACTCGGCCGGTTGGCGGAGCCCGAGGACGTCGCCAACGTCATCGTGTTCCTGGCCGGGGAGGACTCGAACTACCTGACCGCCGCCGAGTTCCTCGTCGACGGCGGTGGCACCTCGGTCCTGTCGCTCTAAGGCCTGCGACGGCCTGCGACCGGACAAGGCCTGCGAGGTCTGCGAGGCCTGCGAGGTCTGCGACCGGGCGGGGGGACCCCTTCGAGCCGCCTACCGCACCGGAGGGCGGGGAGCGGCGCCCACCATGGCCGTCAGCTCGGCCAGGCGGTTGGCGTAGCCCCACTCGTTGTCGTACCAGCCGAACACCTTCACCAGGGAACCGTGGATCATCGTGAGCCCGGCATCGAAGACGCACGAGGCGGAGGACCCGATGATGTCGGTGGAGACCAGGGCCTCCTCGGAGAACTCGAGTCGCCCGGCCAATGCCCCCTCGGCAGCAGCCCGGTAGGCGGCCGCGACCTGCTCGCCGTCCGGCCTTCCCCGGACGGTGGCGACCAGGTCCGTCAACGAGCCGTCGGGGACGGGGACACGCAGTGCGACCGCATCGAGGCGCCCGGCCAGGTGGGGGAGAACCTCACCGGTCGTCCTGGCCGCGCCGGTGCTGGTGGGAATGATGTTGATGCCGGCGGCCCGGGCCCGACGGGGATCTTTGTGGACCGAGTCGACCAGGCGCTGGTCGCCTGTATAGGCATGGACGGTACTGACGAGGCCCTCGTCGATGCCGAAGGCGTCGTCGAGCACTTTGGCCAGGATTGCCAGGCAGTTGGTGGTGCACGAGGCATTGGACACCACGATGTGCCGGTCGGGGTCGAACGTGTCGTCGTTCACCCCGAGGACGAACGTCGCGTCGACGTCCCGGGCCGGAGCCGAGATGACCACCCGCGGCGCCCCGGCGCCGAGGTGGGCGTCGGCGGTCTCACCCGCAGTGAACCGGCCGGTCGACTCGACGACGACGTCGATCCCGAGAGCCGTCCAGGGGAGCTCGCGCACCTCGGGCTCGGACAGCATGGTCACGTGCTGGTCGCCGACGAACATCCCGTTCCCTTCGACCCGCACCGGGTGGTCGAACCGCCCGAAGACCGAGTCACGTTCGAGGAGCTTCGCCAGCGCCGTGGGAGGGGCCAGGTCGTTGACCGCCACCACGGCGAGGTCCAGCTCGGGGCGCAACGACGCCCGCAACAACGCACGACCAGTCCTACCGAACCCATTCACTGCCACTCGTACCGGCATGACGCTCCTCCGCTCGGTGGCCGACAGGCCGACCACAACCGACACCTGCCGACAGCATGGACCGGTCCTGGCCCCGGCGCCCAGGGTCCAACGGCCCATCTCGCGACCGGGTCCCGGTCGAATTGGGGACGTGCCGCGCACTGGGGCCCTTCGGCCCTGTTCCCGACGGTCAACGGGGGCCATGGTGGGGCCATGGCGCGCCGCGACATGGCCCGTGCCGAGCAGGGCCCGGACGATCAGCACGGGGGAGTGGGCACCCATCAGGGCGCCGGGAACCGGCTGACGTGGAAGTGCGTCTCCGTCCAGGGGCGCGAGTCGCGCTACGGCGAGGCGGGAGCAGGGCCCACCGTCCTGTTCCTCCACGGCTGGGGGCTCGACCACAAGGTCTACAAGCGCGCCCTGGCACGGCTGGTGGCCGCCGGGGTCCACGTCCTCGCCCCGGCGCTCCCCGGGTTTGGGGGAACCCCGGCGCTGCCCCGTACGACCACCGACCTCGAGGGGTACGCCGCATGGGCTGGGGAGTTTCTCCGCTGCGTGGGCGTGGGGGAGCCGGTCCTCGCCATGGGCCACTCCTTCGGAGGAGGTGTCGCGATCAAACTGGCACACGACCATCCCGACCAGGTGCGGGCGCTCGTGTTGGTCAACTCGATCGGCGGCTCCACCTGGTCGCACCGGGGGCCGAGACGCCGGGCCATGTCCGACCGGCCCCTCTGGGATTGGGGCATCCACTTCCCGGCCGACGTCCTGCCCACCCGGCAGACCCGGCGGGTGGTCCCGGTGATCGTCGCCGAGGCCCTGCCCAGCCTCCTCCGGGATCCGAGGGCCTTCTGGGATGCGGCGGGGCTGGCCCGCCGTGCCGACCTGGGGAGCGAGCTCGTCGAGCTCCGGCGGCGGCGGTTGCCGGTCGTCGTCCTGTGGGGTCGGGCCGACCGGCTGATCACCCAGGACTCCTTCGAGGATCTCTGCGAGGCGCTGGGTCGTCCGCAGGTCGTGACGGTGCCCGGCGCCCACAGCTGGCTCATCGCGGACCCGGATGCGTTCGGAGAGGTCATGACCAACGTGGTCGACATCGTGCGCCTGGCCGGCGGTGACGCGGGACCCGTTTCCCGGAGCCCCGATACCGCCAGGAGCCGCTCGGTCGAAGGAGGCTGAACCATGGACATCGACGACAAGACAGACCAGAAAGACCAGACGGACCAGTCGGCCCGGACGTTGAACCGGGCGGCGCGACCGGTGACCGGGGTGGCCGAGGACTACGACTCGCTGCTCCACCTCATCGGGGATCGCCGGCTCGTCCTGATCGGCGAGGCGTCCCACGGGACCCATGAGTTCTACCGCGAGCGGGCCCGCATCACGCGGCGTCTGATCGACGACCTCGGGTTCACCGTGGTTGCGGTGGAGGGGGACTGGCCGGATGCCTACCGGGTGAACCGGTACGTCATGGGCATGTCGACCGACGAAAGCGCGGACGCCGCGTTGCAGGGGTTCCGGCGCTTCCCGACGTGGATGTGGCGCAACCGGGACGTGCTCGGCTTCGTCCAGTGGTTGCGCGCCCACAACGACGCCCAGGCCGTTCCCGCCCGCAAGGTCCGCTTCTACGGCCTCGACCTGTACAGCCTGCGCTCGTCCATCGAAGCGGTGATCGAGTACCTCGACCGGGTCGACCCCTCCGAGGCCGCCCGGGCCCGGGAACGTTACTCGTGCTTCGACCATGTCGGCGCCGACGGGCAGGCCTACGGCTACTCGGTGGTGCGCCAGGGGGCGATGCCGTGCGAGGACGAGGTCGTCGCCCAGCTCCTCGAGCTCCGGCGTCGCTCGGAGCTCTACCTCCGGCGGGACGGCTGGGTGGCCGAGGACGAGCAGTTCTACGCCGAGCAGAACGCACGCCTCGTCCGGGACGCGGAGGAGTACTACCACCAGATGTACCGGGCCGAGGTCTCCTCGTGGAACCTCCGCGACCAGCACATGGCCGCAACCCTCGCGGGCCTACTCGACCATCTCGAAGGACAGTCGGGGCTCGCCAAGGCGGTGGTCTGGGAGCACAACTCGCACATCGGCGACGCGCGGGCGACCTCCATGGGGCTCCGGGGTGAGCTGAACGTCGGGCAGCTCGTACGAGAGCGCTCTGCGGGCGACGTGACGTTGGTCGGGTTCACGACCACCTCAGGCCACGTCACGGCGGCCTCCGATTGGGGGGCACCGGTAGAGCGCAAGCGGGTCCGTCCCGCCCGGCCCGACAGCCACGAGGCGCTGCTCCACGCGGTCGGCCTGCCCCAGTACTGGCTGGCCACCTCGGACGCGGCCGCTCGCGCCGTCCTTTCCCGACCCCGCCTGGAGCGGGCCATCGGGGTGATCTACCGGCCCGAGACGGAGCTGCAGAGCCACTACTTCGAGGCCGACCTGTCCCGGCAGTTCGACGCGGTGATCCACATGGACCGCACCCACGCGCTCGAGCCGCTGGAGCGGACCCCGCTGTGGGATCGGGGGGAGCCGGCCGAGACGTACCCGACCGGTCTGTGAGATGGGGACCAACGGTCCGTCGATGACCGGGACACCGTTCCGGGACCGTCGGGAGGCGGGGCGTCGCCTCGGCCGCGCCCTCGAGCCGCTCCGGAGCGAGCATCCGGTCGTCCTGGCCCTGCCCCGGGGCGGGGTGCCGGTGGCGGCGGGCGTTGCGGCCCATCTGGGAGCCCCGCTCGACGTGATCGTCGTGCGCAAGCTCGGGCTGCCGACGCAGCCGGAGCTCGGGTTCGGCGCGATCGGCGAGGGAGGCGTCCGCCTCCTCGATCGCGACCTGATCCGCCGGGCCGGCCTGACCGCGGAGGACCTGGCCCGGGTGGAGGCGAGCGAGCGGGCCGAGCTCGACCGCCGCATCCGCCGGTACCGCGGGGAACGGCCACCGCTCGCAGTCGCCGGCCGCACCGTGGTGATCGTCGACGACGGACTGGCGACCGGTGCGACCGCGCGCGCCGCGGTCGAGGTGGTGAGGGCGCAGGGTGCCCGCCGCATCGTCCTCGCCGTACCGGTGGCCCCCCGGGAGACCATCCGGCAGCTGGAGGCGGTGGCGGACGGGGTGGTGAGCCTGATGGTGCCGGACGACTTCGTGGCGGTCGGGCGCTGGTACGACGACTTCGACCAGACGTCGGACGAAGAGGTGGCGCGGCTGCTGGCGGGCGAGGATGACGAGGGCGACGAGGGTGGGGCCGGTCCGCAGCCGCTGCCCCGCACCGACCGTGCTGTCGTGATCCCCGACGGTGCGGTCGCCCTGGAGGGACGGCTGGAGGTCCCGGCCGCCGCCTCGGGGGTCGTGCTGTTCGCCCACGGGAGTGGCAGTAGCCGTCACAGCCCCCGGAACGTCGCGACGGCCCGTGCACTCCACGCCGGTGGGCTCGGGACCCTGCTGTTCGACCTCCTGACCGACGGCGAGAGCGCCGACCGGCGGAACGTCTTCGACATCGCGCTGCTCGGGTCCCGCCTGTTGGGTGCCACCCGGTGGCTCACCCGGCAGCCCGGCATGGCCCGGGCTCGCTACGGGTACTTCGGAGCCAGCACCGGGGGTGGGGCGGCACTGTGGGCGGCCGGTGCCCCCGGCAACCGGGTCGCCGCGGTGGTGTCACGGGGAGGGCGGCCCGACCTCGCCGGTCCGCGCCTCCCGGACGTGTCCTGCCCGACCCTCCTCATCGTCGGCGGCGCAGACGTCGAGGTCCTCGAGCTCAACCGGAGGGCAGCGACCCTCCTCCGCTGCCGTCACCAGGTGGCGGTGGTACCGGGGGCGACCCACCTCTTCGAGGAGCCGGGGGCGCTCGGTGCCGTGGCGAGGCTCGCCGTCGGGTGGTTCCGGGAGTTCCTCTAGGCCGACCACCCGGATCACCCCTTGACGGCACCCGCAGTCAGCCCGCGCACCAGCTGCTTCTGGAACACGATGAGGATGACGAAGATGGGCAGGGCAGCCAGGACGGTTCCCGCGAAGATCACGTTCGTCTGGTTGATGCTGAGCGCTTGGAGCTGGCGCAGACCGATCTGGACGGTGCGCACCCCGTTCGTCTCGGTCACGATCAGCGGCCACAGGTACTGGTTCCAGGCCCCGAGGAACGCGAAGACGGTGAAGGCCCCGATCGCCGGACGGTTGAGCGGGAGCACCACCCGGGTCAGGAAGCGCCAGTGCCCGTACCCGTCGAGCCGGGCGGCGTCGTGAAGGTCGCGTGGCACGCCCCGGAACGACTGCCGGAAGAGGAAGGTGCCGAACCCGCTGGCCAGGAACGGGACGATCAGCGCCGGGAACGAGTTGAACCACCCCAGGGCCACGATGGTCTCCCGGTTGGGGACGAGGGTCACCTCCATGGGGATCATCAGGGTCGCCAGGAACAGCACGAAGACCGTCCGGCTGAACGGGAACCGGATGAAGGCGAAGGCGTAGCCGGCCAGGGCCGACGTGGCCACCTCGGCCACGGTGATCGCCACCGTCACCAGCAGGCTGTTCCGTAGGAAGATGCCGAGGTTCCCCAGCGTGAAGGCGGAGCGGAAGGCGCCCCACTGGGGATGGACCGGAAAGAGCGTCGGTGGCCGGGCGGCGATCTGCTGGGGGGAGAGGAGGGCGTTCACCACGGTGATGTAGATGGGGAACGCGACCACCACGGCGGCGACCACCAGCAGCGTGTAGCGGAGGATCCGCCGGACAAGGGGTCCGACGGGACGGCGCCGCCGCTCGACGTCCCCGCGCCGCTCGACGTCCCCGCTCCTCTCACCGTCCATAGAACACCCGCCGCTCGAAGAACCGGAACTGGACGAACGTCAGGATGAGCAGGATCACGAAGAGCACCACCGACAGCACGGCGGCGACGCCGGTGTCGTTGAAGAGGAACGCCTGCTGGTACAGGTAGTAGATGAGCACGTCGGTGTGATTGTTGGGACCGCCCTGCGTCAACAGGTCGATCTGCCCGAACGCCTGGAACGCGCCGATGGTCCCCACCACCACCGCGAAGAACACGGTCGGCGAGAGCAGGGGCAGGGTCACCCGCCAGAACCGGTGCCACTGGCTCGACCCGTCGATCCGGGCGGCCTCGAGCAGCTCGTCCGGCACCCCCTGGAGAGCCGCGCTCATGAGGATGAAGGTGAAGCCGAGGTTCTGCCAGATGGTCACCACAGAGACGGCGGGCAGGGCCAGGGTGGGGTTGTTGAGGATTCCCGCACCACCCTGGTGGCCCAGCCAGTAACTGAACAGGCCGACCTCCGGGTTCAAGAGGGTGTAGAAGATCACCGAGGCCACGGCGACCGAGGTGGCCACCGTCGAGGAGAAGATGGTCCGGAAGATCTGGATCCCACCCAGGCGCTGGTTGGCCAGCACGGCCAGACCGAGCCCGAGCACCAGGCCGATCGGGACGGTGAAGACGACGAAGAGGACCGTCCGCCACAGGCTCTCGAGGAACGCCGTCGAGGAGATCACCGAACGGTACTGCGACAGACCCACGAACCGCGACGGGAGGTTGGGGAACGGCGGCGTGCGATAGAAGCCGAGGATCACCGTCTTGACCAGGGGGTAGAACACGAAGACGGCGAAGACCGCCAACGCCGGGAGGATGAACAGGTAGCCGAGCACCGCCTCCCGGAGCGATCGGCCGAGCCGACCGAAGCGGCCCGGTCCCGCTGGCCGGCCGGGCGTCCGGTCACCCGACACCGGCGCGGACACCGGGACTCGGTCAGCCATCGAGGCGCTCCTCGGTCACCGGGTCGAAGAGCTGGAGCCTCCCTCCCGGGAACGACAGCGTCACCCGTTCGCCCGGGCGCGGGACCGGCTCACCCGTGGCCAGGCGGACCATGATGAGCTTTCCTCCCTCCAGCCGGCAGGCCACGTGGTTCTCGTGACCGAGCGCCTCGACCATGGTGACCGAGCCGGAGAGCGTGCCTGCAGGGTCGACGGCGACGTGCTCGGGCCGGACCCCGACGATGAGCGAGGTGAGGCCGCGCCGCCGGGCCACGGCGGCCAGCGGTTCGGGAAGGGGCACCGCCCCCCCGGGCAGGACGACCTGCAAGCCGTCGGCGATCCCGGTGGCGGCCAGCTCGCCCCGGAGGATGTTCATCGGGGGACTTCCGATGAACCCGGCCACGAAGGCGTTGGCCGGGCGGTCGTGGACCTCTTGCGGGACGCCGACCTGCTGCAGCACGCCCCGGTACAGGATGGCGATCCGGTCTCCCATGGTCATGGCCTCGACCTGGTCGTGGGTGACGTAGAGGATGGTGGTGCCCAGGCGCTCGTGCAGCTCCACCAGCTCCGCACGCATCTCGGTGCGGAGCTGGGCGTCGAGGTTGGAGAGCGGCTCGTCCATGAGGAAGACCCGGGGCCGGCGCACGATGGCCCTGGCCAGTGCCACCCGCTGGCGCTGGCCGCCCGAGATCTGGGCCGGCCGGCGGTCGAGCAGGTCCCCGATCCGGAGACTGGCGCTCACCTCGGCCACCAGCCGGTCGCGCTCCTCTGCGGCCACATGACGGGCGCGCAGCGGAAATTCGATGTTCCGGCGCACGTTGAGGTGGGGGTACAGGGCGTAGCTCTGGAACACCATCGCCACGTCACGGTCCTTGGCGTCGAGCTCGTTCACCACCTCCCCGTCGATCCGGATCAGGCCGGCGGTGGGCTCCTCGAGGCCGGCCACCAGCCGCAACGCGGTCGTCTTGCCGCATCCGGAGGGACCGAGGAGCACGAGGAACTCTCCGGCGGTGATCTCGAGGGTCAGCGAGTCGACCGCCGTGGCGTCGCCGTAGCGTTTGGTCACCCCCTCGAGGCCCACACTGGCCGACCGGGGCAGCTCGAGGCCCCCGGCCGGGGAGACCGTCGGCCCGCCGGTGACGGCCGAAGCCGTCATCGCCGCATCCCCATCGCTCACACCCGGCTGTTGTAGGCGCTGATCGCCTGGTTCGAGGCGGCAGCGGCCTGCCGGAGCGCGGCATCAGGGGCCAGTCCCTGCGAGAGCTGGCTCATGGCGGACTGGAGGGCCAGGTCCACCTGGGCCTGGGCGCCGTTGGCCGGACCGGCCGTGGCGGTGTTGGCCGGGCTGGCCAGGACCTGCTCGTAGGCGACCCGCTCGAAGGGCAGCTTCGCCCAGGCCGCCACCAGGGAGGGCTCGGTCAACGCGGACTTGCGGATGGGGATGAACCCGGTACCCGCCGCCCACTCCGCCTGGGATGCCGCTCCGACCAGGTACTTGATGTACTGCCATGCCGCATCCTGGCGTTCGGCGGGGGAGCGCTTCACCATGTAGAGGCCGGCTCCCCCGATCATGACGCCACCGGTCCCCCCGGCCGGACGCGGTAGCGGGCCGACCCCCAGCTTCACGTCCGAGTACTGGCCGGCGTTCAAGAGCGCGGCCACCGTCCCCAGGGCACCCGAGGTCTCGAGGGTGATCGGGGCGATCCGGTTGGCGATGGCGATCAGGTTGTCATAGGTGGTGGCCGAGGTGGGCTGGGCCAGCTTGTCGGCGAACATGGCCGAGATCCAGGCGAACAGCTCCTCGCCGAGGGGGTCGTCGAAGGTCACCGCGGTGGCCCGTCCGGTCCGTCCGTTCCCGTGGTTGACCAGCTCCTGGTTGCCCATGGCCATCCACTGCTCGAAGTTCGAAGACGTGAGCTTGAAGCTCATGCCGTACTGCTCGGTGCCGCTCGAGACGATCTTCTGCGCCGCACTGCGGAGGTCGTCGAGCGTGGCCGGCGGGGTGGACGGGTCGAGGCCCGCCCGGGCGAAGGCGTTCTGGTCGTAGTAGAGGAGCTGGCTGGAGATGTTGAACGGCATCGCCCAAAGCGTCCCGTTGACCCGGAAGTACTCGACGGTCGCCGGCAGGAAGTCGGACAGGCTGTACCGGTCGGCGGCCACCGCGGACCCGGCGGGCACCACGCTCTGGCTGTCCACCATCAGCTGCAGGTCGCTCGACTCGATCTGCACGACGTCGGGGAAGGGACCCCCGCTCAGCGAAGCCGTGTAGAGGGTCATCGTGTCGGTGTAGTCGTTCTGGTTGACCAGGTTGACCACCACGTCCGACTGCGACCGGTGGAAGGCCTCGGTCAGGCTCTCCAGGGTGGTGAGGTTGTCCGAGGTCATGGAGTGCCACAGGGTGATCGACACCGGCTTGCTGGTCGCCCGGGCCGCCGCGCCGATGGGGAAAGAACTGGCCGTGGTGGGAGCGGACGACGACGAGGACGAGCAGGCGGTCAGCAGCAACCCGGTCGGACCGGCGGCCAGCAACCCCGCCAGGAAGCGGCGCCGGCTCAGCGGGTGGGCGATCGGATGTTCGAGCGGGTCACCGGTCATCACAGAACCTCCATGGCCCGCCGCACACGTCCGGGGCCGTTCTGACCATAGCCGTAGCGCCGACGGTGGCATCGGACTCGACGGCTTGACCGGCTGCTGATGCCAACCGACCCCGCCCGACCCGCTGTGGTACACCGAGGACGCCAGTCGCGCGTGAGGAAGGAGCGGCCGTGGAAGCAGTTGACCGGGAACGGCAAGGTGGGGTTGGCCCTTCGGGTGGGTCCCCCGGCGAGCGCAGGCGGATCGTGGTCGTCCCCCACACCCACTGGGACCGAGAGTGGTACGAGCCGTTCCAGACCTTCCGGATGCGCCTGGTATCCATGGTCGACGGCCTGCTCGACCTGCTGGAGCGCGACCCGTCCTACCGGAGCTTCCTCCTCGACGGACAGCTGGCGGTGGTCGACGACTATCTCGAGATCCGTCCGCACAACGAGCAGCGCCTGCGCGACCTGGCCACTGCCGGACGCCTCACGGTAGGGCCGTGGTTCATCCTGATGGACGAGTTCCTCGTCTCCGGGGAGACCATCGTGCGGGACCTGCAGGCCGGCCTCAGGAAAGGGGCGGCATTCGGGGGGGCGATGGAGGTCGGCTACCTCCCGGACATGTTCGGGCATATCGCCCAGATGCCCCAGATCCTGGCCCAGGCGGGATTCGCCCACGCCGTGGTCTGGCGGGGCGTCCCCTCCGCCGTCACCTCGTCGGCATTCACCTGGGAGGCGCCCGACGGCTCCCGGGTCCGGGCCGAGTACCTGCTCGGCGGCTATGGCAACGGGGAAGGCATCGCCGACGACGCCCGCGCGCTCCTCGGACGCCTGCAGACCCATCTCGACCGCTACGACGGGTTCCTGGACCCGGATGCCCCGGTGCTCTTCATGAACGGCACCGACCACCAGGCGCCGCAACCCTGGCTCGGCAAGGTGGTGGCCGAGGTCAACCGGATGCAGGACGGGCTCGAGGTCGTGGTGTCCTCCCTCCCCGGGTACCTGGCGGGTGCCGGCGACGCCGGGTCGACCGTGTGGACCGGCGAGCTGCGCTCAGGTGCCCGGGCCAATCTGCTGATGGGGGTGGCGTCCAACCGGGTGGACGTGAAGCGGGCCACCGCGACGGCGGAGCGCACGCTCGAGCGTCTGGCGGAACCCCTCTCGGCACTGTTCGTGCCGCCCGGGCAGTGGCCGGGGGCGTTCTTGGACGTGGCCTGGGAACGGATGGTCCACAACGCCGCCCACGACTCGGTGTGCGCCTGCTCGGCGGACGAGGTGGTCGAGGTCGTCCTCAGCCGCTACGAGGAGGCAAGGGAGATCGGCGCGGGCCTGGTGGGCGAGGCGCTGGGTGCACTGTCCCGCTCCCTGGCCGCTCCGGGCCCCGTGGCCGTGAACCCCGCCGCCCGCACCCGTTCCGGACTGGTCGAGCTGGAGGTGCCGGCGGGCGACGACCTCGGGCCCGACGTCCAGCTCCTCGGGCCGACCGCGGGCGACCGGGCCGGCCTGGCGGCGTCGACGACGCTGGACCCCGAAGCCCTGCGGGTGATGGTCGAGGGCCTCGGGAGCGCCCGGGTGGGGGACCACGCCTTCCTCACGGACGTCACGGTGACCGAGGACGGCGCCGGGATGTCGGTCCACGTCGCCCTCGGAGCCGAGGAGCGGCCCGGGTTCCCCGTCGAGGCGATCAGGCACGACCTCCTGACCCGCCTGGCGACGCGCCCGGACGACCCCGTCACGTTGACCGTCGACGGACCGCCGGCGCGGCGGGTCCTGGCCCGTACCGCGCCGGTGCCCGGCTTCGGGTGGGCCCCGGCCGTCCCTGCCGCCCTCGCCAACCCGGCCAGGGCGTCGGTGGATGCCGGGGGAGGGGCCTCCCTCGCCAACGGCCTCGTCTCCGTCACGGTCGACGCCACCGACGGGACGTTCACCGTCGACGGTCGGTCCGGCTTCGGACGACTGGTCGACGGGGGCGACCACGGGGACACCTACAACTACTCGCCACCGATCGCCGACCGGATCGTGGACTCGCCGGAATCGGTGACGGTAGCCGTGACGGAGAGCGGCCCGGTCCGGGCCGAGGTGACCGTGGTGGCGCGCTACGAGTGGCCGGCGTGCATCGACGACCAGACCGGGGCCCGGGTGGGGAGCGTCTCCGTCCCGGTGACCACCCGTCTCGAATTGCACGCCGATGACCCCGTGCTCCGGGTGACCACCACCTTCGACAACGTGGCGAGGGACCACCGGCTGCGGGTGCATCTCCCGCTGCCCGAACCGGCCACCTGCTCCCGGGCCGAATGCGCCTTCACCGTGGTCACGCGTGGCCTGACCGCGGAGGGACGCCCCGACGAGCGGGGGATCCCCACCTTCCCGGCACGGCGGTTCGTCACCGCGGGCGGTCTCACCGTGGTCCACGACGGGCTGCTCGAGTACGAGCTCGTCGACCTGGCGCCCGTGGCCCCTCCGGACGGGGGGCCGTCGCGGCCGGCGGCCCACGCCCTGGCGCTCACCGTGGTCCGGGCGACGGGCATGCTGTCACGGACCGGGATGGCCACCCGGCCGCTCCCGGCCGGACCGCTCCTGCCGCTCGCCGGCGCGCAGTGCCTCGGACCGGTCCGGACCCGGTACGCGCTCCGGCTGGGGGAGTCCGACCCCTATGCCACGGCGGACGACGTCCTGGTCCCCCTCAGCGCGGTCGCGGCCCCCGGCGGCGGCCATCGGGCGCTCCGCGGCTCCGAGCTCACGGTGAGCGGGGCCGAGGTCTCCGCCGTCCGGCGTCACGATGGCGGGCTGGAGGTCCGTGTCTTCAATCCGACCGACACGGACTCGCTCGTGGAGCTCGAGGGTCGGACGGGCTGGACGGTCGATCTCCGGGGCCGGCCGTTGGCACCCTTCGAAGGCCGTTTCGAGCTGCGGGCCCAGGGGATCGCGACGCTGCGCCTGGACTGAGCGTTCGCAGGCACTGGACCGCCGCCGGCCCGCATCGCCGCCCCACCGCACTGCCGTGAGCCCGCACCGCCGCCGGCCGGGTCCGACGCGGATGGCCGGGTCCGACGCGGATGGCCGGCTTTTGCCCGGGCCCGCCACCGTGCTACAACGAGGTCGTCCGCTACGACGATCGATCGCACCGAGGAGAGCAACATGGCAGGGATCTGTGAGGGAAGGGTGGTCGTGATCACCGGGGCGGGCCGCGGGATCGGCCGGTCCCACGCCATCGAGTTCGCCCGCCAGGGCGCCAAGGTGGTGGTGAACGACCTCGGAGCCGAGGTGGACGGCAGCGGCAGGTCCGAAGGGCCGGCGGGCCAGGTGGTCGAGGAGATCCGGGGCATGGGTGGCGAAGCGGTGGCCAACGGCGACGACATCGCGGACGTCGACGGGGCGGCGAGGCTGATCGCCACCGCCATCGACACGTTCGGCGGGCTCGACGTGCTGGTCAACAACGCCGGCATCCTCCGCGACCGCATGTTCGTCAACATGACGGCCGATGAGTGGGACGCGGTGATCCGTGTCCACCTCAGGGGGACGTTCGCCCCCATGCGGGCCGCCGTCGACTACTGGCGGAACCGCTCCAAGGCCGGAGAGGCCAACGACGCCCGGATCGTCAACACGACGTCGCCGTCCGGTATCTACGGGAACGTCGGGCAGACCAACTACGGGGCGGCCAAGGCGGGGATCGCCTCCCTGACCGTGATCGCCGCCATGGAGCTCGGTCGGTACGGGATCACCGTCAACGCCATCGCGCCGGCAGCGCTGACCCGGATGACCGAGAACCTTGGCATGGGCAGCCAGGGTGACCGCAAGCCCGACGAATTCGACCCCAACGACCCCGACAACATCGCACCCCTGGTGGTCTGGCTCGGCAGCCCCGAGTCCAAGGACATCACCGGCCGGGTGTTCAACGTCTACGGGAGCCACATCAGCGTGGCCGAAGGCTGGGTGGCCGGCCCGGGAGCGGACAAGGGTGACCGCTGGGACAGCGCCGAGCTGGGTGGGATCGTCCCGGACCTCGTGGCCCGGGCGGCACCGAACGCCAACATGATGGGACGCAGGGACTGACGGATGGACCCGGGCGGGAACGGCGCCCGGGTCCACGACCGAGTCCACGACCGGAGCCGTTGCCGCACGGATCCCGCACGCTCGGCGCTAGCCTCCAGGGTGCGCTACCAGCAAGGGAGGTGCGCATGTGGGTCGTCGCCGGAGTACTCCTCGGACTGGTGGTGCTCTTCTCCCTGCTCGGGTTCCACATGGGTCCCCACGCCCACCTGGCGGCGGGGGTGGTCGGCGTCGTCGCCGCGGCCTGGCTCGTGGTCATGGTGGTGGACGGGCGCTCGGATCCGCTCCTGTGGGTCCTGGTGAGCGCGGACGCGGTGGTCTCTGTCGGCGTCGGTCTCCTGGCGTGGCACAGCTTCTCGTCCTCGGGTACCGACGCTCCGGCGCAGCATGTCGTCGCACTCGAGAGCGCCGAGGGTGTGGCGGTGAGCGACCTCGATCCGAACGGCACTGTCCGGGTGCACGGCGAGGACTGGTCGGCCACCTCGGTGAACGGGCCGGTCCGTGCAGGGACGGCCGTCCAGGTGCTCCGGGTGAAGGGCGTGCGCCTCGAGGTCTGGGGCGAGGAGGTCTGTGACGACGGGGGCGCCGGCTCCGTCGCAGAAGGGACGGACCGGCAAGCGCTCCGGTCGTCACCGGCCGGAGCGGGGCCGGGTGTGCCGTCAACCGACGAGAGGCAGGTGCCGTAGCCATGGTCATCGGAATCGTCATCGGAGTGGTCGCCCTGGTGGTGCTGGTCGCCCTGGTCCGATCGGTCAAGATCGTCCGGGAGTACCAGCGGGTCGTCCTGTTCCGGCTCGGCCGGGCGGTCGGCACCCGGGGACCCGGGCTCGTCTTCATCAACCCGGTCACCGACCGCACCAGCCTGGTGGACCTGCGCGAGCTGTTCCTCGAGATCCCCCATCAGACGGCCATCACCAAGGACAACGCGTCGATCTCCATCGACTTCATCATCTTCTACAAGGTCGTCGACTCGTCGCTTTCGGTCCTCCGGGTGCAGAATTTCGCAGCGGCCGCGCAGAACGTGGCCTCCACCACGCTGCGCAGCGTCGTGGGGGACATGTCCCTCGATGACGTCCTGTCGAAGCGGGAGGAGATGAACGCCTCTCTGCGCGTCCGGCTCGACGAGGTGACCGAACGGTGGGGGGTGAAGATCACCACCGTCGAGGTCAGGGAGGTGAACCCCCCTCCGGGGGTGCTGGACGCGATGACCCGGCAGATGTCTGCGGAGCGTACGAGGCGGGCCGCCGTCACCGAGGCCGAAGGGCAGAAGCAGGCGGCGGTGACCCTGGCCGAGGGCACCAAGCAGGCGGCGATCCTGGCGGCCGAGGGCGAGCGACAGGCGGTCGTCCTGCGTGCCCAGGGGTTGGCCGCCGGACTCGAGACGATCCTCGCCGTCGCCCACGGCCTCGACGCCAACACCATGCAGCTCCAGTACCTCGAGACGTTGAAGCAGGTCGGTTCCTCCCCGTCGACGAAGATCGTCGTCCCCATGGAGCTCGGCGGGCTCCTCAACGGGATCCGGGGCCTTCTGCCGGTGGAGGGGAACGGCTCCTCCGGGGGGTGACGCGAGCGACAGGGTGCGCCTCACACCCTGTCGGCGGAGGTTTTCGGGGCGGGCCGGGAGCCCGGAGCGGGTCACGTTGTGACCTGTGGCCCTGTTCGGACGCCTCGTCCGGGCCCATGCTCTGAGACGGGACCTCCGACCCCCGAACCCGAAGGAGCGGCCATGACCTCGCCAACCTACGTCCGGTTCTTCGAGGAGTTCGGGGTCGAGGACGTCCCCACCGTGGGCGGCAAGAACGCCTCGCTGGGGGAGATGTACCGGCTCCTGGCGGGGGAGGGGATCCTGGTGCCGCACGGGTTCGCGATCACGGCCGACGGCTACCGACACATGCTCGACGCGGCGGGGGCGTGGGGACCGCTCCACGAGCAGCTCGACGGCATCGATCCGACCGACGTGGCCGACCTGGCCCGGCGGGCCAAGCGGGCCAGGGAGATCGTCTACGGCGCCGGGCTCCCCGACGACCTCGCCGGCGAGATCCTGGCCGGGGAGCGGCGCCTCCAGGAGGAGTACGGAGAGGACGTGAGCCTGGCCGTCCGTAGCTCGGCGACCGCGGAGGACCTGCCCACCGCAAGCTTCGCCGGCCAGCAGGACACCTTCTTGAACATCCAGGGCGACGAGAGCCTGCTCGACGCGTGCCGTCGGTGCTTCGCCAGCCTGTTCACCGACCGGGCCATCCACTACCGGATCGACGAGGGGTTCGACCACTTCAAGGTGTCGCTGTCGATCGGCGTCATGAAGATGGTCCGCTCGGATCTGGCGTCGGCCGGCGTGATGTTCTCGCTCGACACCGAGTCGGGCTTCCGGGACGTGGTGTTCGTCACCGGCTCCTACGGGCTGGGCGAGAACGTCGTCCAGGGTGCGGTCGACCCCGACGAGTTCCTGGTCCACAAGCCGACCTTCGAGGCCGGTCACCGGGCGGTGCTCCGCCGGATGCTGGGCGACAAGGCGGTGAAGATGGTGTTGGCGAGCGGCGGGAGCCGGCAGACCACCCGGAACGTGCCGACGCCCAAGGCCGATCGCGGACGGTTCTGCCTCACCGACGACGAGGTGCTCACCCTGGCCGGGCACGCGATCGCCATCGAGCACCACTACGGGCGGCCCATGGACATGGAATGGGCCAAGGACGGCGTGGACGGCAGGCTGTACCTCGTCCAGGCCCGTCCGGAGACGGTCGCCTCCCAACGGGACCCGGCCACGCTGGAGCGCTACCTCCTCGACGGCCGTGGGGAGGTGGTCGCCGAGGGCCGCTCCGTCGGCGAGAAGATCGCCTCGGGCACCGCCCGCCTGGTCGACGACCTCGCCCACCTGGCCGCGTTCCGGCCCGGAGAGGTGCTGGTGGCCGACCTCACCACGCCCGACTGGGAACCGGTGATGAAGACGGCGGCGGCCATCGTGACCAACCGGGGCGGCCGGACCTGCCACGCGGCGATCATCGCCCGCGAGCTGGGGATCCCCGCCGTGGTCGGGGCCGGGGACGCCACCACCCGGGTCGCCTCCGGCGAACCGGTCACCGTGTCGTGCGCGGAGGGCGACACGGGACGGGTCTACCGGGGCACCATCGGGTTCCACGTCGACCGCGAGCGGGTGGGCGACCTCCCGCGACCGCGCACCCAGGTGATGGTCAACCTGGGGAACCCCGATCTCGCCTTCACAACCTCGTTCCTACCCAACGACGGCGTCGGGCTCGCCCGCATGGAGTTCATCATCAGCGCCTCCATCCGGGCCCATCCCTTGGCCCTCCTCCACCCCGACCGCATCACCGACCCCGGCATCCGCCGGGCAGTGGAGCAGCTCGTCGGGTCCGCGCCCGACGGGGCGTCCTTCTTCGTCGAGCGCCTGTCGGAGGGGATCGGCACCATCGCCGCGGCCTTCTGGCCGAAGCCGGTGGTGGTGCGGATGTCCGACTTCAAGACCAACGAGTACGCCACCCTCCTCGGCGGGGCGGACTTCGAACCGGACGAGGACAACCCGATGCTGGGGTTCCGGGGCGCGTCACGGTACGCACACCCGGCCTATGCGGAGGGGTTCGAGCTCGAATGCCGGGCGATGGTCCGGGTACGCGAGGAGATGGGGCTGACCAACGTCGTCCTGATGCTCCCCTTCGTGCGGAGGGTGCAAGAGGCCGACCAGGTGCTGGCCCGGATGGCCGAGCTGGGCCTGCGCCGCGGGGAGCAGGGGCTCGAGGTCTACGCTATGTGCGAGATCCCGAACAACGTCATCCTCATCGACCAGTTCGCCACGCGCTTCGACGGGTTCTCCATCGGCTCGAACGACCTGACCCAGCTCACCCTGGGCGTCGACCGCGACAGTGAGATCGTCGCCTTCGACTACGACGAGCGCGACGACGGCGTGAAGGAGATGATCCGTCTGGCCGTGGAGGGCTGTCGGCGCAACGGGATCCACTCGGGACTGTGCGGTCAGGCGCCGTCGGACTACCCGGACATGGCCGAGTACCTGGTCGATCTGGGCATCGACTCGATGAGCCTCGACCCGGACGCCGTAGTGAGGACCACCCGCCAGGTACTGGAGGTCGAAGCCCGTCTGGGGCGGGACGCTCCGGGGGCGGCGGGCCGCGGCTAGGGCACCGGGCGGCGGCTGCGGCGCCGTCTCCGCGGAACCGGCGCCGTCACCGTCGGCGCCGGTTCCTTCGCTAGGGTGCGACCGGGACGAGAGGGGATCGACGTGGTGATGAACGTAAAGCCGGTGCCGACGCTGGACGAGCGGATCAACGACATCCGCATGCGGACGGCGGAGATCGTCAACGAGGACATCCTCCCCAATGAGCGCCGGCTGTGGCCGTCCCGGGAGGGGCGGGAGCTGCCCGAGCGTGACCGGAGCGAGGCCCACGAGCTCCGGGCGCAGGTCCAGGAGCGGGTGCGCAAGGCCGGTCTCTGGGCGCCCCACCTGCCGACCGAGTACGGCGGGATGGGCCTCGACTTCCTCGCGCACGCCTACATGAACGAGGTACTCGCCTACGCGATGGGGGCGGCAAAGCTCTTCGGCGTGGTGGCCCCCAATTCGGGCAACCAGAAGATCCTGGTCAAGTACGGCACCGACGAGCAGAAGCGCAAGTGGCTCCTTCCCCTGGTGGACGGCACCATGGAGTCCGGCTTTTCGATGACAGAGCCGGAGAACGCCGGCTCCGACCCCCGGTCGCTCACCACCACCGCCACCCGCGACGGCGACCACTGGGTCATCAACGGCCACAAGTGGTTCACCTCCAACGGGATCGACGCGGACTTCTTCATCGTCATGTGCCGGGTGGTGGACGGGACGGGTGAGCTCGGCCGGTCGGGCCAGATGGCGCAGATCATCGTGCCCACCTCGGTCAAGGGCGTGAACGTGGTCCGGGGGATCGGCATCTGGGGACGGTCGTCGTCCGACCACTGCGAGGTCGTCTACGACGACGTGCGGGTGCCGATCGAGAACATCCTGGGCAACGTGGGGGACGGCCACCAGGCTGCCCAGGACCGGCTCGGAGCCGGGCGCGTCTACCACTGCATGAACTCGGTGGGGCAGATGTGGCGTGCCTTCGACCTGATGGTGGAGCGCGCCACCCAGCGGGAGGTGCACGGGGGATTGTTGAAGGACAAGCAGTTCATCCAAGGTTTCATCGCCGACAGCTACCAGGACATCCAGGCGGCCCGGCTCATGACCATCCACACCGCGGAGAAGGTGGACCGCAACGACGTCAGCGCCCGCACGGACATCTCCGCCATCAAGGTCTTCGTCCCGGCCGCCTACGAGCGCGTCGTCGACCGGGCGATCCAGGTGTGGGGTGCGGCGGGGATCACCAACGATCTTCCGCTCGCCGCCATGTACCAGGGGGCCCGGACCCTGCGCCTGGCCGACGGGCCGGACGAGGTCCACCGGATCCTCATCGCCAAGCACGTCCTCCACCGCTACGAGTCGGGGGAGGGCTGGGACTTCGGGAACTGACCTCGGTCCGGCGGGGAGCGGATCAGTCCGGTCGGTACCACTGGTTCAGTGATCGGCCCGGGCCGGTAGCGGGGGCCAACCCGGTGGCCGGTGACCGCCCTACGACACCGCAGGGATATTCCGGTGGACCAGCCAACCCACCACCGAGAGCACCTGCCCGACCGTCCACGTCTGACCACTCGCCCCGGGGTCGTTGAGGTTCTGCTGGCCCTGCGTGTCGAGCATCTGGTTCAGTGCCCTGGGGAGCGTGTGACTGGCGACGTCCGGCATCGACGAGGTGGCGAACCGCTCGTGCCCGGAGGCGTCGATCACCATGTAACCGTCGGTGTGGCTCACGTCGTAGGTGAGCGGCTTGTGCGTCCACCAGTCGATCTGGGGAGGGTTCCCCTCGGGCACCTTCTGGGCGTACACGTAGAAGAACCGGTTCATGGCGTCGACCTGGGCCTGGGTGCCGGTGAGCAGCGTCCAGGAAGCCCCCGTCAGACGGGCATAGGCGGCCAGCCGGGCCGGGATGTCACGCTGGGGGTCCACCGAGTACTCGACGATGGCGACCTTCTTCGCCAGACCGGCCGCGTCGATCGCCCGCTGGACCAGCAGGAGGTTCTCCGTGGTCAACGGGCACACCTCCTGGCAGAGCGTGAGCATCGGGGCGAGCACCACCGTCTTGCCCCGGAACGCGGCCAGGGACATCGGCTGGCTGTTCTGGTTGACCATCGGCATCGGGGGAACGGCGCGGTTCTGGACGATCCCGATGCTCGGGGACGGGACACCGGGGGCCGCGGTGGAGAAGCAAGCGCTCAGGGAGACCGACGCGGCCAGGAGCAACGCCAACGTGGCGACCGGAGCGCCCACCCGGCGGCGGAGAGGCGACGTGGACACCGTGCCATGGTACGAGCGGACCCGGACCTTGTCAGATCAGCATCGGCCCGACCCGCCGTGGCGTCCCGTCACTCCAGGAGGTCGGGCTGCTCCCGGACGATCCGGTCGAAGAGCGGTTGGAAGCTGAACCAGCCGGCCAGATGCGACCCCACCTGGCCACGGGTCTTCCGGGCCATCTCCGGGTCGATCAGCACCGGCGTGCCTGCTGCGGAGGCGAGCAGCTGGGCCTGGCTCGACCGCTCCATGGTGATGAACCACCAGACCGCCTCGTCCACCGAGTGGCCCACCGTGAGGAGACCGTGGTTGCGGAGGATGGCGGCCTTGTGGTCGCCCAGGGCGTGGGCAATGCGCTTGCCTTCCTCGACGTCCACCACCACACCGGTGTAGTCGTCGAACACCGCGTGGTCTTCGAAGAAGGCGCAGACGTCTTGGGTGATCGGGTCGAGGAGCCTCCCGAGGGACGACCACGCCTTGCCGTGGACCGAGTGCGAGTGCGCGGCGGCCACCACGTCGGGGCGGGCGGCGTGGACCTGCGAATGGATGGCGAACGCCGCCGCGTTGACCGGCCTGTCTCCCTCGACCACGTCGCTCCGGTCGTTGACCAGGATGAGGTCGGAGGCGCGGATGTGCCCGAAGTGCATGCCGAACGGGTTCACCCAGAAGTGGTCCGGGCGTTCGGGGTCACGCGCCGTGATGTGGCCGGCCACGCCTTCGTCGAACCCGAAGGCCGAGAACAGGCGGAACCCGGCGGCCAGCCGCTGCTTGCGGTGGTTCCGCTCTTCCTCGGGAGTGTCGAACGCGGGCAGCTGCGGGAGCCGGACGGTGTCGGACATGGTTCCTCCTCGGCGGTGCTGGGCGACGGTGGCCGCCTGCCTCGGAGTGTAGGGCAGGGTCGGAGCCGGTGCCCGGGCACCCACCACCCGGGTACGCACCATAATTTGACATAATATCTATTATCGGCGGTCTGGGGAGATCCAGACAGCGCAGAGAGCCGCACCGGCCGGGTGCCCCGTCGGCAGGCTCACGCCCGCCACCGGCGGACCGCCCACAGGGTGATGCCGAACAGAGCGGCGGCCATCACGACGAAGATCGCCGCCTCGCTCCACTGCAGGATCCAGAACCGGCTGGCCGGTTGGTAGGTGGTCCCGAACTGGATGCCGTGGGCAGCCAGGCACTTGTCGTAGTTGGAACCAAGCCGCACGCAGAGGTCGCCCACGTGCCGGATCGACGCGGGTGACAACGACGCCCGGCTGCCGGGCGCGTCGCGGTAGCCGGTGGAGAGCTCCCACGGTTGTGACCCGGTCACGAACGGGACTGCTCCTCCCGGCTGCTCGGGCTGGAACCGCGGCGCCACCAGGTTCGGACGCACCCAATGGACGAACGAGAGTCGAGCGGCGAAGAAGGCCGCCACCGTGGCCAGCCCGGCCCAGAACGTCCGACGGAGGACAGCCCCGGAGGCAGTGCCCAACGCGAAGGCGAACACGGTGTAGGCGACCGGCACGATCCCCACCGCGTCAAAGGTCCCCGGTTGGATACGCGAGGCACTCCCCACCACGACACCCGTCATATCCGGATTGCTCGGTAGGTGCCAGAACCACCAGTTGGTCACCCACGCCAGCAGCGAAGCCACCACCGCTACCGGCACCACCAGCGTCAGCCACCGGGTGACCAGCCACCGGGTGCGCGAGATCCCCTGGGTGAACGCCAGCAGGACAGTGTGGCGTTCGAGCTCGCCGGCGACCAGCGGCGCGCCGAGCAGCACCCCGGCGAGCACCGGGATGAAGATCGGCAGCGCTATGATCACCCCCGCCTGGTCCTCGGCAACGAACAGGTGGCGTTCCAGCACCGAGCACAGGTCGCTTACCGGGCCGATGCCCAGCGAAGCGGTCGGGCACGATCGAGCGATGGCATGCTGAGCGATCGTGTAGTCGTGCTCCACAACCAGCATCCACGCCACCAGGGCGACCGCCAGCACGAAGCCCGCCGCCAGGATCAGGCGGTGCTGCCGCCAGGTGAGCCAGATCACAACGCACCCCCGTCCGCTCCGGAGCCGACGATCCCAGTACCGGGCCCCGCTGCCCTGGCGCCCGGCCCCGCGGCTCCGCTGCCCGGATCCGCTCCGTTGCCCGGGTTGGCAAGGTAGGCGACCACCACCTCCTCGAGGTCGGGTTCGAGCACCTCCCATCCGGCTGGGATCGGCACCGTCGACCCACGGACCAGCACCGTGGTCTGGCGGGGCGTGCGTGTGGTGGAGATCACGTGGCCATCGACACCCGGTGGATCGCCGGCCGGTCCGACCAGCAGCCGGTGGTCGGCCAGCAGGTCGTCGATAGGCGATGCCACCTGCACCGTCGACGCCGACAAGATGATCAACTGGTCGCACACCGGCTCGAGCTCGCTGATGATGTGGGACGAGAGGAGCACAGTGGTCCCTCGATCGGCGACTGTCCCCATCAGCACCTGGAGCAGCCGCGTCCGGGCCAGGGGATCGAGGCTGGCCACCGGCTCGTCGAGCAGCAACAGGTCGGCCCGCTTGGCCAGACAGACTGCCAGCGCCACTTGGGCCTGCTGGCCCCCTGACAGTTGGCGCACCCGGGCGCCGAGCGGGATCCCGAGCTCATCGATCCATCGGTGGGCCGCCTCGTCGTCCCACTGCGGGTTCAGCCGACGCCCGACAGCCAGCATCTCCCCCACCCGGAACCGCCGGTACAGGGGGTGGATCTGGTCGAAGTACCCGATCCGGTTCAGGTGTTCGGTGCCGTTGGGATGCACCGGCGCGCCGAAGACGGTCACCGTCCCTTCGGTCGGGCGGGCCAGCCCCGCGGCCACCCGGAGGAGGGTGGTCTTGCCGGCGCCGTTCGGTCCCACCAGACCGGTCACCGACCCGACCGGTACCGACAGGTCGCAGTGCCGGAGACCCCATCGGGTCCGGTACCTCCGTCCGAGCCCTTGCACCTCGAGTGCCGCCGTCATCTGCGCTCCTCTCCTTTACGTCGATTGGTAGGTCCGGTGCGACCGGTGTGCTCCATCTGCCTCGCGTCTTCGGCGCCTGCGGTGGATCGTGGGCGTTCCGTGCGTGCCGTCGATCGCTTTGCCTCCACCACCAGCGCGTCGATCGCCTCGTCTTCGAGCCCTGCTCGTCGTGCCCGTTGCATCCACTCGCCCAGGTGTTGGCGCAGTTCGTCGTGGGGATCGTCGGCGCCAGGCAGGGTCTCCCGGACGAACGTGCCCCGTCCGGCCTGCCCCTCGACCAGCCCCTGGTGTTCAAGTTCGCGGTAGGCCCGGTGGACGGTATTGGGGTTGACGGCGACCTGTCCGACGACATCACGAACCGGGGGAAGCTGGTCCCCCGGTCGCAGAATGCCCAGGTGGAGGGCCTGGCGCACCTGCTCCACCAACTGCCGATAGATCGGGAGCCCCGAGTGCCGGTCGAGCCGGAAGCGGAGCAGTGCCTGATCCGCCATGTGTCCTAGTGTACTAGCTATTTAGTACATTTCCAATGAACGGAGTGGCGATCACCCCGACGACATGCCCACCCCGGCGACATCACGTTCTCGGGACACCATGAGCGGATCGGGAATCCAGAACCCCGGTGCGACCAGCAGCTCGGGCGCACCGGGGAAGTCTGGACCCCCGCACGAGGAGGGCCCTCAGGACGCAAAGTGATGACGAAGCGGCCGGGGCGCTACCTTTGCAACACGGCAAGGTCACCAGCCTGTAGGCCGACCTGCGGCTGAGACGGAGAAGGGGCGCAACCCATGGGGAACCAGTTCGATGCCCTGGCAGACATCGTGGGACGGTCCTTCGTGTCCACCGGCAAGCAGATCAACCCCGACGACACCCACGACGAGGCCCTGTCGACCGCCGGGACGACCCCGGTTGCGGTCGTCCGCCCGGCGAACACCGCCGAGGTCGCCGCGATCGTCGCCTGGGCCGTGGAGCACCGGACCGCG
>JAJYYG010000103.1 GCA_021801235.1 Actinomycetes bacterium
CGCCCGCCCCCGGGCACCCCGGAACGAGCAGTCCCAACGGGGTTCGAACCCGTGTCTCCACCTTGAGAGGGTGGTGTCCTAGGCCTCTAGACGATGGGACCCTGTGCCGCCCCCCGGGGGAGGACCGGCAATGATGCCTGTCAACAGAATGATGCCTGTGACCAGGCAGAACGGCATCCTACGCTGCCGGTTGCCGAACGCTCGGGGGGGAGGGCTCGAACCTCCAACCTCATGAACCAGAATCATGCGCGCTGCCAGTTGCGCCACCCCCGAATGGGCGAACAACCCAATTTAGCCGACTCGGGGCGCCCTCCGAGAACTCCCTCTGTTCAATCCGGCTGAACCTCACTACGCTTACAGGAGTATGACGGCACAGAGAGTGGTCATCGTCGGGGGTGGAGTCGTCGGGACCATGCACGCGCTCGAAGCGTGCCAACGGGGTTGGGACGTGGTGCACCTCGAGGGGGACGCCGATCCGCGGA
Organism: Actinomycetes bacterium; assembly: GCA_021801235.1. Taxonomy (GTDB): domain Bacteria; phylum Actinomycetota; class Acidimicrobiia; order Acidimicrobiales; family RAAP-2; genus DASZIT01. The sequence continues at coordinate 483 of JAJYYG010000103.1, forward strand.
GGGCTTCGGTCCGCAATCTCGGCCTCGTCTGGGTGAGTGGCCGGGCGCCCGGTCCCGAGCTCACCCTGGCGTTGCGGGCACGGGTGCTCTGGCAGCAGCTGGCGTCCCACTCGCCCGAGATCGGCTTCCGCTCCGACGGCTCGCTGACCGTTGCCACCAACGAGGACGAACTGGCACTGATGGAAGAGCTGGCGGGTCAGCCGGAGGCGACCGACCGCAAGCTCGAGGTGGTCGACGCCGACGGGGTGGAGAAGCTCAACCCCGCCCTGCGAGGCCTCACCGTCGGGGGTCTCCTGTGCCGGAGGGATGCCATCATCGAACCGACCGACGTCCTCGCCTCGCTCCGCAGGACCCTCGAGGCGACCGGGCACTACTGGTGGGTGCCCGGCCACCATGTGGTCGACGTGGTGCCGGCAGCGGCCGGCGGTGAGCCCGCCGCCGTCGACCACCTCGGTGGCAGCTACTCGGCGTCGCTCGTCCTGCTGTGCATCGGCGACCGGCACACCACCCTCGGCGGGCGGGTCGGCGCCACGCTGTCGGTGGCACCGCTCCGCCGGTGCCGTCTCCACGTGATGGAGACCGTCCCCTCCCCCGAGCAGCTCACCACGGCGGTGGCCGATGCGGACACCATGCGGTACTACCCCGCCTACGACCTCCCGGGCCGGGCGGCGCTCCCGCCTCCGCGAGCCGAGACCGTCGAGCACGGCATGCAGTTGCTGATGGTCCAGCGGGCCTCGGGTGGGCTGACCATCGGCGACACCCACGACTACGACGAGCCGTTCGACTACGCCGTCGACGAGGCCATCTACGACCGCCTCCGGGAGCGGGCCGAGGCGATCCTCGGGTGGCGCCTCCCCCATGTCACGCGACGGTGGGCGGGGACGTACTCGGTCACCACGGACGATCAGCTCTTCTACCGCCAGTGGGTCGACAGCGGCATCTGCATCATCACCGGCCAGGCGGGCAGGGGGATGACCCTCTCGCCCGCCATCGCCGAGGAGACCTGGGAAGCAATCGGGGCTTGAGCACCGCATCGCCGGACCGGACCGATCGGAACCGGCCGGCGATCCGGTTGGCGGCGGTGGACATGGCCGGCACCGCGGTCGACGACGGGGGCGCTGTCGAGGGCGCGTTCCGGACCGCCCTGGACGCGGTCGGCCTCGACCCCGATCGGCCACGCGGCAGCACCGACCGCACCGCTGGCAGCGCCAGCACCGACCGCGCCGCTGGCAGCGCCGACACCGACCGCACCGTCCGTGCCACCATGGGCCAGGCGAAGCTCGCCGTGTTCACCAGGCTCCTCGGCGGGGACGCCATCCGGGCGGCCCGGGCGAACGCCGTCTTCGAGGACGCCCTCGGCGACGCCGTTGACCGGGGTCTGGTGGTCCCCGTCGACGGGGCCCGGACAGCCATCGAATCGCTCCAGGCCCGCGGGGTCGCGGTCTGCCTCACCACCGGGTTCTCCCCCGCCACCCGCGACCGGATCCTTGCGGGACTGGGCTGGACCGGGCTGGCCGACCTGGTGCTGTCCCCGGCGGACGCCGGACGCGGCCGCCCCTGGCCCGACATGATCCTGACCGCGGTCCTGCGCCTGGGGATCGAGGACGTGGCCGAGGTCGCTGCGGTCGGGGACACCACCAGCGACCTGATCGCTGGGACCCGCGCCGGGGCGTCCCTCGTCGTCGGGGTCCTCACCGGCGCCCACGGCCTCGACGAGCTGCTGACCGCTCCCCACACCCATGTGATCGGGTCGATCAGGGAGCTCCCGGACCTCGTCGAGACCCACGGTCCCGCAGGACGCTCCCACCCGGTCGCAGCGGACGGGGACGCCGCCACGCCGTGAGGGTTGCCTGCCCGGTCCTCAGCGCCACTCGTCGCGGGACGTCACGAGACCGTTGCCGGTGAGCAGCTGACCGCTCAGGTCGCGCTCGGCGAAGCGCATCCGCCAGCGGAGCAGCCGCTGCGCCTCCTCCCAGCCGGCTGCGGCGGCATCCCCCTCCCGGACCCGGTCGTGGAGCTGGTCGGGATCGTCGTCCAGGTCGAACAGCAGTGGAGGCATGACCTCGCCCTCCGCGGCGAACTGGACGTACTTCCACCGGGCTCCCCGCACCACGTCGAGCGCGCAGTGCGCCATCGGCACGCCGAGCAGGTGCTCCGCCCGGCGGGCACCGGGATCGGAGAAGTCCCAGCTCCAGTGGGCCTCGGTCCTCCAATCCCCGGGTGGAGCGGCACCGGCGAGGAACGGCTGCAGGGAACGGCCGTCCGCCTGCAGCGGCACCTCGACGCCGAGCCAGGTGCACAGTGTGGGCAGCACGTCGACCGACTCGGTGAAGGCGGACACCACGCTGCCCCGTCCGGGGTCGGCGGCGGGGTCGGGGTCGCGGACGATCAGGGGGACGTGATAGCTCTCGTCCCAGTAGCCCAGCTTCTCGACCAGCCAGTGGTCCCCCAGCATGTCGCCGTGATCGCTGGTGAGGACCACCAGGGTGGACGCAGCCAGGCCGGAGGAATCGAGGTAGTCGAAGAGCCGGGCGAGCTGGTCGTCGACCTCGCGCTGGGCCCCATGGTAGGTGGCGCGGATCTGGGCCACTTCGCGTCGGTCCTCGGGAGCCGCCACGTACGGTAGGTGCATCGCCAGCCGGTTGAGGGGGTGGAAGCCGGCCTCCTCCTCCCGGGTGGGCGCCCCCAGCGGTGCCGGGACGTCGTCGGCCTGGTAGAGGTCGTGGTAGCCGACCGGGTTCCGGCGGGGTGGGTGCGGGCGGATGAACGAGGCGTGGAGGAAGAACGGGGAGTCCCCGTGCCGCTCGAGCCAGCGGACCACCTCGCCGACCAGGAACGCCGTCTCGGAGTGCTCCGGGGCGAACCGGGCCGGAGCCCAGGTCGCGCCGTGGTCGTCCGCCCCCGGGTAGCCCTCGATCGGCCGGTACAGGTCGCGGGGGCGGTCGGGCACGTCGACCCCCTGGCCCGCCAGCCACGCTCCCCAACGGAGGCTGCCGGCCTCGAAGGGGTCGTGCACCACGGCCCGGAACCCGGGGAGGATCCCCTCGTAGGAACGGAGTCGCGCGTCCCCGGGTCGCACCGTCCGCGGATCGACGCTCGTGTCGGTGTAGCCGAAGAGGACCGGGTCGTAGCCGGCCCCGCGTGCCAGCCGGGCGATGTTGGTGAACCGGTCGTCGAGCGGGGTGCCATTGTGCAGGGACCGGTGGTGGTGGAGGTAGGTGCCGGTGTACAGGCAGGCGCGCGAGGGCCCGCACGGAGCCGCGTTCGCCCAGTGGTTGGCGAACAGCACCCCGCCCGCGGCAAGAGCATCGAGTGCCGGGGTGCGGACCACCGGGTGCCCGAGCGCGGACAGGCAGTCGCCCCGCCACTGGTCGACGGTGATGAACAGCACGTTGCCCCTCATCGCGGCTTGCCTCCGGCCCGCCGAGGTGCTCGTGGCGGCGGGACGCTCATCCGAGGGAGGCGTGCAATTCGCTCAGCCGGTTGAAGCCGATGATCCGTCCGAGCCCCACCCCCACCGTCTCCTTGGCGTAGTACGGGAGGACCGACCACCCCCGGATCGGCGAGGTCTGGGTCGGTGTCGGCGACGGGACGAGCCCGACATCGGTGGCGATGGCGAGGCTCCGGTCCTCGTGGAACGGGTCGGTGGCGATGAGGACCACCCGGTCCCCGTGGGCGAGCAGCGTCGGGGCCGCCTCCGCCAGGTTCGTCCACGAGTCCCTTCCTCCCGCCTCGAGGATGTCCCCCGCCGGCACCCCGTTGGCGATCAGGTACCGGGCGGAGGCCTCCGCCTCGGTGTACGTGTCGCCCGGCTCCTTCGACCCGGTGACCATGATGTCGGGGGTGTAGCGCTGGCGCCACAGGAGGAGCGCCTCGTCGAGGCGGGCCCGGAGATCGGGCGAGGGGACCCCGTTGTACTGGGCGGCGCCCATCACCACCACCGCCCCGGCGGCGTGGGGCTCGTACCGCCTCCCCGTCAGGTACACCTGGACGGCGGTCACCGCGAAGTAGACGATCACCGCCAACGCGAAGAGCAGCACCATGCGGACGACGAACCGGAGGAAGCGCAGCCCGGTCAGGGTGGCGAGGAGTCCCACCGCTCAGGGATCGCCCGTCGCCGCCGCGTCGCCGGTGCCCGTTCCCGCACTGGCGTCCGTCCCGCCGGGATCACCCGGGCCGGTTCCGGAGACGCGGGCCGATGCGGCCGCGAGCCGGGCGAGGACGCGTGTGGGGCCCAGGATCTCCATCGCCTCGAACAGGGGCGGCCCCACGCTCCGCCCGGTCACGGCCAGGCGGATGGGGGCCTGGGCCTTCCCGAGCTTGAGCCCGACCGACTCGCCGACGGCGGCGGTGGCGCCGTGGAGCGCCTCGGCCGTCCATCCGGTCGCGGCGAGATCCCGGTAGGCGGCGGCAGCGTCGGCGAGGATGCGGGCGGCCGAGGCGGTCGTCATGGTCTTCGCCCAGGCGTCCTCGTCCACCACCGGGTCGTCGAGGAACACGAAGTCCACCATCGCCGGGACCTCGCCCAGCACGGTCACCCGCTCCTGCACCAGGGGGGCGAGCCGGCCGAAGGCGTCGGGGTCGAACGATGCGGTGGGCCAGGGGGCTGTGTCCCCGGTGAGCCAGGGGAGGCAGGCCTCGACGAACTCGCCGAGGGGCAGGGCCCGGATGTGCTCGCCGTTGATGTGGTTCAGCTTGGCCACGTCGAAGAAGGCCGGGGAGTGGTTCACCTGGTCCAGCGCGAACCATTCGACGAGGTGGGCGGTGTCGAAGAGCTCCTCCCCTCCGGGGGGGCTCCAGCCGAGCAACGCCAGGTAGTTGACGAAGGCTTCGGGGAGGTAGCCCTCGTCCCGGTACGCCTCGACCGCCACCGGGTCGCGGCGCTTCGAGAGCTTCTTGCGCTGTGCGTTCACCAGCATCGGCAGGTGGGCGAAGACCGGCAGTGGCGGGGTCGCCGGCTCGCCCTCCGGCTCCCAACCGCACGAGGCCAGTGCCTCCCAGATGAGGATCCCCTTCGGGGTGGTCGGGAGCAGGTCCTCGCCCCGGATGACGTCGGTGATGCGCATGTCGATGTCGTCCACCACGTTGGCCAGCACGAAGAGCGGGGCGCCGGTCGCCTTGACGGCCACGAAGTCGTCCATCGCCTCACACGGGAAGGCAACGTCGCCGCGGATGACGTCGGCCACGACGGTGGTCCCCTCGTCGGGGGTCCGGAAGCGCAGGGCGCGGCCGTCCCCCCGGGGGAGCCCCCGGTTGCGGCAGTGGGCGTCGTAGCCGGGGGTGAGGATCCCCGCCGCCTTGTTGCGTGCCTCGACCTCGTCACGGGTGCAGTCACAGGCGTAGAGGTACCCGGCCGCCCAGAGCGCGTCGACAGCCCGGTGGTAACGGTGGCCCCGCTCCGACTGG
>JAJYYG010000096.1 GCA_021801235.1 Actinomycetes bacterium
GCGTGACGGATCGCCGGGTGCCACCGGTCCGCAGGGGTCGACCGGGCTGACGGGTGCGACCGGGCCCGTCGGGGACACGGGTGTGACCGGACCGACGGGTGCGACCGGATCGACGGGTGCCACCGGTGTGACCGGAGCGACGGGTGTGACCGGGCCCACGGGAGCGACAGGTCCCACCGGACCGACGGGTGTCACCGGGCCGACCGGTCCCACGGGTGTCACCGGGCCGACCGGTCCCACGGGTGTCATCGGTCCCACCGGACCGACGGGTGTCATCGGTCCCACCGGACCGACGGGTGTCATCGGTCCCACCGGACCGACGGGTGTCACCGGGCCGACCGGTCCCACGGGTGTCACCGGTCCCACCGGACCGACGGGTGTCATCGGTCCCACCGGACCGACGGGTGTCATCGGTCCGACTGGTCCCACGGGTGTCACCGGTCCCACTGGACCGACGGGTGTCACCGGGCCCACCGGACCGACGGGTGTCACCGGGCCCACCGGACCGACGGGTGTCACCGGTCCGACTGGTCCCACGGGTCCGACTGGTCCCACGGGCATCATCGGACCCACGGGCGCCACGGGCGCCACGGGAGCGACAGGGCCGGTCCCGTAAGTTCTGCGCGTCCGCCACCCGGCGATGGTGCCCTCCCGGACGACCCCGACCCCCAGGCGTCGTAGCCCTACCCCCGTCCACCGACGGTGAGCGCGACCTTGCCCGCTGCCCGCCGTTCGTCCAGGCGGAGGAACGCTTCCGCCACCCGACTGAGGGGAACGGTCGCCGGCGTGGTGGGCCGGAGTCGTCCGCGGGCGACCCTGTCGATCACCTCACGGTTGATCTCCCATGCCAGCCCGGGTGAGCGTGCGATGGCGGCACCGAACTCGACGCCGATCACGGACCGCCCGTTGAGCAGCACCCAGTTGAGGGCGACCGACGGGATCGAATCGGCGAACCCCAGGACGAGGTGACGGCCGCCGAAGGCGAGTGACCGGAGTGCCTGCTCCGCCAGCGCACCCCCGACGGGATCGACCACGACGCTGAGCTCGCCACCGGCCAGCTCGCGCGCCCGGCTCTTGAGGTCCTCGCTCGAGGTGTCGATCACGAAGTCTGCCCCCGCCTCGAGCGCCAGCTTTCGCTTTGCTTCGGTCGAGGCCGCCCCGATCACCATCGCTCCCATCGTGTGCGCCACATTGATCGCGGCGAGTCCCACGCCTCCCCCCGCCCCGAGGACGAGCACGCGGTCGTCGGCGACCACGGGGCTCCGCCGGGTCAACGTGTAGATCGCGGTGGAGTAGCTCTGGAGCATCGTCGCAGCTACCGGTAGCGGTATGCCGGCGGGCAACCGTCCGACGTTCGTGGCTTCGGTCACCAGCTCCTCGGCGAACGCGCCCACGCCACTCTGCCCGACCACGAGGTCACCCACCGTGAAGCCGGCGACGTCGTCGGCGGTCTCGGTGACGAAGCCGGCGAACTCGCTCCCGGGCACATACGGTGGCCGCAAGGGCACCTGATAGGCGCCTCTGGCCAGCAGGACGTCCATGTAGGTGATGCCGGCGACCGCCACCTCGACCCGCACCTGTCCCCTTCCGACCGTCGGGCGCTGCACGTCCTCCACCGCGATCGAACCGAGCGCGCCCAGGGAGCGGCAGACCGCCGCCCGCATCACCTGCCGATCACCGTTTCGCCCTGGTCCCAATCGGCTGAGCCCCCCGTTGCGATCGGCACCCATCATCGCCGATCACGGGCAGTCACGGACGAGGTGGTCGGGCCCTCACCCCGTCCCGCCTGCGCGGGAGCGGAAGCGCGGCCCAAGCCACCGTGGGTGTTTGTGCCATTCAAGGATGATCATTATACTTAACAGGTGATCCTGGTGGAAGCCGGGGAGCGGGTCGACTGGGCACCGGACGACCTGCTCGGCACCCCCCGGCAGGATCATCCCGGGCGTCCGCGCCGACGCCTCGGGCGGTCCCGGGCATGATCGTGGCGACGCACCGGGCGCTCGCCACCGTTCTCGAGAGGTGAACCATGAAGGTCTACGAGGCACTGGCCAACGCGCTGCGAGAGGAGTCGGTCACGGAGATCTTCGGGCTGATGGGGGATGGGAACCTCCGGTTCCTCTCCTGTTGGACGGACACCCTGGGCGGCACCTACTACGGGACCCGCCACGAGTCGGCCGCGGTGGCGATGGCGGACGGGTACAGCCGCGCTTCCGGCCGCGTCGGGGTGTGCACCGTGACGCAGGGTCCCGGTGTAACCAACACCCTCACCGCCCTGGTGACGGCGAGGAAGGCCGGCTCGAAGGTGCTGCTGCTGGCCGGCGACGTGGCAGGCGCGCAACAGGGTTGGCCCCAGGACGTCGACCACCAGGCCCTCTTCGACGCAGCCGGCGTGCCGCTCGTCCACATCGACGACCCCGCCACTCCGTACTCGGACATCGTCCGGGCCTACCGGATGGTCGCCTCCGGGGGCGGTCCGGTCGGTGTCGACATGCCGATCGACGTCCAGGAGATGGAGTGGGACGCCTGGAAGGACGAACCGGTGGCGGCGGAGCAGTCCGAACCGGCCGGTGGGCGACGGGACGACCTGGTGTCCCGCGCCGTCGAGGTGCTGCTGGCCGGACGCCGTCCCGTCGTCATCGCCGGCCGCGGCGTCGTCGAGGCCGGGTGCGAAGCGGATCTCGTGGAGATCGCCGATCGCACCGGGGCCCTCCTCGCCACCACCTTGCGCGGCAAGGGGCTCTTCGACGGGGAGCGCTTTCTCGTCGGCATCGCGGGTGGCCTCGGCACGAACCTGTCGGCCAAGTTGATCGGGGAGGCGGACACCGCGCTGGTGGTCGGGGCCGGACTGAACGACTTCACGACCATGCACAAGACGCTCCTGCGGGAGTCGGCCAAGGTGGTCAACTTCGACCTGGTGCCCGGGCGGGTGCCCTTCCCCACGGCGGAGCTGGTGGAGGTCGTGGGGGACGCCGCCGTCACGGTGCCGGAGCTGCTGGCGGCGATGCGTTCCCGCGACGCCAGGTCGGAGGGGTACCGGACGCCCGCGATGGCGGAAGAGCTCGACGCGTTCGTGCCGGAGTCCGAGTTGTCCCTCGCCGAGGGCGGCCCCTACCTCGATCCGCGGGCACTGACCATCCAGCTCGACGCCATCCTCCCGAAGGACCGGGTCGTCGTCACGGATGCGGGGCACTTCTTCGGGAACCCGTGCACGTACATGAGGGTCGACGGCCCCCGGTCGTTCGTGTGCGGCATCGACTTCGGGTCGATCGGCCTGGGCATCGGCCATGCCATGGGCGCTTCGGTGGCCCATCCCGGAAGGCCGGTCGTGCTGTTCGTAGGCGACGGGGGGCTGTTGATGAGCCTCGGCGACCTCGAGACCGCCGTGCGTTACCGCTTCCCACTCGTCGTCGTCGTCATGAACGACGCGTCCTACGGCTCCGAGCTCCAGATCATGCGCGTCTGGGGACTCCCGGAGGAGTTGTCCGTCTTCCCGCGGGTCGACTTCGCGGCGATCGGGGACGCCGTCGGTCTCCGCGGGATCCCGATCACCTCCGCCCAGGACCTCGAGCAGCTGGGCGACCTCGGTGCGATCCCGGGTCCCGTCGTCCTTGACTGCGCGATCTCTCGCGATGTCCGCGCCGCCTGGCTCGACGAGGCGTTCAGCCGGTGAGGGCCGCCGGCGGTTGAACATCCCGGCGGCCGCAGCGCCAGGTCCGGCGGGGCCACCGGCTGAGCGGGGATCAGGCGGAAGGCGGTACCGCCATGTCGAGGTGCCCGGCGCCGACGACGATCGTCTGGGCGAGCCCCTGGGCCCCGGCGGCCACCTCGGCGGCGAAGAACTCCGCCTCCTCGATGCACCGGGCTCGCTGATCGACGCCGCTGTCGACGGCGAAGGCGGCGCGTCGTAGCAGCAGCCACGTCCCGACCGTCACGCCGACGAGCTCGAGGTAGGCGCCGGCGCCGGCAATGGCATCATCGGGGGACGCATCCAGCTTTGCCAGCATCCACTCGGTCGTGGACGCGAGGCACCCGAGCGACCGGTCGTAGATCCGGTAGGCGGCGGAGAGCGGATCGGTCGGGGAGCGCGGCGGCGGGGGCGACCCTCCCATCTCGTGGAGGAGCTCGCGCATCCAGCGGCCACCGTCCCGCCCGAGCTTGCGGGTCACCAGGTCGAGCGCCTGGATGCCGTTGGTCCCCTCGTAGATGGGCCCGATGCGCGCGTCGCGGAGCCGTTGTGGCATGCCGGTCTCCTCGATGTAGCCGGCACCTCCGAGGACCTGGACTCCGAGCGAGGCGGAGGCGAACCCCAGGTCGGTCGACCACGCCTTGGCGACCGGCGTGAGGAGGTCGGCGAACTGCCTGGCCCGCTCCCGGTCGTCAGGGTGGTCCCCGTGGGTGGCGAGGTCGCCGAACAGGGCCGTGGCGAAGAGGAGCGCCCTGCTGGCCTGGGTGCCGGTGCGCATGAGGAGCAACATCCGCTTGACGTCCAGGTGGTCGACCAGCCTCGCCGGCCGGGACCCCTCCCCGTCCCTCACCCGCCCCTGTACGCGGCCGGTGGCGTACGCGTGCGCCTGCTGGTAAGCGCGCTCGGCGACGGCGGGGCCCTGGACACCGATCGACAGCCGCGCGGCGTTCATCATGGTGAACATGGCGCGCATGCCACCGTGGCGCGGTCCGACCAGCTCGCCGTACGCCTCGTCGAAGACCATGGTGCACGTCGGGCTCCCGTGGAGACCCAGCTTCTCCTCGACGTGGGTGCACCGGACCGCGTTCTCCGCCCCCGGGAGCCCGGACGACGACAGGATGCGCCGGGGGACCACGAAGAGGGACAGCCCCTTCGTGCCGGCCGGTGCGTCCGGCGTCCTGGCCAGCACCAGGTGGACGATGTTCTCGGCGAGGTCGTGGTCGCCCCAGGTGATGAACTGCTTGGTCCCGGAGACGCGCCAGCCGAGGGCGCCGTCGTGCCTGGCCGTCGTCCGGATGGCTCCGAGATCGGAGCCGGCGTCCGCCTCGGTGAGGTTCATGGTCCCGCTCCACCGTCCGGTCAACAGGTGGGGCAGGTACCGCTCCTGTTGGTCCGCGTCGCCCCACCGCAGGAGCGCCTCGATCGCCCCCTGGGTGAGGACGGGGTTGAGCGAGAGGGCGAGGTTCGCCGACGCGAACATCTCCTGCAGCGCCAGGGCGACGGCCGAGGGGAAGGCGCCGCCTCCGAAGCGGGTGGGAAAGGGAAGCGTCCCCCATCCCCCGTCGACGTACATCCGGTAGGCGGTGTGGAACTCGGCCGGCGTGGTCACGCGCCGTGGCTCGGGATCCAGGTGGGCGCCGTCAAGGTCGCCGATCCGGTCGGTCGGGGCGATCACCTCGGCAGCGAACCGGCCGAACTCCTCGAGCGCGGACACCAGGGTGGAGCGGTCGACGTGGGCGTAGGCTGCCAGGGCGAGGACCCGCTCCAACCCGGCGACGTCGAGGGCGAGCAGGATGTCCTGCACCGGCGCCCGGTACGCCGGCCCACCTGCCGGATCCGGCAGGTGCCCGTCGGCGTGTCGGTGGGTGGCGGTTGCAGTCATCGGCGCTCCTCGTGGCCCGGAAGGTGGATCGGCGGCCGCAGCCGGAGCGGGTTGCAACCGGTGCGGTGGACCAATATGATGACTATGAATATAACGTACTCGGGTGAGCGCCGGAGCGCTACGCCGGACCTTGGGGGGGAACGTGAGCCTGACCACCGCGACGACGACAGCCCGGTCCGCCGGCAGGGAGGGCGGGCCCCGTGGCGAGCGTTGAGAGCCGTCCCGTGCCGGCGGCGCCCGTGCTCGACGGCCTGAGCGGGGACGTAGCCGACCCCGGCGGGGAGCCGGCGCCCGACCGGTCGAG
>JAJYYG010000143.1 GCA_021801235.1 Actinomycetes bacterium
GGGACGACACCATCATCGACGGGGGCAACTCCTACTACCGGGACGACATCCGCCGGGCGGCGGCCCTGTCGGAACAGGGGATCCACCACGTCGACTGCGGTACCAGCGGCGGCGTGTGGGGTCTCGAGCGCGGGTTCTGCCTGATGATCGGGGGGGAGGACGCGGTGGTCGAGCGCCTGTCTCCCCTCTTCGCCACCATCGCGCCCGGGGTCGACAGTGCCGAGCGCACCCCCGGGCGCACCGGCGCACCGAGCGCCGCCGAGCAGGGGTACCTCCACTGTGGGCCGAACGGGGCCGGCCACTTCGTGAAGATGGTGCACAACGGCATCGAGTACGGGCTGATGGCGGCCCTGGCCGAGGGGCTCAACGTCCTGAAGAACGGGAACGCGGGCAAGCGACCGCCCTCGGCCGACGCGGAGACCGCTCCGCTCGAGGAACCCGAGTACTACCAGTACGACATCGACGTCGCCGAGGTCGCCGAGGTATGGCGGCGCGGCAGCGTGGTCGGCTCGTGGTTGCTCGACCTCACCGCTCAGGCGCTCTTCGAGTCCCCGGGGTTGGACGAGTTCACCGGCAGGGTGTCGGACTCCGGCGAGGGCCGGTGGACGTCGATCGCAGCCATCGACGAGGGGGTGCCCACCCCGGTCCTCACCAGCGCCCTCTACTCCCGGTTCGCCTCCCGGGGCGACGACGACTTCGCCAACAAGATCCTCTCCGCCCAGCGCAAGCAGTTCGGCGGGCACGACGAGAAGAAGGACTGACGTGGCTGGACCGGCGCGACCGGCGGTCGTGCTGTGGGACGTGGACGAGACCCTGGTCCACACGGGCGGGTCCGGGGGGCGGGCCTGGAGCCGGGCCTTCGAGCAGCTCCACGGGACCCCCGCCGACATCGGGGCGCACAGCTCCGCCGGCGAGACCGACCCGCAGGTGGGGGCGGCGACCTTCGAGGCCACCCTCGGGCGCCGGCCCAGTGCACGGGAGATGAACGCGCTCTACGCCCACTACCTGCTGGCGCTGGCGCAGGACATCTGGGTCTCGGACGGGTATCGGGTGCTGCCCGGTGCCGAGCGCACCCTCGAGGGGTTGAGCCGCACCGGGGTGGTGCTGGGTCTCCTCTCGGGAGCGATGGAGGGCGCGGCCCGCACCAAGCTGATCCCGGCCGACCTGAACCGCTTCTTCGTCTTCGGCGGCTACGGCTCGGACGCCCCCGAGCGGACCGAGGTCGCCCGCACTGCGGTCAACAGGGCCGCGCGTCTCCTCGACGGGCTCCAACCCGCTTCGGTGACCATCGTGGGGGACACCCCGCACGACATCGACTCGGCCAACGCGGTCGGGGCGGTCTCCGTCGGGGTGGCGAGCGGGCACTTCACGGCGGATGCGCTGGCGGCGGCCGGGGCGGACCATGTCCTGGGGTCGTTGGAGGAGCCGTTCCCCGGTCTGTGAACTCCGGGGCGGCGCCCTGGTCGTCCCCGGTCCGAGGCGCCGGCCGGAGCCGGCAGCGCCCCTGCGTTTGCAGAACGTGTTTGCAGAACGTTCACCCTTCGGTCACGCTGGGGACGCGGGCGGGATCGGCACAGGGTCGGGGCGCCTGAAGGGGGTGTCATGAGCCGAGGACCGGACCGCAGCGTCCCGGAACGATCGTGGCGGCCGGGGCAGTCGTCGCCCCCGGGCCGCGGCCGGCCCGTGTTCGACCGGCGGGTCTTCCTGGGAGGTGCGGTGGCGACCGGAGCCGGGTTGCTGGCCGCCTGCGGCTCGTCGACGGTGTCCAAGGCGGCCTCCACCCCTCCGGCCGGGTCGGACCTGGGTGCCATCGAGCACGTGGTGTTCCTGATGCAGGAGAACCGTTCGTTCGACCACTACTTCGGTTCCTATCCGGGTGTCCGGGGGTTCGACGACCACCCGGTCGACAGCCTGGGTGCCTTCTCCCAGCCGGATCCGGCCAACCTCACCCGGTCACCGGTCGGTCGGCAGCTCCCGTTCCATCTCGCCGTCGACTCGGGTCACGGCGAGTGCACGCACGACCTGAGCCACAACTGGCTCCCCCAACATCTGAGCCGCAGTGGCGGGACGATGGACGCCTTCGTCACCACCCATACCTCGCCGCAGTTCGAGGGACCGGTCAACGGCCTGCTGACCATGGGCTACCACACCCGGGCCGACCTCCCGTTCCACTACGCGTTGGCCGACGCGTTCACCTTGTGCGACGGCTACCACTGCTCGGTGATGGGTCCCACCCATCCCAACCGCCTGATGTCGCTCTCCGGCACCATCGACCCGGCCGGCACCCACGGGGGGCCGGTGCTCATCACCAACCCCTCTCCGGACGCCCGGTTCAGCGTCAGCTGGACCACCATGCCCGAAGTGCTGGAGGACGCCGGGGTCTCCTGGAAGGTCTACTCCCCCCCGGGGGCTGCCTACCGGATCGACTCCCCGGACATCCTCCTCGTCTCCGACGCCATCCTCCCTTACTTCTCCCAGTACTCGAACCCGTCGTCGCCTCTCTACCAGAAGGCGTTCCTCCCGACCGTCCCGGACACCTTCTCGCGGGACGTCGCTTCGGGGACCCTGCCCAGCGTCTCGTGGATCATCCCCCCACTGGGCTACGACGAGCATCCGCCCGCGCCGCCCGCGCTCGGCGCGTGGTTCATCGACCAGGTGCTCGGGACGCTCACCGCGAACCAGGAGGTCTGGTCGAAGACGGTGCTGTTCCTCATGTGGGACGAGAACGACGGGTTCTTCGACCACGTGCCCCCGCCCGTCCCGCCGCCCGGGACCCCGGGGGAGTACGTCACCGTCCAGCCCCTCCCCGCCGATGCCCAGGGGGTTGCCGGGCCGATCGGTCTGGGGTTCCGGGTCCCGATGCTGGTCGTCTCCCCGTTCAGCCGGGGCGGCTACGTGTCCTCGGGCACGTTCGACCACACCTCCCAGCTCCGGTTCCTCGAGGAGCGCTTCGGGGTCGAGGCGCCGAACATCTCGGCCTGGCGCCGGGGTGCGGTGGGGGACCTCACGGCGACGCTCCAGATGGGCCGGGCGGTCATCGCACGGCCGCACCTTCCCCCGACCTCGCAGGACACTGTGGCCTACGTCGACTCCCTCGGCTGCCAGGCCACCGACATCCTGGAGATCGACGGCAGTCAGCCGCCCTACCCGATGCCCGATCCCCAGGTGATGCCCACCCAGGAGCCCGGCGCCCCCCGGCGGATCCCGGTCTGACGCTCCACGCGGAGACCGGTCAGACCGGTACCGGATCGCCCTCCTCGGCCTCCGGGAGGTGGGTGCCCCGATCGCCGGAGCCCCCGTCATGGCTGCTTCCCAGCTGGTCCTCGGGGTCGACGGAGAGTCGGGGAAGGATCCGGTCGAGCCAGTCGGGGAACCACCAGTTGGCCTTCCCGAACAGCTGCATCAGTGCCGGCACGATGGCCATGCGGATCAGTACGGCGTCCATCAGGATGCCGGCCGCCAGCCCCACGCCGAACTCCTTGATGACCCGCTGACCTCCGAAGACGAAGGAGCCGAAGACCAGGATCATGATGAGCGCGGCCGCGGTGATCGTCTTGCCGGTCGCAGCCAGCCCGTTGCGGACCGCCTGGCGGTTGTCCCCCGAACGCAGCCACTCCTCGTGGATCCGTGTGACGAGGAAGACCTCGTAGTCCATGGACAGCCCGAAGAGGATGGCGAACAGCATCACGGGGAGGAAGGCGTCGATCGGGCCGGGCTGGGTGGAGCCGACCAGCGTTCCCAGCCAGCCCCACTGGAACACCGCCACCAGCACCCCGAACGCGGCCCCGATCGAGAGGAGGTTCATGGCCGCAGCGGTGAGCGGGATGACGACGCTCCGGAACACCATGGCGAGCAGGAGGAAGGAGAGCAGCACGACGAGCCCGATGAAGAGCGGCAGTTTCGAGGTGAGCACGCGGGCGAAGTCGGCGAAGATGGCCGTCGTGCCGCCGACGTAGACGGTGACCCCGGTGCCGCTCACCGCCTGCGGGATGGTCGTGGCCCGGAGGTGATCGATGAGGTCGGTGGTGGCGGCCGCCTCCGGCGAGGTCGTCGGGTAGGCGATGATCAGCGATACCTGCTCGCCGTCCCTGGCGGGGAGGTTGATGGGCGGTGAGACGGCGGCGACCCCGGGTTGTGCCTTCACCGTCTGGGCCAGGCGGTCGAGCGCAGGGACGTCGGCCGCACCCTGGTGGACGGCCACCAGTTCGAGCGGCCCGTTGAACCCCGGCCCGAACCCCTCCGCCAGCAGATCGTACGCTTGGCGGGTGGTGGTGCTCGGAGGGTCGTTCCCCTGGTCGGACGATCCGAGGCGGAGGGAGAAGAAGGGGAGGGCGACCAGCACCACCACCACCAGGGCCACCAGGGCGGGGATCACCGGGCGGGTCTGGACGAACGTGGCCCACCGCGGCCAGAAGCCCTTCGTGCCGGCACCGACCACCCGCGGCCCGTCGGTGGCGAGCGACCGCTTCTGCTTCCGGCTGAGGACACGCGGGCCGATGAACGCGAGGAACGCCGGGAGCAGGGTGAGGGCGGCGACCATGGTGAAGGCGACCCCGAGGGCGGCGGCCACCGCCAGGCCGTAGAGGAAGGAGACTCCCAGGGCGAACATGCCGAGGAGCGCGATGCACACGATGATGCCGGCGAACAGCACCGCCCGCCCGGAGGTGTTGACGGCGTTGACGATCGAGTCCTCGGTCCCCATGCCGGCGATCAACCCCTGCCGGTGCCTGGTGACGATGAACAGTGCGTAGTCGACCCCCACGCCGAGGCCGATGAGCAGCACCAGCTCGACGGAGAACTGGGGCATCTTCAGCACGTTGCTCAAGAGGCCGATCAGGCCGATGGCCGTCCCCAGGGACGCCAGGGCGGAGAGGAGGGGCAGTGCCATGGCGAAGACCGACCCGAAGACGAGGAAGAGGACCACTCCGGCCAGGACGACGCCGGGAAGGGTTCCTCCGAACGACTGCTTGTTCGCCGCTTCCGCCACCTGGCCGGCCACGGCCACCTTCAGGTCAGGGCCGTCGGCGGTCTGCGCAGTGGCGACGAACTGCTTGGCCACCGGCGTGGAGATGTTCTGGGCCAGTCGGTCGAAGGTCACCCGGGCGAAGGCGATGGTGCCGTCCCTGCTCACCTGGGTGGCACCTTCGGGGGAGTAGGGGCTCACGATCTTCGACACGTGGGGGACGGTGGCGAGCTTGGCGAGCATGGCGTTGACCGACGCCTCGACCTCCGGATCGCGGACCGTCCTACCTCCCGACGTCTGGAACACCACCTGCTCGGTGTCCCCCGCCTGGCTCGGGGCCGCCTGCTGGAGCAGCGCCAGCGCCTGGGTGGACTCCGTGTGGGGGAGGTTGAAGTTGTTCGAGTAGGCGGTCCCGACGGACTGCGAGACCGCGGTCATCGCCACGAGTGCGACGATCCAGAAGAGCAGGACCAGGCGGCGATGTCGGACGCACCAGGCGGCGAGGGATTGCATGGAAGGTTCCTGTCGGTCGGGGGTCGATCGGGTGGGCGCCGTGCGCACTGGCCGGTCACTCAGTGCCTGCCGGTCAGGGGAGAACCGGTCGGGACCGCGTCAGCCCCACCCGACTCCGCCTGCGTTCGCGGCGGGCCCACACACTACCCGGAGCGCTCCACCCGGAGCGCTCGCTCCTCCATCGGGGGGCCAGGCCGAGGGGGCCCTCCCCGCCCGGACCCAGATGCCCGGGCGGGGAACCGTGACCTCAGGCCGCCCGGTCCGCCGCCATCCCCACGATCGGCTGGTTCAGGTGCATGCCCCCGGTGGAGCCGTAGAAGGCGGCGTCGCCGTAGGAGAAGATGCCGCCGTCGGCGGCGACCAGC
>JAJYYG010000098.1 GCA_021801235.1 Actinomycetes bacterium
CCCCTCACGCGGCCGGCGGCTCGATCGACGAGGGCCTGGCCGCGGTGGGCGAGGTGGCGATGGAGGAGGCGGGTGCCGGTGCCGCCGGCGAGGCGGAGGAGCTCGAGGTGAACCCCTCCGGACAGCCCGTTCTGCGCTGAACCGGCCGACGGCCCGCCGAGTCGAGCCAGGCTCGTCTCCTGCGTCGTCACCCCCCGGGTGGCCGGCCGCCGACCCGACCGCCGGGCGCGCTCAGCTGGCGGGCACCTTGACCGGGCGGGCGTCGGCGAGCAGCCGGTCGTCGTCGGCAAGCAGCTCGTGGGCGAGGCGGCGCACCATGGCGACCACCTCGGGATGCTCCTCGGGGTCCCACCCTTCCAGCAGCGCCAGCAGCGAGTCGCGGCGGGCGGCGCCCAGGGCCTCGATGGACCGGCGGCCGGCGTCGGTGAGCACCAACCGGTCCGTGCCGCCGCCGTCGGCCCGTTCCACCATCCCCGCTCCGACCAGGGTGTCCATGGCCGGCCCGAGACGGGCCGGGTCGACCTTCAGGCGGGCGCCGACCGTGTCGAGGGTGCAGTCCGGGTGGTCGGCGAGCCGATAGAGCAGCCACACCGCCTGGGGGTCGAGGGCGAGCCCGGCCCGGGACGCCAGCATGGCGTAGAGGTCGCCCCGGCGCTCGCGGCTGGCGGCCCGCTCGAGGATGCGCTCGATCTCGCCCAGGGACGTGCGCGGCTCGGGGTTCCCGAGCCCCTCGGCGGGCTCCGTCCCGCGGATGGACTTCCGCAGCTCGATCTCGGGGAGCGTCCAGCTCAGCAGGAAGGCGACGAAGGCGATAGGGACCCCGATGAGGAAGATGGTCTGGACGGTGTGGGAGATCCCCTGGATCACCCCGGCCTGCACCGCCGGGGGGAGGTGGAGGATCGCCGACGGGTTGTCGCCACTGAGGCTGAACCCGGGCGGGACCTTGCTCAGGTGGAGCGAGGAGAGGATGTTGCGCACCACCAGGTTGGCGTAGATCGCCCCGAACACCGCGGTGCCGAACGAGCCGCCGATCATCCGGAAGAAGGTCGTCCCGGAGGTGGCGGTGCCGAGCTCCTCGTAGGGCACCGCGTTCTGCACCGCCACCACCAGGACCTGCATGACGAACCCCAGCCCCAGGCCGAACACCGTCATGTAGCCGGCCATCACCCAGGCGCCGGTGGCCACGTCGATCAGCGACATCAGGTAGAGGCCCACGGTCATCAAGGCGGTGCCCACCACCGGGAACACCTTGTAGCGGCCCCATCGGCTGACCAGGAACCCGGACCCGATCGAGGCGACCAGCAGGCCCCCCATCATCGGGAAGAGGCGGACCCCCGAGGCGATCGGGCTGATCCCCTTCACCTCCTGGAGGAAGAGGGGCAGGAAGGTGAGGGCCCCGAACATGGCGAACCCCACGACGAACCCGATGGCGCTGGCCGCGGCGAACACCGGGTTGGTGAACAGGCGCAGCGGGATCACCGGCTCGACGGCACGCCGCTCCGCCAGCAGGAACGCCACCGTGAAGACCACCCCGGAGACGGCCAGGGCCAGCATGAACGGCGACGTCCAGGGGTAGGACGTCCCCCCGAGGCTGGTGTAGAGCACGAGGGCGGTGGCGGCCAATGCCAGGAGCACCGTGCCCAGGTAGTCGATGACCCGGTGGACCGTGCTCAGGGTGTTGGGCAGGGCGGCCGCGGTCACCACCAGGGCCACCCCCCCGATGGGGAGGTTGATGTAGAAGATCCACCGCCAGCTCAGGTAGTCGACGAACACCCCGCCGATCAGAGGGCCGATCACCGTGGTGATGCCGAACATCGCCATGAAGAGCCCCATGTAGCGCCCGCGCTCACGGGGCGACACCACGTCGCCGACGATGGTCTGGGCTCCGATCATCAGCCCGCCGCCGCCGAGGCCCTGGAGCGAGCGGAAGACGATGAGCTCCAGCATCGAGTGGCTGAGCCCGGAGAGCGCGGACCCGACCAGGAAGAGGACGATCGACGCCTGGAAGAACACCTTCCGGCCGTACAGGTCGCCCAACTTCCCCCACAGCGGGGTCGACACCGTGGAGGCCAGCAGGTAGGCGGTCACCACCCAGGTGAGGTGCGAGGCGCCGTGCAGGTCGCCCACGATGGTGGGCAGGGCGGTCGAGACCACCGTCTGGTCCAGCGCGGCGAGGAACATCCCCAGCATGAGGGCGCCGATGACGACCAGGACGCGCCGGTGCGACAGCACGACGGAGGGGGCTGGAGCGGGCGCGGTGGTGGTCACAGCTCTTCGATCGCGTACTCGGGACAGTTGGCGATGGCGAGGCGCGCCTTGTCCTCCAATCCCGGCGGCACGTTCCCACCGTCCACCGCGGT
Source organism: Actinomycetes bacterium (assembly GCA_021801235.1). GTDB lineage: Bacteria > Actinomycetota > Acidimicrobiia > Acidimicrobiales > RAAP-2 > DASZIT01. The sequence continues at coordinate 2,361 of JAJYYG010000098.1, forward strand.
GGACAGCCCGTAGTCGTCCACGTCGAAGAGCTCCGGTGCCAGGCCGTAGCAGCGGGCGTGGCCCTGGCACTTGTCGGGGTCGACCCGGATCCTCACGACAGCACCACCGGCAGGGAGCGGGGGCCCCGGACCTGTCCCCCGGCCCAGGTGACCTCGGCGTCGTCGGCCAGGTGGAATTCGGGGATCCGCCGGAGCCACTCCTCCAAGGCCACCCGGAGCTCCATGCGGGCGAGGTTGGACCCCGCACACCGGTGGATGCCGGATCCGAAGGCCACGTGCCGGTTGAGCGCCCGGTCGAGCACCACCCGGTCGGCGTCCTCGAACGCGGCCGGATCGCGGTTGGCCCCCGGGAAGTTCATCAGCACCTTGTCGCCGGCGTGCATCGGGCACCCCTGGAATTCGGTATCCTCCACCACCACGCGGGCCATGGTCACCGGGGAGTAGGCACGGAGCAGCTCCTCGACCGCCAGCGGCATCAGCTCCGGCTCCGCCACCAGCCGCCGGCGGTCGTCGGGGTGACCGGCCAGGTGCCAGAGCGAGGACCCGATGGCGCTCCACGTGGTGTCCACCCCGGCGATCAGGACGAGGGCGGCCGTGCCGAGGACGATCGCCTCGTCCATGGGCGCCCCGTCCACCTCGGTCGCCAGCAGCTCGCTGAGGAGGTCCTCTCCGGGCTCGGTCTTCCGGCGCGCCACCTCGGCCACGAAGAAGTCGAGGAGGGCGTCGCCCCCGCGCGCCCGCCGCTCGGGGTCGTCGGCGAACTCCAGCACGTCGCGCACCCACCCGGTGAAGGTGTCCGCCATCTCGGGGGGCACGCCGAGGACGTGGGCGATCACCCGCACCGGGATCTGCTGGGCGTACCGGCCGGCGGCGTCGACCCTGCCGTCCGACGCGAACGAGTCGACCAGGCCGGCGCACAGGGTGCGGGTGAGCCCCTCGTAGCCCTCCACGCGGCGGTGGGAGAACCAGGGCAGCAGCAGCCGACGGGTCCACGTGTGCAACGGTGGGTCCGCCGAGATGGGCGGCAGCCCGTAGGCGAGCACCGGCTCCTCCGGCTCGTCGCCGTCGAGCGGGATCACCGCGATCTTCTGGGAGCTGAAGTGCTCGACGTCGTGGGCCAGCGCCACGACGTCCTCGTAGCGGGTCGGGAGCCAGGTGCTCCCCCGGCGCTCGGTGTGGGCGATCGGGCAGGTCCCCCGCAGCCGGTCCCAGACGGAGAACGGGTCCGCGATGTAGCCGGCGTCCAGGACGTCGAAATCGGTCTCCCAGCGCTCGACCGGTTGTGTGCGTGCCATGGTGCCCCCTTCGACCCCGATCGCACCGGATCGGTTGGGGGAATCATGGCACGCACTCGCGGGTGCGTCCCAACCGCTCCGGCTCTCCGGGCGGACCACCGGCACCCGGCTCAGATGGTCAGCCCGCCGTCCACGGAGAGGACCGCCCCCGTCGTGTAGGACGACTCGTCGGAGGCGAGGAACGCGATCGACCCGGCCATCTCCGCCGGGGTGGCGAACCCGAGCGGTGACATGATCCGGGACAGCTCCTTGAAGTCCGCTCCCTCGGGCAGGCCGAAGGAGCCGATCAGGGGAGTGTCGACGCCGCCGGGGGCCACCACGTTGACCCGCACCCCCCGGCCCAGGTACTCGGCAGCCAGCGCCTTGGAGAACATCAGCACCCCCGCCTTCGACGCGCAGTAGGCGGCGGAGTAGGCCTGGCCCATCAGCGCGGTGTTCGAGGCCACGTTCACGATCGAGCCGCCCCCCTCGACCAGGTAGGGGAGGGTGGCTCGGCACACGAGGAACGGGCCGGTCAGGTTGACCGCCAGGATGCGCTCCCAGCGTTCGAGCGGCATCTCGATGGTCCGGAAGAACCCCCCGATGCCGGCCACGTTGCACACCACCTGGGGCGGACCCACCGCGGCGACCGCGGCGGCGACCGCGGCGGCGACCGACTGCTCGGAGGTGACGTCGCACACGACGGCAGCGGCGGTCCCGCCGTCGGCCGTGATGCGCTCCACGGTGGCGGCCGCGCCCTCGGCGGAGATGTCGAGCACCGCCACGTCCGCACCCTCGACGGCCAGGCGCACCGCGGTCGCCTCCCCGATCCCCGACCCCCCACCGGTGACCAGGGCCACCTTGCCGGCGAACCGGCGGCCGGCGAAGGACCGGATCGCCTCGTCGGCGGCCTGGTGCTCCTTGCCCCCCGCCCCGAGCGTCACCCGCTGGATCGGACTCATGTGGTGCCCCCTGCCTTCGAGTGCGGCGCGAACCGTTCGCGCAGCTTGTGCTTCAGGATCTTCCCCGCCGGGTTCCTCGGTACCGCATCGACCACCTCGAGCTGTTCGGGGATCGCCTGGACCCGGAGCCCCCTGTCCCGGAGGTAGCGGGCCATCTCCGCCAGGTCGAACGCCCCGTCGCCGGTGAGGGCCACCACCGCGCAGGCCCGCTCCCCGGTGCGATCGTCCGGGAGCCCGATGACGGCGACGTCGGCCAGCGCCGGATGGCCGTAGAGCAGGTCCTCGACCTCCTTGGCGGAGATGTTCTCGCCGTGGCGGATGATCACGTCCTTCAGCCGCCCGGTGATGGTCACGTACCCCTCGGCGTCGACGATCCCGAGATCGCCGCTGCGGAAGAACCCCTCGTCGTCGAAGGCGTCGGCGTCGAGCGAGGCGTCGAGGTACCCGCGGATCACCTGGGGCCCCCGCAGGCGCAGCTCCCCCTCGACCCCCGGCGGCGCCACCTCGCCCTCCAGGGTCACCACCTTGAGGGTGACCCCCGGGGTCGCCCGTCCCTCGGTGCCAGCCAGCTTGTCGTCCGGATCGGTGGTCCGTGCCATCGCCACGATGGGCGCCTCGGTCAGGCCGTACCCGGACACGATCCCGATCCCCCCGACCTCGCGCTTGAGGTCGTGGTGGAGCTGCGGCGGCTTGGGCGCGCCGCCGCCCGGGTAGCAGCGCACGTCCGGGAAGAGCGGGGTCTCCGGCGCCGCCCGCTGCGCCGCCAGGTACGCCAGGTGGAACGGCGTGCCCGAGCCCGGCAGGGTGACCCGGTTGGTGGACAGGAAGGCCGGGGTGGCGACCGGGTCGAAGGCCTCGGTCACCAGCAGGGTGCACCCGGTGAACAGCGCGGCCATCAGCCAGCCGATGCCCCCGATGTGGGTGAACGGGAAGACGAGGGCGGCCACGTCGTCCCGGTCCATCGCCAGGCACTCGGCCATCGCCAGGGCGGAGGCCATCACCGTCAGGTCGCTGTGCTGGGCGCCCTTCGGATCGGCGGTGGTGCCCGACGTGTAGAAGAGCCACCGAACCGGGGCTTCCCCGTCCGGACCGGTCCCCGCCGGCACCGCCGGCAGGCCACCCGGATCGCCCTCGGGGAGCGATCCGTCGGCGACCAGCACGTCGAGGCCCTCCCGGCCGGCGGCGATCGTGCGCGCCATGGCCGCGAAGTCGAACCCCCGGTAG
>JAJYYG010000027.1 GCA_021801235.1 Actinomycetes bacterium
GGCGGGACGGGACCCCCCGCTGACGGGCCCTACGATGGGGACGATGGATCCACAGCCGCGCGCCCAGGTCGACGGTCCGTCCGGGTCCGTCCGATGACCGGTCGCGGCGCGGAACCGGACGTGGAGCTTCTGGTGGAGAGCGCTCGGGACGCGATCGAGGCGGCGGAGACCAGCGACGACATCCGGGCGGTGGCGACGGCGGTGAGCGGGAAGCGCTCGCCCCTGGCGCTCGCCCACCGCTCGCTGGGAGCCTGCTCCCCCGAAGAGCGCAAGCAGCGGGGTCAGCTCCTCAACCAGGCCCGTTCCGAGATCGAAGGGTTGCTGGAGCGGCGGCGCGCCCAGATCGAGGCGGTGGAGTCCCGCGCGGCGATGGAGGCGGACCGCGCCGACCTCTCCGAGCTCGTGCCGGGCACGGTCGTGACCGCTCCCGGGCGGGGACATCTCAGCCTCGTCACCCGGACGAGGGATGCACTCGAGGACGTGTTCGTGGGGATGGGGTTCGAGGTGGCCGAGGGTCCCGAGATCGAAACCGACTGGTACAACTTCGGCGCGCTCAACATCCCGCCGGCACACCCGGCGAGAGGGATGTGGGACACCTTCTACCTCGACCTCGACCCTCCGGAGTCGACGCTCCTGCGGACCCATACGTCTCCGGTGCAGATCCGGTTGATGGAGGGTGCCCAGGCAGCCGGACGGCTCCCGATCCACGCGGTGATGCCCGGTCGCTGCTACCGGCGCGACACGCCGGACGCCCGGCACTTGGCCGTGTTCCACCAGGTCGAAGGCCTGGTAGTGGACGAGGGGATCACGTTCGCCGACCTGGCCGGCACCATCGAGGTGTTCACCGCCGCCTACTTCGGCGCCGACATCCACGCTCGGCTCCGTCCCGCGTACTTCCCGTTCACCGAACCGTCGGCCGAGTTCGAGATCACCTGCACCATCTGTCGGGGCGCCGGGTGCCGGACCTGCTCCCAGACCGGGTGGATCGAGCTCGGCGGCTGCGGCATGGTGGACCCGGCGGTGTTCGCGGCGGTGGGGATCGACACCGAGCGGTGGAGCGGGTTCGCCTTCGGCTTCGGCATCGACCGGTGTGCGCAGATGCGCCATCAGATCGCCGACATGCGCGTGCTCACCGAGAACGACATCCGGTTCATCCGCCAGTTTTGACGCGGCCGAGCCGGGAGGACCGAGAGGAGAGCAGTGCGCGTACCGCTTTCATGGCTTCGTGATTTCGCCCCGTTCGACGGGGACCCGGCCGCGCTGGCGGCCGCGCTGGACGATCTGGGCCTGGTGGTCGAGGAGGTCGTGCGTGTCGGTGAGGGGTTGGCGGACGTCGTGGTGGCACGGGTGGAGTCGATCGAAGCGATCGAAGGTGCGGACCGGATCCGCCGGGTGGTGGTCGACGCGGGGGCGGGTCCCGTGGAAGTCGTCTGCGGCGCCTCGAATTTCGGGACCGGGGACCTGGTCCCGTTCGCCCCGGTCGGGGCCGTCCTGCCTGGTGGCTTCGCCATCGGGCGGCGCACGATGAAGGGTGTGGTCTCGAACGGGATGCTCTGTTCGGGTCGCGAGCTGGATCTCACCGATGACCACGCCGGCCTGCTGGTGTTGAACGACGTCGCCGGGGCCCGTGCCGGGCGCCGACTCGCCGAGACCCTCGGCGTCGAGCCGGACGTCGTGTTCGATCTGGCGGTGGAGGCGAACCGGCCGGACGCCTGGAGCGTCGCCGGGGTGGCCCGCGACCTCGCCGCCCGGATGGGGGTGCCGTTCGAGATCCCGGCGCGGATCGTCGGCTCCGACCCGTCGCACCATCCGGCGGTCCCCGTCGACGGGCGGCCCTCCGCTCCGTCCACCGGCGCTCCTGTGGAGACCCTGGCATCGCTCGATCTGCAGGACACCGAGCTCTGCCCCCGCTTCACCGCCACCGTGTTCACCGACGTGGTGGTGGGGCCGTCCCCCGCCTGGGTCGCCCGGAGGCTCACCCTGGCGGGGATGCGGCCGATCAACAACGTGGTGGATGCTTCGAACTACGTGATGATCGAGCTCGGGCAGCCCACCCATCCGTACGACCTCGACCGCCTGCCCGGCCATGGACTGGTGGTGCGTGGGGCGGCCGCGGGGGAGGAGGTCACGACGCTGGACGGCGTCCGCCGAGAGCTCGGGCGACCGGGTCCCGGCCTCGACGATCCGGGTCGGGACTGCGTCATCTGCGATGCCGACGGGACTCCGGTGGGGTTGGGTGGCCTGATGGGGGGTGCCTCGTCCGAGATCACGGCGGCCACCACCCGCGTGCTGCTCGAGGCGGCGTACTTCATGCCCATGGCGATCGCCCGGACGTCGAAGAAGCTGGCGCTTCGCACCGAGGCGTCGGCCCGGTTCGAGCGGGGTGTCGATCCGGAGGGGATCGACCGGGCTGTGGCCCGGTTCACCGAGCTCCTCGGTGCGTTCGGCGGCCCCGCGGTCGCCGTCTCCGACGGCACCCTCGACGCCCGGGGCGCCGTCCCGGCAGCGGTGCGGCTGCCCGTGCGGGTGGAGCGGGTCAACGCGCTGCTGGGAGCAGGGTTCACCGGGGAGGAGATCACCGGCCTGCTCGCTCCCCTGGGGATCGCGGCCGCCCCCCGCGACGACCGTTCGGGGTCGGGCGACCGGACCGGTGTGCTCGACGTGACGGTGCCCACCTTCCGGCCGGACATCCGGCCCGCTCCGATGGGGGAGGCGGACATCGCCGAGGAGGTGGCGCGGACCTACGGGTACAGCCGCCTCGCCCGTCGCCACCCGGCGTGGCCCCAGCCGGGACGTCTGACCGCGTTCCAGCGCGAGCGGAGGACCCTGAGGGAGATCCTCGTCGGGCTCGGCGCATCGGAGGCGTGGACGACCACGTTCGTCACGGCGGAAGACCAGGAATTGGCCGGGTTCCGGCCTCCCTTTGTGGAGATCGCCAATCCGCTGGTGGATGCGGAGCGGTGCCTCCGGTCGTCCATGGCGCCGGGGCTGGTGCGGGCGGTGCTCCACAACGCCGAGCGCCGCCAGGGCGAGGTCCGGCTGTTCGAGGTGGGGACGGTCTTCGCAGTCGGGGCGCCGCCGGGGAACGGGAGCGGGCCGTCGTCCCCACCCGTCGAGACGGAGCGACTGAGCGCGGTGTTCTGCGGCGCCGGCGACGACGCGTGGACGGCGGTGGCCGGATGGCACGTGATCGCATCCTCGCTCCGCCTGGCCGGATGGTCGATGGACGACCGGGAGGAGCCTGCCGCCGGTGTGCTCCATCCCTACCGACAGGCGGTGTTGTGCGCTCGGAGCACGGCGGGTGACGGGGCGCCGACCGTCGTCGCCCGGAACATCGGTGTGGTGGGTGAGCTCGATCCCTCGGTGGTCCGGCAGCTCGGCCTGGTGGGCCGCGACGGCAGGCCCCGGCGGGTCGGCTGGCTCGATCTCGATCTGGGCGTCCTCCTCGACCATGGCGTGACTCCCCGCGCCCCCGACCGGGCCCTCCCGATCAGCAAGTTCCCCACGGCGGACGTGGACCTGGCGTTCGTGGTGGACGCCGCGGTGCCTGCCGGTGCTGTGGAGGAGGTCCTCCGCCGTGCAGGAGGTGGCTCGGTGGAGTCGGTCGCGCTCTTCGACGTGTACCGCGGAGAGCCCCTCGACGGGACGACGCGCAGCCTCGCCTACCGGATCCGGTTCTGCGCGACCGACCACACCCTCGACGAGGAGGAGCTGGCGGGGCTTCGCCAGCGGTGCATCGATGCGGTGGCACGGCACGTCGGGGCCACCCTCCGCTGAGGGGCGACCGGGATCGGGCCGGCCCACGCGACCGGACGGCCCAGCGTCACAGGACGCCGGCGTCGAGGCCTTCGAGCAGGGTGCGCGTGGAGGGAGCCAGCCAGGGGGCGATGAGCCGTCGATCGTCCGGGGAGAGCCCGTCGAGGAACGCGTACCCGACGAGCACGAGCGCGTCGGGGTCCTCCTCCACCACGGCGTCCACTGCGGCGAGCGTCCGTTCGAGCACAGGCCGTTGCCGTTCGACCTCCGCCAGTCGCGCGGCGACGAACTCGGCCAGCTCGGCGAAGACGGCTTCGGACCCCGGGTCCTCGTCGCAGTCCGCCACGAGGTCGAGGTAGTGGGGGATGAACTCGGGCACGGCGTCGAGCAGTCGCTCCACCGCCGGGGAGCAGGGCGGGTCGGGGCTGGGGAATGCAGGCATGGGCTGTCCTCCGTAGGGGACCGGTGGGGGCCGTCCCGCCCGAAGGTGCGTCCGGCAAGGTCTCGAACGTAGCCACCGCTCCCGTCCAGGGTCAAGCGTCGGTCCGAGGACGGGTCGGCAGGGTTCGGACACGAACGGCTTGTATAACAATGCGACTTTGTGCATATACTTGCGCCATGGAGACGGGCCGGTGACCTTCCGGGTGGGCATCGTGGGGGCGTCCGGCTATGCCGGCGTGGAGCTCCTGAAGCTCTGCGCCGCCCATGGGGACCTGCAGGTCGAGGTGGCGGCGGCGTCCGGCCATGCCGGTGTGCCGGTGTCCTCCCACACCCCTTCGCTGGCGGCGGCGTACCCCGACCTGGTCTATGCGGCGACTGATCCCGCCGGCCTGTCCGGCCTCGACCTCGTCTTCCTGGCGTTGCCACACGGGCGTTCGCAGGAGTTGGTGCCAGCGCTCGTCCCCGAGGTGGGCGTCATCGTGGACCTCGCCGCCGACTTCCGGCTCCGCGATCCGGCGCTCTACCCGGTCTGGTATGGCGAGGAGCACCGGGCGGTCGAGCTCCTGGAACGTTTCGTCTACGGGCTCCCCGAGATCGCACGAGAGACGATCTCCCGCTCCCGGTGGATCGCCGCCCCCGGCTGCTACCCCACGGCCGCGATCCTGGCGTTGGCCCCGTTCGTCGGCTCCGGAGCCGCCGTCTCCGACGGGATCATCGTCGACGCCGCCAGCGGGGTCTCCGGTGCCGGGCGCGCGCCCAAGCCGAACCTCCAGTTCGGAGCGGTCGACGAGGACTTCACCGCCTACGGTCTCCTCGACCATCGGCACACCGCCGAGATGGAGCAGGCGCTGGGGGCGCAGGTCCTTTTCACCCCCCATCTGGCCCCGATGGTCCGGGGCATCCTCGCCACGTGCTACGCGCGGCCGGTCATTCCGGTCGGCGAGCGGGGTGCCCTCACCACGCAGGGCGCGATGGAGGTGCTCCACCGGGCCTACGACGCCGAGCCGTTCGTGGTGGTCACCGACGCCCCGCCCTCGACGAAGGCGGTGGCCGGGTCGAACTGCGTCCACCTGACCGCCCGGGTGGACCCCCGTACGGGATGGCTGGTGGTCGTCGCGGCCATCGACAACCTGATCAAAGGGGCGGCCGGGCAGGCCGTGCAGTGCGCCAACCTCGCTCTCGGCCTCCCCGAAGGGACCGCCCTACCGAACATCGGAGCCTATCCATGAGCATCACCACCCCTGCCGGGTTCGTCGCTGCCGGAGTGGCCTCGGGCATCAAGGCGCCCGGCGCGCTCGACCTCGCCCTCGTGGCCAGCGACGATGGGCGTGCCGTGCCGGCTGCGGCCACGTTCACGTCCAACCGGGCCGCGGCCGCTCCCGTTCAGGTCAGTCGGGCCCACCTGGAGGCGACGGGGGGGCGGGCCGCCGCGGTGGTCGTCAACAGCGGGAACGCCAACGCAGCGACCGGGCGGTCGGGCCGGCTCGCCGCCGAACGGATGTGCGAGCTGGCTGCCGGTGGTCTCGGCGTGGACGCCCGGGAGGTGCTGGTCTGCTCCACCGGGCTGATCGGGTTCGAGCTCCCGCGGGAGCCGATCGAGTCGGGCGT
>JAJYYG010000070.1 GCA_021801235.1 Actinomycetes bacterium
TTACTCATACGGTATTTATATTTATGCCTATCCAGTCCAGCAGATGCTCGTGGTATGGAACGTGGAGAAATGGGGATATTGGCCGTACGCGATGATGAGCTTCATGGCGGTCATTCCCTTTGCTGTAGCGAGCTGGTGGGTAGTCGAGAGGCACGCCTTACAATTGAAGACGCTGGGCTCTGCCCGTGGTCATCCGGTCTGAACCGAACGCGATGGTCAACGTTCGTGGGACTCACCCTTCGTGAGTGGTGACGACGGGATGCCCTGAGCCGTCGTAGACCACCACCGACAGAGCTCCCACCCTCCCCCGGTAGCCGGGGTGGGCAGGGGACGATGGCTGCCAGGTGGCGACCTGAACAACCCAACTTTCGTGGCCGTTGGTGAGGGTATCCGGGACCGAATTCGGCTTTCCAGAACGAGCTGACTACCGGGTGATGGCCATCCTGGTCCAACCAGTTGACCAAGCCGATGAAAGGTTCGATATCGATGACCTGAATCCAACCAGGACCGCCGGCGGCGGCGCGGTTGTCGCCGACGAAGACGGTGCCGTTCCGCCCAACTGCCGGGGCGACCAGCGCGACTAATTGCAATACCGTTCAGTTAGGACCGTAGGATCCTGGCGATGGGCGGTCCGGTCGGCTGGGGCCAGTCCTGATGGTGTGCTCGCTTCACATGCCACTTGACGTACTTGCGCTTGACGAGCCTCGGGTTGGACCGGTGACGTCGGGCGGGGTTGAGGCGCCGGCAGAGCAGCGCGATGGCATGCCGCCATCCGCGTTCAGCACCCTGAGGGGGAAAAATCGCGCGCCGCGGTGATCGAGCGGCGCACGATGCGGAGTGCTGCGACGAAGCTGACCCGGTCGGGGTCGACCCGGGCTTCATCGGCGGCCTCCCACATGAGGGTCCGGATGGCGAAGTGGCAGCACAGGTGGCCCCAGATCTCCTGGAGCACGAGGTCCGGTGATTTCGAGCGCAGAACGGTGCGGGGTCCCCGCTGGTGGACCTTCAACTCGTCGAAGGCGGCTTCGATCTCCCAGCGCTGCGCGTACGCGATGGCGAGCTCTTCTGCGGGTGCTTCGTCGGGATCGAGGAGCGTGGTGAAGAGCCGGTAGCTCGTGTCGTTGTCCCGACCGTCGTCGATCTCGTAGTCGATCACCCGGATGGTGAGACCGTCCGCGTGGCGTCCGGCGTTCCCCGAAGGTTTCAGCTCGGCCAGCCACGTCCCGTCCTCCAGGGTCTCGACGTGCCGGGGTTTCATCGAGCCCATGGCCCGCCAGAGGAGATCGGCTCCGGTGGCCTGTGCCCGGTTCCACAGGGGGAACCCGCAGAACCCGCGATCGGCGAGCAGCAGCATGCCCGGCTCCAGGCGGTCGATGACCTCGCGGGCGAGCGTGTTCTCCGAGGTCGTGTACGCGCCCACCGCCGCATCGACGATCGCGTGGGTGCCGCACTCGGCGAGGGCGACCACCCGCGCCTGGGGGAACGCCGCCTGTTCGCCCTTGTTGACCCCGGGACGCCCGAAGAACTCGTCGTTCTCCGCCGTATCCGCGACATCGAGGCACGTCCCGTCGATGGCCACCAGCCGTCGCCCGGCCAGATGGGCCCCGGGGGTGTTCGCACCGGCGAGCGGTCGGGCCACCCGGGAGAACAGGGCCGCCAAGGGCTTCGAGCCGAGGCGAGAGCGAGCCTGGAAGATCGCCGACTTGGACGGCAATCGCACCGGCTCGTCGCCGGTCGCCCATGACAGGCCGTCGCTCAACAGTGCGAGCACGTCCTCATAGGAGCCTTCCGAATGCAGCGCCATCCCGATCGCGAAGTAGGCCATCGTGCGGGCCGGCAACGATCGGTGGCGTTGCTCCTTCCTCCCCGTCTCGGCGATCAACTCGTCGATCAACGCTGGCGGGAAGGTCCGCATGAGCACGCCGACCGACACGAGGTCCGAGAGGCGGCGTTCCGATTCGGGCTTCGTCCATCCGGCACGGGGCATGCCCCGAAACTACACTCGTGTAGTACTAACTGAACGGTATTGCGACTAATTGCCCGACTTCGGGATCGGAGACTGCGCACAACGGGGGCACGGCGGCCGCCTGGACCGTGGCCAGCGCGCAGATCACCAAGGCCCCGGCGCAGAGGGCCAGTCGGAACGGAGCACTGCCGCGCTGGCCGGCCGGAGCGTGGAGCATTCCGAGGCTGATCAGCGCGGCAACGGGCAGAGCGACGGCCCAGATTATGAGGTAGCCGAACACCAGCCCGGTCACCCGGGTGGCGGACACCCCGGTGACGATGCACCCGACCAGGCCGAGGACTGCGAGGCTGGCGGCGGAGAGGTTCCTCTGGCGTGCGGCGATCACGGTCGCCGCCGTGCCGTTCACCACCACGACGACGGAGACGACCACGTCTGCGGCGGCGTGGGCAGGAGCCCCGCCCAGAACGGAGTTCATCACCTCGGCGGGTCCCTGCACGAGCATCCCGAGTGCGGCAACCACGGACCACACGCCCACTAGGACCGACTGTCCCGGCCGGCTGGCGGTGAAGAACCGCACGAGGAGCGTGAAGTTGCCGGGGTAGTTGGTCAGCTGCTGGACCACCGGCGGGATTCACATCAGCACGAAGGCGGCCGACCCGCGCCCGCCCACCACCAGCCGCGTTATCTGCTTCGCCCTCGGCCGGGTACGGGTCGCAGATCGGAACGGGCGCCGGCGCCCGTTCCGATCCGATTCCTCCGCGGCGTTCGGAGAGGCGAACGGCCAAGCACGCGGCGGCCGAGGCGACGAACAGCGCGGCCACCACAGGCAGGACGGAGATGTCGGTCTGGATGATGAACGAGCCGACCACGAGCGCCGCCAGAAGCGAGAGCGGGGACCGGTCCACCGCAGCTGCGCAGAGCACGGTGAAGAGGAGGAGCGGGAAGATCACGACCGTCGGGTTCCAGGGGCTGACCAGGGCGCCGAGCGTGCTCTCCGAGTAGGTGGTCGCCGACGGCCCGGCGGCGGCGACCACGCCGGCGAGGAGGCACACCCAGGTCGCGGCCCACAGCGCGCGGGCCGGACCGGTCCTCCGGCGTACCACTGCGACCACCGCCACCGCAGCCAGCATGTTGAGGGCGGTGGCACCCACGAACATCGCCCGGGCCCCGGACCCGAGGAGGCGATAGGCGACCGAGAGCAGGTAGAAGTAGGAGGGTCCGGGGTGGTTCCATCCGTAGTGGTCGAACACTCCCAGCTGCTGTTTCCACGCCAGCGCCCGGCGGGTGTGCAGGTCGATCAACGCCAGGTCGTCCGGGAGGTAGATCCGCCCGCCACCGGTGGCCACGAGGTGGACCAGGGCGACGAGGAACGGGAGGAGGACGACGGCGAATGCCCCCGCCGTCATCCAGGCGCCCGGGGGGAACAGGCGCGCCGCCGGCCGCACAGGCTCCGGAACGGGGGACAGGTCCTCCGCACGGTCGCTTCCCGGTGTGCTTCCCGGGTCGCCCGCCGTCGCCGCAGACCCGTCCGTCGCGACCGCCGATCCCCCCGATCCGGTGTCGCGACCCATCGGGCGGAGAGTGTACGGCACGGGCGCCGTCACGGACGGGGCCGTGCGACCCCGGCGGCGGAGGTCACGATCCCGGACGGGAGGACGGCGTGTCCCTCCTCCCGCGGACCTCGATCCCGAGCTGGCCGACGGTCGGAAGGAGGCGGGGCTGGAGCCACTCGCCTCCCGCGGTCGAGATGTGGATCCCGTCGTCGGGCCAGCGGACGGACACCCCGTCGACCGTCGCCGTGTAGTGGCCCTGCGGGTCGAGGATGCGATTGAGGTCGACGAGGGTCACGGTGCTCCGGTGGGTGGCCGCGACCTGGTCGAGGAGCTGGTTCCACCGATCGACTCTGTCCGGCCGGTTCTCGGGCCAGAGCGCGCCGTTCGGTTGGGCGAGCGGAGGGTCGATGTAGGGGAACGTGTAGAGCACCACCCGGGCGCCTCCCGCCGACAGGACGCTCACGGCGCGATCGAGCTTGTCTTCGAGGTGCCGGTCCCACACCGGCATGCCGAGGTGCATCCACGTCCCGTGGTAGTAGTGGTCGGCGAGCTCGAAGCGGCCGATGAGCAGGCCAACCACCTCCGGGTGCACCTTGGCGATCTGCCGGCTCCAGGTCGTCTCCCACGACCCACAGTTCACGCTGGGATCGCCGGGATAGACGACCCCGGCCAGACGATCGGGAGCCAGGCTGAGATCGCAACCGAGGATCCCGGCGTCGTACACCCTCACGCCGTACCGCTCCGTGGAGTCGATGGCGAGGCCGACCGACGCGGTCAGGGCGACCGAGTCGCCGAACAGCATGAACCGTATCGGGTGCGTCGTGAAGGCACCGGAGGCGGCCAACGCCTGGTGCTGCGAGGCCGAGAGACCCGTCGGATCGCCGGCCAGGGGAAGGGGGGAGGCATCCGAGGCGATCGGCAGGGTGACGGCGATGACGACGCCGGTCGTGGCCAGCGCGGCACCGATCCCCACCGCGAGGCCCCGCCAGGTACGGGCCAGGTGGCCCTGTCGGACAGGCTTTTCTACCAGATGGTACGAGAGGATCGCGACCGCGAACGTCACCGAGATCCTCACCGTGAACAGGCCGGGTCCCGAGAGACCGGTGTGCGCTTCGGTGAGGGTGAGGAAGATGGGCCAGTGGTAGAGGTAGAGCCCGTAGGAGATCGTGCCGACGTAGGTGAGGGGTCGCCACGAGAGCGCGGTGGCCAGCACGGAGTGCCTCCAACTGGTGACCACCGTGATCACCGCCCCGGCGGCGAATGCCACCAGCAGAAATCCTCCCTGGTAGAGCAGCGCCTCCTGCCCGTCGAGGGCGTGCCACGCCCACAGCAGGAAGGCGGATCCGGCGACGCCGAGCACGGCGCCGGTGACGCGACCCAGCGGGCGGCGGGCCCACTCCTCGGCGATCACCCGCCAGTCGCGGGTCGACGCGAGGGCACCGAGGACCGACCCCACCAGCAGGGCCTGGGCCCGGGTGTCGGTGCCGTAGTACAGGCGGTCGATGGATGCCCCGGCGAGGTAGAGCGCGGCCATGAGCGACGCGGAGGCGACCGCTCCTGCTCCTGCCACCCAGGCCACGGCCCGCGTGCCGCCGTGCCGGAGGGCGACGAGCGCCACCAGCGGCCAGATCAGGTAGTACTGCTCCTCGACACCGAGGGACCACATCGGCAGGAGCGGCGATGGTGCGATCGACTTCGCGAAGTACCCCTGACCGGAGAAGAGGAAGTGCCAGTTCGCGAAGTAGAGGAGCGTCGAGAGCGCATCCCCGCGGATGGAAGCCAGATCCAGGGAGCTGCGGAAGACCCAGGCGTACAGGGCGACCCCCAGGAGGAGCAGGAGGAGGGCCGGCAGCAGTCTCCGGGCCCTGTTCGCCCAGAACCTGCCCAGTGCGACCGTGCCCCTGGCGAGGAACTCGCCGCACAGGAGGTTCGTGATCAGAAAGCCGGAGAGGACGAAGAACACGTCGACACCCAGCAGGCCGCCGCCGAACCAGGTGACGCCTCCGTGGTAGAGCAGCACGGTCAGGACGGCGAAGGCCCGGAGGCCGTCCAGGGGAACCAGCCGGCGGGGCGGGCGGGTCTGCTGGGTCGTTGGCGCCCGCCCTGCGGGGACGGGAAGGCTCGGCACGTCCACGGGTGCGGGAAGGCTCGGCACGCTCGCCATCTCCTACGGCTCCCCACTGAGGTGTGGCGGTCCGGTCGCGCTCCGCATGGCGGCGCCACCTGGGTGACGGACGGCGGGCCGTGTCCTCATCTGTCCGCACCGCTGATCGTCGCTCCGGGCGTCGGGTGTCCGCGGTGTGCCGCCGGGCACTCCCCGCCTCGCGCCCACGGAGGCCGGGGCAAGGTCGGCGAGGCACGCGGCCGTGCTCACCGTCGCGCCTGCCTTCGCTCGATGTGGTTCCGGATGACTGGACGACCTTCCTCTGTGTGGAGCGTGGGCACGGCGGCGGAGGGCTCCCCCGGACGACGGTGGGCCACGGTGGATGACGGCCGACCACCCCCGGACGACGGCCGGCCACGGTACCCATCGTCCCGCTTCCGGGTCATACGGTAGCGAGGGAGACGGTGGCCCGGACCGCGGTCCGGGCGCCCCGGCCTGTGCCGGTCGGGGTTGCCTCCGGATGACAGGACGCAGGCCCGGCGGCCGGCGCCGGTGCCGGGCGCCCCTACGAACCGGTCGCAGCCCCCGTGCCGGTGCCGGCGGTCGTGACGGGGATCCCCGCCGGCACCAGCTCCTCCCAGGTGTTCCCGGGCTGGAGGGTGATCGGCGTCCCGTTCGACGCGGTGAGGGTGGCCGGAGAGGTGAGCGAGGACCGGCTCCACGTGCCGGTGATGGCGACCCCGTTGCGCAGCACGACGAGCGGACCGGTCCCCGTGGCCGTGACGAAGACCTCCCGTCCGCCCTCCGAGTTCTCGACCCACGGGCCGATGGAGGTCTGGACCGTCATGACCACCACGTTGGTGGCCGCGGTCTGCGTGCCGTCCACCAGGATGTCCGGCGTCCCCGAGTAGGAGCGCAGGTAGGTCCCGGTCGAGGGGTCCCACGTCCACGTCACGTCGGAGACCGAGGAGAACGGGATGTGCACGCTCGCACCGGACCCGGCCACCGAACCCGCCGGCAGGGTTGTCGAGTACTTGAAGATCGGTGCCGGTGGGGTGGTGTCGGTCGGGTCGAGGGACCACAGTGCCGCCCCGTGGGTGAAGGTGGCGTACGGGGCGTAGCGCCCGGCCTGCTGGAAGATGATCGAGGACGCCTTGCCGCCGATGGCGTTCTCGTCGATGAGGGGCGCGCTCTGGAGAAGGGCGATCACCGGGTTGATCCCGCCCATGTGGACGAACAGCGGGTCGGACAGCTGGGAGAGGATGCCGACGTCCGGCTCGCGGGCGGACCGCAGGTCACCGACGGTCGTCGGGGTCTGGCACTGGAACACGGCGACCAGACGGGTGATCGAACCCTCCACCGGCTCCTCGAAGACGATGTCCGCCTGGTTGAGGCCCGCCGACGGCCGGTCGGCGGGGTAGTTGCCGATCTTCACCCCGACCGCGGGGCGGGGGGGGACGGTTCCCCCGGGAGCGGGCTGGCCGGTCAGCGGACAGGTGGGGGAGGCCGGCGCCGGAGGGACGGTGGTCGCCACCGCCACCGACGCGGCCTTCTGCTTGGTGGCGGTGTGCTTCGTCCCCGACGTCACCACCAGGGCGACGGCGGCGGCCACCACGACCACGGCCACGGCACCGACGGCGTACTGCCAACCGGTGGTCTTCTTCGTGCCCGCCGCCTGC
The DNA here is from genome assembly GCA_021801235.1 of Actinomycetes bacterium. Classification (GTDB taxonomy): domain Bacteria; phylum Actinomycetota; class Acidimicrobiia; order Acidimicrobiales; family RAAP-2; genus DASZIT01. Next base: position 7,303 of record JAJYYG010000070.1, read on the forward strand.
TGGCGGAGCTCCTTGCGTGAGAGGACGGCCGGGGCGGGGGTGGTGGAGGCGGACCCGGACGGCGGGTCGCCGGGGCGGGCCGGTCCGGGCTGAGGGGGGAGGTGGTCGTCTGACATGGCGCCGCGACACTACCTCCGCCCCTACCCCCAACGGCTGGACCCCCTGTCCGGGCGACCGCCGGGAACCGCGGCTTGACAGGAGGGGCAGGAGCATCCACGATCGAACATGCGTTCGGGTCTACAGTGTCGGTGCAGGCCGTGCGGCCGGTCCTCCGGACCGGCAACCGGAGACAGTTCGACAGGACCGGAGACAGGACGGCCCGACGGGACAGATGCGGGGACGGTCCGGCGTCACACCCCGTCCCTAGGGTCGGCCCGGTCGGACGAGAGCGACTGACGAGAGCGACTGACGAGAGCAACGAGGAGAGCGACGGACATGGAACGTGACAAGGCACTCGACGTGGCGCTGAGCCAGATCGAGAAGCAGTTCGGCAAGGGCTCGGTCATGCGGATGGGTGAGAACCTCCACATGAACATCGAGGCCATCCCGACCGGGGCGCTCGCGCTCGACCTCGCTCTCGGCATCGGTGGCCTGCCCCGCGGCCGCATCGTCGAGATCTTCGGTCCGGAGTCTTCCGGGAAGTCGACCCTGGCGATGCATGCGGTCGCGGAGGCGCAACGCAACGGGGGCATCTGCGCCTACATCGACGCCGAGCACGCCATGGACCCGGTCTACGCCAAGGCGATCGGCGTCAACATCGACGACTTGCTCATCTCACAGCCCGACACCGGCGAGCAGGCGTTGGAGATCGCCGACATGCTGATCCGGTCCGGGGCGCTCGACGTCCTGGTCATCGACTCGGTGGCGGCCCTCACCCCCCGGGCGGAGATCGAAGGCGAGATGGGCGACTCCCACGTCGGCCTCCAGGCCCGCCTGATGTCCCAGGCTCTGCGCAAGCTGACCGGGACGCTTTCCAAGTCGCGGACCATCGCCATCTTCATCAACCAGCTCCGCGAGAAGATCGGGGTGATGTACGGCTCGCCCGAGGTGACCCCGGGCGGCCGGGCGTTGAAGTTCTACTCTTCGATCCGTCTCGACATCCGCCGGATCGAGACGATCAAGGACGGGGCCGAGCAGGTGGGCAACCGTACGCGGGTCAAGGTGGTGAAGAACAAGTGCTCTCCCCCGTTCAAGCAGGCCGAGTTCGACATCGCCTTCGGGAAGGGCATCAGCCGGGAAGGATCCCTGCTCGACGTCGGCGTGGAGTTGGGCTTCGTCAAGAAGTCGGGGGCGTGGTTCACGTACGAGGGAGAGCAGCTCGGCCAGGGACGGGAGAACGTCAAGACGTTCCTCACCGAGAACCCCCAACTCATGGCCGAGATCGACGGCCGCATCCGGGACCATCTCGCCGCCCAGAACGCGGCCAAGGCCGAGCAGGCTTCCCCGACGGTCCCCGTCGACGCCGGGGAGCTGGCGGCGGACGACCTGCCGATCACGCTCAGCGAATAGGCATCGAGGGGACCCCGGGGTGGCGGGAGCGAGCTGAACGGGACGCCGTCGGCGTCACCAGTGGTCAGGCTGTGTTGCTCGGCACCGGCGTGCGGATCGCTGCGCCGCCGGCTCCGTAGACGGTCTCCCCGGTCCCCTGGGAAGGGTTGGTGAGGCTGGCCGGACCCAGGGCGACCACCGCGTAGAGGTTCTCCATGACCCGCAGCAGCGGATCGGTCACCCCGGGGACCGGGTCGGGCAGTACGTTCCCGGGCACCAGCGGGAGGTCGGAGAGGGCGCCGACCCACGAGGCGTTCCCGGAGGCGAACACGCCACCGCCACCGGGGACCGTGTACCAGGTCACGTCGGAGTAGTTGCCCCCGCGGTTGGCGACGAGCGAGTGGGCGACCACGTCGACGTTGGTCGGCCCTGGCGCGCCGGGCACGTACCGGTCGAACTCGCCCTGGACGAGCCGCGTAAGGTGCTGGCCTTGGACGAGGCCGCTCCCGGCGAAGAGCCACGAGCCCGCATCGCTCACCACCATGTCGGCGTTCGCCCCGACGTCCTGGTAGGTCGACCCGATCAGCTCGCTCTCGGGACGGGAGACCGGTGGCTGGGGCCAGTTCACGGTGACCAGTGCGTTGTCCACCCCGGTCATCGGGTCCTCGGCGGCCGACTTGTAACAGGTCTGGAGACGGTTGGCACCCAGGGACGAGGGACCCATACGGATCTGCCGGTAGCAGGCGTTGGCCCCGAGGAAGGCCAGGTTGACCCCCGACAGGAGCGCCTGCTGGGCGCCGTCCCGCATCTCGAGGGACCAGTACTCGTCGTGACCGAGGCTGAGGAGCGCTCTGTGGTTGGACAGCAACTGGGGTCGGGCGTGGAGATCGACGTCGGTCCAGTAGGTCACGTCGAGGCCGAGCCGTTCGGCGTGGCTGATCACGGGGAGCTCGTTGCCGACGAAGTCGGCGGCGCCCGACGCCCAGTCGTGGTCGTAGGGACGGTCGAACGAGACGATCCGGGCCCGGTTGGCGAAGCTCCCGCCACCGGGGGCATGGGTGAACGAGAGCGCCCCGCCGCTGTTCCCGTAGTACAGGCTGTACCCGCCCCACCGGTTGTACGCCTGCCAGGTGGTGATGCTCGACTGGATGACCACGGCGGCCCGGGAGGTGTCGTCGCGGACGCACAGGGGGACGAACTGCTGCTCGCCACCGGAGCCGACCAGCTTCAACAGGTAGGCACCGGGTGGCCAGGTGGGACCGATCGGCACGGTGATCGTCGGGTCCCAGTTGCAGACGATGGTGTTGGTCGGCGGGGTGACGGTCGGAAGGGCCTGGCGGGTGCCGCCGACTTCGTCGGACTGCCAGACCAGCCTCCCCCCGATCCCCTGGTAGTACCCCATGCGGTACGCCTCCACGTGGAAGGAGGTCGCCTTGGTGCTCACGAAGAGGGTGACCGTGTCGCCCACCGAGGCGCTGGCCTGGTCGGCGTACCCCTCGATGTCGCCGGCCTGTTGGGGGGTGGTCACCCACCAGGCGTCGCCGGTCTTGGCGTTCTCCGCCACGATGGCAGGGTTGACCGGGATGGTGACCCCGTCGGCCAGGCGGGTGTTCACCACCGCTGCGGGCGCAGGCGGCCGCGAGTCCCGCGCCGGCGCCGCCGGCGGACGGGGGGCGGCCGTCTCGGGGTGGCCGTGGGCGTCTGCCGCCACGGCGACCGCCGCGGCCCCCAGAGCGCCGCCCGCGACGGCCAGGCCGATGAAGGCGCGGCGGTGGACCCGGCGGGACGCTGCACGCCGGGCGTCGATCCGGGACTGCGGCACCGGACCGGCGGATCGGACCGGTGCCCCGTCGGGGCCGGAAGGGCCGGCCTGCGTGCCGCCGGCCTGCGCGCCGCCGTCACCAGGCACGCCGTCACCAGGCACGCCGTCACCAGGCACGCCGTCACCAGGCACGGGAGGCTCTCCCGGCGGGGAGTGCCGGAACTCGGAGGACACGGGGGAATCCTAGGACACCGCCCCGAGAGCGGCATGGCCCCAGCCGGTCGGTCGGCAGCCCCGGGACACTCCCGGGGAACGGAGTGCTCGCTCCAGGGGATCACCCGCCCGCTCCGGGCGTCCTCGCGCCCCCATGCGCACCCTGATCCCCGCTAAGGCTTACGCTCGGCCCGGTCGCGGCGTGTCGAGGTCCCCGGACGAAAGTGGGTGGATCGTGCAGTTCGGAGTCATCCCTCCCGTGCGCACGGGTGTCACGGCTGATCCGGCGTGGATGCGGCGGTTCGCCCGGCACGCGGAGGAGTGCGGGTTCGAGTCCGTCGTCGTCGGGGAGCCGGCGGTGGTCGTCTCCGGGTACCAGAGCGTCTATCCCTATGCCCCGTCGGGGAAGATGCCCCTGCCGGACAGCTGTGCCATTCCGGACCCACTCGATCTCCTCGCGTTCGTGGCTGCGTGCACCAGCCGGATCGTCCTCGCCACCGGGGTGTTGGTGCTGCCGAACCACCACCCGGTCGTGCTGGCCAAACGGGTCGCCACCGTCGACGTCCTTTCCGGGGGCAGGATGCGCCTCTGTGTCGGCGTGGGGTGGATGGACGAGGAGCTCCGTGCGACCGGCGCTGATCCTCGTACCCGCGGGCGCCGCTCCGACGAGGCGATCCGGGCCATGCGGACCCTGTGGGCGGACGCGGGGGAGGACGGCGCCTCGTTCGACGGCGAGTTCTTCTCCTTCCGGCACGCCCACAGCTTCCCGAAGCCGACGCGGCCGGCCGGTGTCCCTGTGCACATCGGAGGCCACACCAGGGCGGCGGCGCGGCGGGCGGGTCGGCTGGGCGACGGGTTCCAGCCGCTCGGCCTCGGGCACGAGCAGGTCCGCTCCCTGGTGCTCGACATGCGAGAGTCGGCGGAACAGGCGGGACGGGATCCCGATGGCATCGAACTGACCCTGAGCGGCTACCTGCCGACGACCGACGACACGGTAGTGGGGGAGGCGGAGGCGCTCGGGGCCGACCGTCTGGTGCTCTCCACCTCGATCACCGACGACCTGGAAGTGATCTCCGACGAGATGACCGCGTTCGCCGAGCGCCGGGGTCTGGGAGGCCGGTTGCCGGGGCGGTTGCCGGAGGACGGTGTGGCGGGCGGACTCGATGCCCCGGCGGAGGGCCTGCGGGGGTGACCCCTGGGTTCGCTCCGGAGGGATCGGATGGCGCCGCTCCGGAGGGAGGTGGGTCGTCCGGAGGCGGGCCGGCGGATGCGCACGTCCCGCCGGAGGTCGACCAGGCACTCCGGGGGCTGTCGAGCGCCTATGCCGAGGCGGTGGACCGCCGCGACGGAGAGGCGCTGGCCTCCCTGTTCCATCCCGAGGGGATGCTCGTCGTCCCGAGGTACCCGGACGAGCTCGCTCCGGTGGTGATCCGCCGGGGGGAGGCCGAGCTCCGGACCGTCCCCGACGGGCTCCGCCGTTTCGTGCGCACGTTTCACCGCACGACCGACCACGTGTTCACGAGCGGCGGCGAAGGAGGCCCGTCCGGCCCCCCGGGGTCGGTGCTCGGACGGGTACGGTGCGTGGCACACCACCTCCGATCGGACGGGCCGGCCGGATCGGGTCCCCCGTTCGTCGACACCGTCTGGTACCTCCGCTACGTCGACGACTACCGGAGGGACGGCGCCCGGTGGTGCTTCTGGCGGCGGGAGCTCCACCTCGAGTGGGTGGAGGAGCATCCGGTGGCGGCCATGGGGCCCAGCGGTGGGTGACCAGGTCGCGGCGTCCGCTCGGGGCGGCCCGGCTCCCGTCCGCGTACCAGGCTGACCGCTCCGGTTGGGTCGCACGGCCCCGGCTCGGTCGCACGGCCCCGGTCGGGTCCGACTCCTCCGGCATGGCGGGTGTCGGCCCGGGTGGGCGCCGACCTACGCTTGGAACATGAGCCTTCCCCCTGCTGGTCCGACCCGTACCGCTCTCGTGACCGGGGCGTCGTCGGGCATCGGTGCCGAGATCGCCTCCCAGTTGGCATCGCGAGGGTACGGCGTGACCCTGGTGGCGCGCCGGATCGACCGGTTGGAGGCGCTCGCCGGGCGGCTCGCGGAGTCCCACGGGATCAGGGCCGAGGTCGTCGCCGCCGATCTGACCGACGAGGAGGCGCGAACGGCGGTGATCTCCGAGATCGACCGCCGGGGCCTTGTGGTGAACATGCTCGTGAACAACGCCGGGTTTTCCACGGCCGGGCCTGTGGCCCGGGCGCAGGTCGCCGGCGAGCTGGCGATGGTCAGAACCGACGTCGAGGCGGTGGTCCATCTGTGCACGGCTCTGCTCCCCGGCATGGTCGAGCGTCGCAGCGGTGCCATCCTGAACGTGGCGTCGACGGCCGCCTTCCAGCCCGTCCCCGGTCAGGCGGGGTACGGGGCGTCCAAGGCGTTCGTCCTCTCGTACACGCATGCGCTGCGGGCGGAGCTGGCGGGATCGGGCGTCTCGGTGACCGCGCTCTGCCCCGGCCCCGTCGCGACCGGCTTTGCGTCCGCGGCGGGGCTGAGTGATACGGACGCGGCGGCGGCCCTGCCCAGCTTCCTCTGGGTCCCCGCGGAGCGGGTCGCGAGCGCCGCTGTCGAGGGACTGGAGACGGGCCGGGCGGTGGTGATCCCCGGGGCGGGGAACAAACTGTCGGCGGCGGCCGGCTGGCTGACTCCCCGGACGCTGCTGCTGCCGGTGCTCGCCAAACGTCACCCGGCGATGCACCCCTGATCCCTGCTCCGGACCGGAGAGGTCAGTTCGTGTCGGTTCGCCCTACGGGCTGACGATCGGGCGCCACGCCCCGGACCACGCGCTCACCATCGTGCGGCATCGCCGGTAGTCGGGTGCGCCGCAACCCGGCGGAGATCGAGGGTCGCGGGCCGCGGCCAGCGCACGTCCGAAGCCCAGCCCCACCGCTCGAACAGGGCGATCAGGCCGGCCGCCATGTCCACCTGACCGGAGTCCACGCCATGGCGGGCCGACCGGGGGAACGCGTGGTGGGCGTTGTGCCACGAGTCCCCGAAGCTGACCAGAGCGAGGGCCGGGAGGTTGGAGCTGCGGTCCTGCGACTCGAAGGGCCGGGACCCGAAGGAGTGGCACAGGGAGTTGGTGCCCCAGGTCACGTGGTGGAGCAGGGCGACTCGGACGACGCCGCCCCAAAGCCCGGCCATCAGCGCCCCCCAGAGGGTTCCGGTCACGACCCACCCGATGGTGAACGGGATCGCCAGGGAGAGCGCGGCCCAGATCCCGGCGGTGGAGGAGAGCGCCACCATGTCCCGATCGTCCAGCAGGTCCCGGCTCCACCGGGGGGCGTCCACTTCGTTGGGAACGAAGAGCCAACCGGCGTGTGCGTGCCAGAGGCCCCGGAGCAGGGCCCGCATCCCCGGTCCCACAGGGACCGGGGAGTGCGGATCCCCCGTCCGGTCCGAGAAGGCGTGATGTCGGCGGTGCTGGGAGACCCAGCTGATGACCGAGCCTTCGATCGCCATCGAGCCGGCGATCCCGAGCACCAGGGAGAGCCAACGGGACGGTCGGAAGCTGTGATGGGTGAACAGGCGGTGGTAGCCGACGGTGATCCCGAGCCCGGTGAACAGATAGAAGCCGATGGCGAGCCCGAGGTCGAGCCGGCTGATCCCATGGGCCCAGAACAGGGAGGCGGCTGCGATGAGCCCGACGATCGGGACGAAGACCAGCATTCCGGTGATGAAGCGCTGACTTCCGCTGGCGCGCTCCGGGAGCGGAGCACTGGGAACGTAGGTCCGAGGGTCCGGCCGCCCGAGCCCTGGATCCCGTGTGGTCGTCGATGGCACGCGCGTCGCCTTTCACAGAACATCGGGACTCTGCGGCGTCATCGAGTGCACGGAGCATCGCCTTGCACTCCCCAGGGTACTCGGCCCGGTTCGCCGGGCGGCCGCGCCCCCGGGCCCGAAGGCGCGAGACGGCCCCCGGAGGACCGGGGGCCGTCTCGCTTCGGATCGTTCGACGCCCGTGCGGATTGGGTACCCGCACGGAGCTTGGCAATCAAGGGTCAGGCGATCAGGGCCGCATCGCCGTCCCCGATACCGCTCAGAACCCGAAGAACCCGAAGAACCCGAGCAGCAGGTTGAAGAACCAGCTGATGAACCGCTGGAAGAAGCCACCACTGCCACTGCCACTGCCACCGCCACCGCCACCGCCACCGCCACCGTCGGAGGCCGGGGCGACCGGGGTCACCGAGTTGGAGGCGGTCGACGCCGGACCCGTGCCCACCGCGTTGATGGCGGCCACCGTGAACGAGTACGGGCTGCCGTTGGTGAGCCCGGTGACGGTGTCACTGGTGACGTCGCCGACGGTGACCGGCGAGCCGGACGACGGCGTGATGACGTAGCCGATGACGGCCGAGCCCCCGTCGGAGGCCGGGGCGCTCCAGGTGAGGGTGGCCGAGGCGTTGCCGGCGGTGGCCACCACGTTGGTGGGGGCGCCGGGGACCGCCGTCGCCGCTGTGATGGTCGTCGTGGACAGCGGCGTCACCACCGCAGGCGGCAGCGGTTGACCGCTGGCCATCTGGGCTGAGGTCAGGACCGCGGCCGGCCAGGCGTAGATCGCCGAAGAGATGGCGAGCGGGGAGGTGACGTTGGCGGTGGTGTCGAACTCCGACACCGCAGGTTGGATGGTGGAGCCCACGGCACCGGTCGCCTTCAGGACGACGGTCGTGGTGGGAAACGTCACCGTGGCGCCGGCCGGGAACTCGTCAGCGGCGATCGCGCTCGCAGTCGTCCCGGACGGGACCCCCCCGGGCGTCGAGAGCTCGAGGTAGGGAAGCGTGGTGTTGCCGTTGAACGTGGCGCTTGCGCCTCCGCCGTTGGCGGTCGCCGTGCACCCTGCCTGTCCGGCGGCCGTGCACTCGGTGACCGTCAGCGGCAACGACCCGCTGGTGGACCCGGTGAACGTCGCCGGCCCCGAGACGGAGGCGGAGACGAAGGACGCGTTCTGGGGCAGGGGGATGATCGTGGTGATCCCCTGGATCGAACCCACGGTGGCGGAGATCGAGCCGATGGCCTCGGTCGTCGGGACCACGGTGGGGGCGGGGGTGAAGGTCGACGTGTACTGCGAGCCCTGCGTGACCGACGCCGGCGCGCCGACGGAGATCGAGAGCGACTGCTGGCCGTAGCCGCCGAAGATCGGAACGTTGAAGACCACATTGAGATTGGTCGTCGCCGCCCCTGCCGGCGAAGCCACCATCGCTGCGGCGCCGGCAGCTGACGCTACAGCTGCACCGGCCAGTGCCAGTGAGGTTCCGAGGCGGCCGACCCGCCGCCAGAAGGTTCGTTCATTGCGCATTCCGACTCCGCTCCTTGTTTGTCACGTGGCCCGAGGCCGCGCTTCCCTGTCGATCCGCTCTCCCATGTCGGATGCCCGGTCACGACGGCCCGGGACGATGGAGCACTGACCCGGACCCCATCGAACCGGCATTTCGCTCTCGGGCCATGACAGCAGCCGACCCTTGAAGCAGAAGATCCCGTGTTCCGAGCCCCGTGACTCGCCCCGTACTTCCCGGCCACGCCCGAAGCCACCGATCTGTTGGCTTGCGGGGTCCACCCCATGTGGCAAGGGTCAGGGTAACTACCTACCCGTAAGTAAACAACTGCTTTGGGAGGTTTTCTTCGGCTATACCGCACCGCGTGATCGTGTCAATGCAGAGCGTGGCAACGGGGTAGGTCGCCGCTCCGAGCCGATGGTGGAGATCCGCTACCGGCTCCCGGCGGGGTCGCCGTGACGGTTCGGCGGGACCCGATCGGCGCCGGCGGGGTGTGGTCCCGGACGGTGGCCCGCCACCCGCGCCCGGTATGCGTCGTCCCACGTCACCCACCTAGGATGCCCCCATGGACATCAACGGAGTATCTGCAATCGTCACCGGCGGCGCTTCCGGCATCGGGGAGGCCTCCGCCCGTCAGCTGGCAGCACGGGGTGCCCACGTCGTCGTGGCCGACCTGCAGGATGACAAGGGCAACGAGGTGGCCAAGGAGATCGGCGGGGCGTTCGCCCACGTCGACGTCACCAACAGCGACGACGTCATCGCCGCCATCGAGCTGGCGAAAGACATGGGCCCGCTGCGTGTGCTGGTCAACTCCGCGGGGATCGGCTGGGCCGGAAGGGTGATCGGCAGGGACGGGACCTACGAGTCGGCGCACAACCTCGATCTCTTCCGCAAGGTCATCGAGATCAACCTGGTCGGGACCTTCAACTGCATCCGTCTTGCCGCAACCGCGATGAGCGTCACCGAGCCGCTGGCCGACGGCGAGCGCGGGGCGATCGTCAACATGGCCTCGGTGGCGGCGTTCGAGGGCCAGATCGGCCAGGACGCGTACTCGGCGTCGAAGGGCGGCGTGGTCGGCATGACCCTGCCGATCGCCCGGGACCTTTCGGTGGTGGGCATCCGGGTGAACACCGTGGCCCCCGGCCTGATCAACACGCCGATCTACGGCGAGGGTGAGGCATCGGAGGAGTTCAAGGCCAACCTCGAAAAAGGCGTCCTCTTCCCCAAGCGCCTCGGTACTTCCGAGGAGCTGGCGTCCATGGTGCTCGAACTGGTCACGAACAGCTACGTGAACGCCCAGACGGTCCGCGTCGACGGTGGGATCAAAATGCAGCCCAAGTGACGCTGCGGCCGAAGCGACGGTCCGTGCGGGTCTCGATCGCGCATCGGTTGATGCGGAGCGAGGGGCTGGCAGCATCGACGGGCAGGTTCCCGTTCGTGGGCACGCGAGTGGGTCGCGGGCCCGAGCGACACCATGGATCTTCCGCGCGCCCTCAGCCTGCAGCGCTGGTCACTTCGGACACGTAGGACGACGGCGCTGCGCGGGTCGCCACCAGTTGGACCCTGACGTCAGCCGTCTCCGGGGGCGCTCAACGCCCGGAGCCTCTCCACCCGCTCGTCGCGCTCACCGAGGTAGCGGACCAGCACGCCGATGGTCTGGTCCACGTTGAGCGCCCGCATCGCGATCATCTCCTCGAGATCGGCCCAGTCCTTCGTCCTGTTGAAGAACGCCTTGAAGACGGCCAGGTCGGAGCACCCGAGAAACGGGATCCGTCGGCCACCGAACTCGTGGCGCTGCCGGCGCTGTGCGGCCTCGACGTGGAAGTCCGTCGTGTCCAAGAACACGTCGACGGGCGTCTGGCCCCAGCGCAGGCGGATCTGCCCGTCGCTCTCGAGCAGTCGGAGGTCGTCGGCGGTGTGGCCGACCTGGGCCGGTAGGGCGTCGAGCACCACACGGGCGTCGTCCCGCCCGACGAACACGTTGACGTCGATGTCGATCGTGCCCCTGGCCCGCTCGGTGCAGAAGGCGAGAGCGAGTGCCCCCCCGAAGGCGTACGGGAGCCGGCTGTCCTCGAGTGCGACGGCGAGGGCCAGGATCTTTTCAACGATCGATGTCATGCGTGCCCGAAGCGGGGGAACTCGAGCTCAGGCGCGTGTCGTGCGGGGAACTGCTCCGCCAGCTCCAGGACGGCGACGAGCTCGTCACCGCGTGACAACCCTTCGAACTCCCGCGGAGCCCGGAACAACGTCGCCTCCAGCGAACATCCCGCCGCCTCGACGATCCGTGAGAGCACGGCGGTGGTTGGTTCCACCCGGCCGTGCTCATACGCCGACAACGTGGCGTGGGAGGTCCCGGCCCGGCGTGCGAGGGTGCGGAGGCTCATCTGCGACCGCCCTCTCGCTGTCCGGATGATCAGTGCCGCATCCATGCCTGCATGGTATCAGATAAGATACCACTTTCTGCCGGATCGGCAGATCTCCCAGCCTCCCGGGAGTCGGGCGTGTCTGTTGCCCTTCGATCTGCGGCGTCCGCGAGTGCACCGCTGAGGCTGACATCGCCTCCGGTCGGGCCTACGGCAACGACGAAATCCGCACCGAGATCACCGTCCCCAAGCGCAGCCGGGCGGATCGATCACCGTTCCCACCTGTACCGACAGCCCTGTCGGCGCGACATCACTCGGCAGGTCGGTGCCCCGCCCTCCGGTGGGTGCATCGAGCGCGCCACCGCAGGCAACGGGCGGATCGAGCACCATGAGCTTAACCGCAAGCTCCTCGTGACCGTGGAGACCGCCGAGGACCCGAGAGCCCGGCGCACGGCGACGACCACTGGTCGGGCCGCGGTCGCGGTCGAGCCGAAGGTCGTCGCAGCCATGCCGACCGGTCACGCCCGAGGTGCTCGATCTCGCCATCGAGCTCAAGCACGAGCCGGCCAGGCGAGGACAGCACGAACTGGCCGTCCCCGACCCGATCATCTCGGCCGCCGCCCGGTCTGCCGGTCTCGTCATCCCCCACGAGGACACCCACTTCGAACGGGTCCCAGCCGTCGGCGGGGCCGGGCACGAGTGGATCAAAACTCGGGCGGCCTCTGATCCGGCACGCCTTCGGACCGATACCTGGGCCCGGTACCGCGACGCGCGGCGGACCACCACACCGCCTCTACCTTGGAGGGCGATAGCTCTACCAGGGAGGGCGATGGCACCACCTGGGGGATGTGACGCGAACGGGCACTCCATCTACCACCTCGTTCCGGACGAGGAGATCCGGCAAGACGGGGCACGATCCCTGGCGGTGGGTTCCTTTGGGAGGGCCACCGGTTCCGCACCGACCCACGCCTCAACGGGAGGAGCCAGCACCGTGCCGGTCGGGCATCCGGAGGCCGGGAGATCCTTCGGACGGGCCGAGCCGCGCCGCGCCGGCGCAAGTCGACCGCTACGGTTCGGGACCATGGCGCGAACCCCCGGCCTCCGGTGATGACCACCCATGCCGACGGAGGGGAGCCGCGGTCCACGGCACGAACGTCGGTGGCACATGGTCCGGCGTTCGGAGCCGACACCAGCACCCAGCGCGATGGCGGACACGGCCGCGGTGACCCCGGCGGCCAAGACGGCGACCGGCGGGCCCTGCTCCGGGCCGCGCTCGATGCCCCCGACCCTTACCCGGCGGACCGGTTCTCCGGGCGCGGCATCGTCATCTGCGCGGGTGGGGCACGCCTGCTGGCGGGCGCCTGGGTGACGATCAACGTCCTCCGCCGCATCCTCGGCTGCACCCTCCCCATCCAGGTGTGGCACCTGGGGGCGGCCGAGCTGGGTCCGTTCGAGCGGACCCTGTTCGAGGACTTGGGGGTCGAGGTCGTCGACGCGGAAGCGGTGCGCCGGGTCCACCCGGTCCGCATGCTCGGAGGCTGGGAGCTGAAGCCCTACGCGCTGGCGCACTGCCGGTTCGCCGAGGTGCTTCTCCTCGACGCCGACAACGTCCCCGCGACCGACCCGACTCCGCTCTTCGACGCCTGGCAGCTGGACGAGGGAGGCGGTGCCGCCTTCTGGCCCGATGTCGAGCGTCTTTCGGAGGCCAGCCCGATCTGGGAGCAGGTCGGCATCCCCTACCGCCCCGTCGCCTCGTTCGAGACGGGCCAGGTCCTGCTGCGCAAGGCGGACGTATGGCACCCGCTGATGGTCACCGTGCACCTCAACGCCCACTCCGATCATTACTACCGGTACCTCAACGGGGACAAGGACACCTTCCTCCTCGCGTGGCTGCTCACCGGCCGCCCCTGGGCCATGACCGGCACGCCTCCTCAGGTGCTCTCCCGGACGCTGTACCAGCACGACTTCGAGGGGCAGGTGGTCTTCCAGCACCGGACCGGTGCCAAGTGGGTGTTGCGGGGCGACAACCTTGTCGAACCCGGGTTCGCCTACGAGGCCCAGTGCGTGACGTACCTGGGGGAGCTTCGCACCTTGTGGTCGGGGCGAATGGTCCGGATCCCGCAACGGACCCAGCCACTGCTGGACGCCGAGCGGGCGCTGACCACCACCCGGTGGTTCCACTACGAGCGCCTCGGCGCCGACACCCGGTTCCTCGAGCTCCGCGCCGGCAACCGGGTCGGTCAGGGCTTCAGCCCGGACGAACGGGCCTGGTACGTGGAGCGCCATCCTGGCAGGGACACCGGCCCTGACCCGGCCACCGAGGCCGGCACCGGCGATGCCGGCGGGGAACGGGCCGGGATCCGGCTCGTCCTGGCGGGCGACGACCACAGCACGTGCCGCCTGACGCTCGGCGACGACGGCACCTGGCGAGGGACCTGGGAGCACCCACCCCACTTCGAGGTCGAGCTGACCCCCTCGCCCGACGCGATACCGGACACCGTCGACCCCGGTGCCGCCGGCACCGCCACACGCACCGCTGAAGTTCCCGGCGCCACCGGCCCCATCCCCGGTGCTCCCGTCGAGACCCCGTCCCCGGCCAGTCTCGGTACCGACCAGGTCAGCGACCTGCTGGCGCACCTGTCGGCCGGCGGGCGCACCGCGCCCGAGCGTGACGCCATGGTCACCACCCTCGCCACCCTGGCTGACGCGTTCCCCGGGCTCGCCCCCCTGCTACGGGACGAGCTCGCCCGGTGGGAGGACCGTGGCGACGATCTGGTGTGCGGGACCATCCGTGCCGCACTGGACTTGGTAGAGCGGGTGGACGAAGACCCCGGGAGCCCGCGCCTGGATGGGCGGCGCAACCCGGGTGCACGGCCCGAGGGCTCCCGGCCGGAGTGGCGCTACGAGCCCCTCCCGCCATCGCCGCCGACGAGCGAGCCCCAGGTGCTGGTTCTCACCCCGATGAAGGATGCCGAACCCCACCTCGACCGCTACCTCGAACTGCTCGGCCGGCTCGACTACCCGCCCGAGTGCCTGTCACTGGGGATCCTCGAAGGTGACAGCATCGACGGCACCTGGGAGGCCCTGACCGACCGCCTCGGGGAACTGCGCCGGCATTACCACCGGGTGACGCTCCTGCGTCGGGACTTCGGGTTCCGGATCCCGCCCGGCGTCCCCCGCTGGTCGCACACGTACCAGCTGGCCCGCCGGACCATTCTCGCCCGGGCCCGGAACCACCTGCTCGTCGGCGCCCTGCAGGACGAGGACTGGGTCCTCTGGCTCGACGTGGACGTGAGCGACTACCCCCGGACGATCCTCGGGGACCTGCTCGCCGTCGATCGCGACATCGTCCAACCCCATTGCGTCGTGGAGTACGGCGGTGACACGTTCGACTGGAACGCCTGGCGGGAGCACGGACGCGTGCGGATGGACCAGTTGCGGGGCGGAGCCGACCTGGTCCGCCTCGATGCCGTGGGGGGGACCATGCTCCTCGTCCGGGCGGACGCGCACCGGAACGGGCTCGTCTTCCCCCCCATGCTCTACGGCGCCGGGAGCCGGTGGGCACGCAACCCCCACCCCGTGTTCCGTGCACCCGGTGAGGTCGAGACGGAGGGCCTCGGGGTCATGGCCAAGGACATGGGCTACGAGTGCTGGGGCATGCCCAACCTCGAGATCGTCCACCTCAACCGGTGACCGGCGTCGGCACCGCGGCACCGGGTCGAGCGGTACCGCGGTGACCGCCCCCCGCCTCCTCTTCCTCACCCCGGAACCGCCGTCGGCCACGGGCGGGGGACTGGCTATGCGGTCCGGGTCGACCCTCCGCGCCCTGGCCGGTGCCGGGTGGGACGTGCACGTGCTCGTCGTACCGGTCCACGGGGAGCGCTCCGGGGACGGCGGGTCCACCGTCGCCCGGTTCGCCGCCGCCTACGGCACGCTCGACCTCGACAGGCTGGCGCCGGGGAGCACGCGGCAGGCCGCGCTCGACACGCTGGGCGACCCGGACCTGCGCCGGTCGCTGGGTGCCACCTCCCCCCGCCCGGGACCGTGCCGCCGGCTCGGTGCAGGAGCCGTCCGGGCCGTGACCGATCTGGCGCTGGGAGCACCACCGGCGGTCGGCGACCGGTTCGACGCTCTTCACGTGTTGCGGTTGTACCTGGCGCCCGTACTCGACGCCCTGCTGGCGCGACCGGACCGCCCGGTGATCACCGTGGACGTGGACGAGGACGACGCCACCGTGGCTCGGGAGCTCGACGCGCTCGCGGGCGGCGGGGGCGACCTCACGCTCCCTGGACACCAGGATCTGGGCGCGGGGCCCGGCGACGCAGTGGGGGCCGGTGACGCAGGTGAAGCAGACGTCGGGGGCGACGCTCCGGCCTACGAACGCCTGCAGCGTTGGTACCTTCCCAGAGTGGACCGGGTGGCGGTGGCCAGCGCCGGCGAGGCCAGGCGGCTCGAGGAACGTTGCGGCCTCCCATCCGGCTCGATCGTGGTGGTGCCGAACGAGGTGCCTCTCCGTTGCAGCTCCCCCGGCACCGAGGCACCGGGTCCCGGGGGGCACCCCGCGGTCGGATGCGGACCGGCCCCGGTCGTCACCGACCTGCTGCTGGTGGGGAACTTCTCCTGGCCTCCCAACGCCGATGCGGCGATGGTCCTGTGCGACCGGGTCCGGCCGGCACTGGCGGACACCCTGGGCCGTCCGGCGACCGTGGCGCTGGTCGGCAAGGATCCGCCGCCCGCGGTCCTTCGGTTGGGCGGGACCGCAGGAGTGAGGGTGACGGGATACGTGGACGACGTCGGGCCCTACTACGCTGCCGCTGGTGTGGCAGCAGTTCCCATGCGAGCCGGCGGCGGGTCCCGCATCAAGCTCCTCGAAGCCATGGACCTCGGTGTGCCGGTGGTGACGACCGATGCCGGCGCCGCCGGGCTCGACGCCATCTCCCAGCCACCGGTCGAGGTGGTCGGCTCGGTGGCCGGCTTCGCCGGCGCATGCCGCACCGCGCTGGTGGATCCCGCCTGGCGCGATCGCAGGATCCGCGACGCCAGGCGTTGGGTGCACGACCACCACGGGCCCGTGCCGGTGGCCGGAGCGATGAATCAGCTCGTCGCCCCCCCGGAGCGAGGTGGGACGCGGTGACCGCCGCCGCACCCAAGCGACCCCGCCAGGTGCCCGATCTCGAGATCAGCCAGATCGTCGACGGCTACGTCGTCTACGACCCCGCCACCAACTGCGTCCACTACCTGAACCACACCGCCGCCGTGGTCCTCGAGCTATGCGACGGCGAACTGCCGGTCGACCGGATCGTCGATCTCGTCCGGAGTGCGTGGGACCTTCCCGCGCGGCCCGTCGACGAGGTCGAAGCGTGCGTGGCCCGGTTCGAGAAGGTGGGCCTGGTGGTCGACACCTCGGTGACCGCGAGCGCCGGCGGGGGTGAGCACCAGCCGGACGGCCGGTAGTGACGGGTGAGGAGGCGCCGGGTCCGGCCTCGATCGAGGTGCGGGTGCTCGGCGCGGCTTCCCGGGTGACCCTCGACCCACCGGCGGCCGGTGCCCTGGGACCCACGCTCGGACTGGCCGCACACCACGCCCGCCAGCCCGACGCAGATCCCGAGTGGGTGGAGCTCCGGGCGCGGTCCGCCAGGCCCGGTGGCGGCGGGGCGGTCGTCCTTCCGTTGTTCGCGCTCGCAGGGGAGGAGGGCACGCCGCTCGCCACCGGCGATTCCATGACCCTCTTGCACGCACTCCTCGCGGACACCGAGGCCCGGGCCGCCGCCTTGGAGCGGTCCACGGCCACCCTCCGGGCCGGCTGCGTCCGCATCGGGGGCCGGCGCGTCGTCCTCACCGGCTGGGGGGCACCGGGGGTGACCACCGTGCTGCTCGCCCTCGGACGGCGCGGCCACGTGCTGGAGACCGACAGCCACCTGTTACTGGCGGGCGGTGGGGTCAGCGCGGTGGCCCGGCGGTTCCTGGTCCGGCGGCACGCCATCGAGGTGCTCGACTGGCTGGAGCCGGCACTGGCGTCGGTCCCATGGCTCGAGAACCGGTCCGGTGAGATCGTCCACGCTCTGGATCCGACCGAGCTCGGGATGGACTGGCACGCCGGACGGGGTCCTGTCGACACCGTCGTCGAGTTGGAGGGCAACCACGGTGGCTCCAACCGGCTCCGCCCGGCGTCCGGACGGGAGACCGTGCGGGCCCTCGCCGAACGGGCCCGGGTGTCGACAAGTTCACCGGGCGCGTCTCCGACGCGGTGGCTCCGCGAGCTGTGCTCGGTGGTCGAACCGGCCCGTTGCCTGCGGCTCCGGGTGGGTGATCCCGACGGTGCCGCATCGCTGCTTGAGGAGGAGGTGTCCGGACCGCAGCTGTTCTGGGGCAGTTCCGGATGATCCCTCCTCCCACCCCGGCGCGACAGGGGCCGATCCACTAGCCTCCGTTCAGGCGACGAGGGGGTGTAGGTGTCCGACGACGAGCTCGACAGGGAAATTCTGAAACGAGTGCCGATGGACCGTAGGGCGTTCATCCGGCGCGCCGTGATCGGGGCGGCGTTTGCCGCTCCGGTGGTGGCGTCGTTCGCCGCAGGCGAGCTCGCCGGCGGCGACCGTGCATCCGCCACCTCGGAACCTGCGTTCGTGTCGAACCAGGAGATCCCTCCGGTCGACATGCCCGTCCTCGGCCATCGGGGTTACGTGCCGTACGCGTACCACCCGTACCAGGTCGGGCTGGATGACTGAACCGGTCGGATCGGTACTGCTGAGCGCGGCGCTGATTGTCCGGGACGAGGCCGACCACCTGCGGGCCTGCCTCGACTCGCTTGACGGTCTGGTCGACGAGGTCGTCGTCGTCGACACCGGGTCGACCGACGGATCGGCGACCATCGCCGCGTCCGCCGGCGCCCGGGTGGCCGAGCACCGCTGGCACGGCGACTTCTCCGCTGCCCGCAACGCCGCGCTCGACCTCTGCCGGGGCCGGTGGATCCTCTACGTCGACGCCGACGAGCGGGTGCGCGCCGGTACGGCTGCCGCCACGCGGGCGGTGCTCGAGACGAGCGACGCCCTCGGCCTGCTGGTCGAGTTCACCCCGGCGACCGGGTTCACCTGGTACCGGGAGTGCCGGCTGTTCCGCAACGATCCGGCCATCCGGTTCGAGCGCCCCATCCACGAGCGCGTGGTGCCGGCCATCGAGCGTCTCGGGCGCGCCCGGTCGACCGGGGGCGCCACCGGACCGGGCAGCGTGCCGGGCACCGGCCTCACCGGCGGGGCGGTGTGGGGGCGGGTCCCCCTCCACCTCCACCATCTCGGCTACGACGACGACCGGCCGTCCCGGCACCGGCGGGACCTTCCGTTGCTCGAGGGCGAGCTGGCACGCCGGACCGGTGACGAGTCCACCTGGTACCGGCTGGGCGTGGCCCGGGCCGGGCTCGGCGACGACCGCGGTGCCGAAGAGGCATGGCGCGAGGGCGCCCGGGCGTCGGCGGCCGAGGGCGACACGCACCCGCTGGGCGGCATGAGCCTGGTCGAGCTGGTGCGGATCAGCGAGGAGCAGGGTGAGGATCCCGGCGACCTCCTGACCGGCGCGCTCGACCGGTTCCCGCGCAACCGTCTCCTGGTCTGGCACCAGGCCCGACGGCTGCTGGCAACCGGCGCTCCCCGAAGTGCGGCGGCGCTTTTCGCCGGCCTCGCCGCTACCGATCTGGAGGCGCTCGCCAACGAGGGACTCGCCTACGATGGCCGGCTGTTCGGGTCGTGGGCGCATGACGGCGCCGGTGCCGCGGCGTTCGCCCTTGGCAACTACGAGGCGGCCGCGGCTGAGTACGCCGCGGCGGAGGCGGCAGAGCCCGGGGTGCTCGGCTACCGGGTGAAGCGGGTGGCCGCGACCCGCCGGGCCGAGGGCGTCCGATCGTGCACGGAAGACGCAGCAACCGTTCCGACGAGGAGGGCAGGCTGATGGGATCAGGTACCGGACGCGTCCCGGAGGGCGGCGTCAGTCCGCCGTTCCTGCGCCGGGTGATGGTTGCCGCGGTGATCGGGTCGGTCGTCGGCGCCGCCGTCTTCGCCACCGTCTCCACCACGGCGCACGGCCCGGCGGCGACGGCACCCGGATCGGGCACGCCGCCGGGCGTGACCCACGCCACCACGACCAGTGTCACCACCCGCCTGGCCGCGCTCCCGCTGGCCTTCGCCCGGGGTACCACCCCGGCGCCCAGCTACGTGGCCGGAGCCCCCGGCACCGACGTGCAGGTCACGTCGGACCAGGTCGACCTGACGATGGTCCGGGGATCCGGATCGGGCCCACGGGCGGTGGGAACCGCCTCCTCGGCGCCCACCCACGCCACCTCCTCCCGGATCGGCCTTGATCTGGTCGGGGCCGACCCGACGGCCCCGCTGTCCACCCAGGGCGCACTGCCCGGCCACGTCAACATGTTCGTGGGACCGCGCCAGTCGTGGCGGTCGGACCTCCCGACCTACCAGGCGGTCGTGGCCCACGACGCCTGGCCGGGCGTCGACGTGCGCTACGGCGGCAGGAGCGGCAGTCTCGAGTACACGCTGACGGTGGCTCCCGGCACCAACCCGTCGGTCGCCCGCCTGCGCCTTACCGGGGTTACCGGCCTGCACGTCGACAGCCGAGGCGACCTGGTGGGCCGGTCGGCAGCCGGGACCGTCTCCGAGCAGGCCCTGCGTGCTTGGCAGGTGATCGGTGGCCGCCGCCGTGCGGTGCCGGCCGCCTACCGTCTCCAGGGAACGACCGTCTCGTTCCAGGTGGGCTCCTACGACCGGAGCCGGCCCCTCGTCATCGACCCGACGGTGGTGACGGGCTACGCCACCTACCTGTCGGGCAGCCCGTTGTCCGAGGTCCTCGGCCTGGCCACCGACCAGGCCGGGAACACCTACGCCGTCGGGTTCACCGGAGGCACCGGGTTCCCGACCACCGGCTCGCCGGCCTACGGGGGCGGCCTCACCGACGCCTTCGTAACCGAGCTCAACCCGGCCGGGACCTCTGCCCTCTTCTCCACGTACCTCGGGGGCGTGGGCGAGGACGTGGCCACCGCCGTCGCCCTCGGGCCTTCGGGCTCCATCTACGTCGCCGGTTACACCGACTCCCCCGACTTCCCCATCGTCGGCGGCACGCGCAACACCAACGACAACAACACCATCTTCGGCGCCGAGAACGACGGCTTCCTCACCGTGCTGGCCACCGGCGGGGGCAGCATCAAAGCCTCCACCCTGATCGGCGGTTCAGGCGAGGACGAGATCGAGGCCCTCGCCGTCGACGCCGCCGGCAACGCCCACATCGCCGGGCTGACCACGTGGGACGACTTCCCCGGCCTGGGTGGCACGGCGGGCACGCTCCAAGACTTCGACGAGGCGGAGCGCTACGTGAACGGCGGATACTCCAACCCGAACTCGGACGCCTTCGTGGCCACCGTGGACGACACCTCGGGCCAGCTCGTCCTCGGCCCGGTGACCTCCCTGGGCGTCGGGCAAGGCGCACAGGTCGACGCCCTCACCCTCGACAGTGCAGGCAATGCCTTCGTGGCCGGCGGGGACTCCAATCCTCTGGCGACGGTCGGGGGTGCGTATTCGGGCGAGGCCAGCTACACCGAACACGACGGCGGGTTCGTGGCCGAGGTGTCCCCCGCCGGCAGCGTCACCTGGCTGGCGTGGATGGGCTCGAACATGCAGCTCTACGGCATCGCCCTCGACGCGGCCGGCAACGTCGACGTGGTCGGGGCGGCGTACCCCGGCCTGGCCACCACCGCGGGCGTCGTCGACCCAACGGACCCCGGTGGCGGACCTCAGGCCATGGCCGCCTCGCTCTCCCCGAACGGTGCCACCCTCCGGTGGGCCACCTACCTTGGTGGCACCAATGGCACCTCCGAAGCCGACGCCGTCGCGGTGGCACCCGACGGCTCGCTCCTTGTGACCGGCGGTACGGCGTCCACCAGCGGCGTGGCCACCGCCGGGGCGCCGCAGGCCGCCTACGGCGGAGGAGCTTCCGACGCCTTCCTCGTCGACCTGGCCGCGGACGCCACCGCCGTCGACTGGGGAACCTACCTTGGCGGGCCCGGTGCGGATTGGGCCATGACGATGAGCCTCGTCCCCGGAGGGGTGGCCATCGGTGGCCTGGCCACGCCGCCGTCGTTCCCGGTCAGCGCCGGCAGCCTGCAGACGACACCCGCTGCCGCCGGCACCCAGGCCGGGTTCGTCGCCGACGTGCTGGTGGTGCCGACGGTGACCGCGGTGTCGCCGGCCTTCGGGTCGGTCGCCGGTGGCACCACCGTGACCGTGACCGGGACCGGGTTCACCGGTGCCACCGCCGTTCACGTGGGTGCGACCGCCGCTTCCTTCACGGTGGTGTCGGACTCGCAGCTGACCGTCATCACTCCCTCCGGGACACCCGGAACCGTGCACGTGACCGTCACCGGGCCCGGCGGCACCAGCGCCGCCACCACCGCGGACCTCTTCGACTACCAGGCCACCCAGGCCGCCCTCACCATCACCTCCACCGCCGTCACCTACGGCCACGCCCTCACCCTCGCCACCTCGGGTGGCACGACGGGTGGGGCGGTCACCTACCAGGTGCCCTCGGCCGGCACCGCCGGCTGTGCCGTAAGCGGTGCGAGCCTCACCGCCACCAGTGCCGGCACCTGCACGGTCACCGCCACCATGGCCGGCGATACCGACTACCAGGCAGTGTCGTCGGCGCCCACCGTCATCACGGTCAGCGACGGCAGTTATCTGCTGGTGGCCCCCGACGGCGGCGTGTTCGCCTTCGGGGGTGCCCGCTTCGCGGGTTCGTGCCCGGCGACGGGCTCGGTGTGCGCCGGGGTCTCCGACATCGTCGGCGCTGCGGCCACCCCCGACGGCAAGGGCTACTGGCTGGTCGGGGCGGACGGCTCTGTCTACCCGTTCGGCGCTGCTGTCTCCTACGGATCGATGCGGGGCACCCACCTGAGGGAGCCGGTGGTGGGCATCGCAGCCACCCCCGACGGCAAGGGCTACTGGCTGGTCGCCTCCGACGGCGGTGTGTTCGCCTTCGGCGACGCCACCTTCGCCGGATCGATGGGCGGCACCCACCTGAGGGAGCCGGTGGTAGGTATGGCGGCCACCCCCGACGGCAAGGGCTACTGGCTGGTCGCCGCCGACGGCGGCGTGTTCGCCTTCGGAAGTGCCCGCTTCACCGGCTCGTGCCCGGTGCCCGGCTCGGTGTGCGCCGGGGTCACCGACATCGTCGGCGCCGCGGCCACCCCCGACGGCAAGGGCTACTGGCTGGTGGGGGCGGACGGCTCTGTCTACCCGTTCGGCACCGCTGTCTCCTACGGGTCGATGCGCGGCACCCACCTGAACAAGCCGGTGGTGGGCATGGCGGCCACCATCGACGGCAAGGGCTACTGGCTGGCCGGCGCCGACGGCGGCGTGTTCGCCTTCGGCGATGCCACCTTCGCCGGATCGATGGGCGGCATCCGCCTGGACGCGCCGGTGGTGGGCCTAGCCACACCAGCCGTCCGGCCCCCCGGCTGAGCCCGGGAGAGCTGGCGCGTGCCGCCACCCGACCGCACCGGCCCGCTGCGATCGGGCGGCGCCGTGGCCGCGGTACGGAGCGGGCCGGCAACGGTCGCCGCCGCGGTGCCCATCCGTCCGTCCGACCGGACCGGTGAGCCGTTCCTCGAACCCGTCGTCGACGTCGCCACCCACGTGGGACCGCTCCTGCTCCCAGCCGGGGACCAGGTCATCACCCGCGTGCTGCAGAACGGGGGCGTGTGGGAGACCCAGGAGACCGCCTACCTGATCATGACGCTCCTGCCCGGCCAGACGTTCGTGGACATCGGAGCCCATGTCGGCTACTTCAGCGTCCTCGCCTCCAAACGGGTCGGCCCCACGGGAACGGTCATCGCCTTCGAGCCCGAGGCCCGCAACCTCGACCTGTTGGAGCGGAACCTCTGGCGCAACGGGTGCGGCAACGCGGTGGTGGTGCCACACGCGTGCTCCGACCGCTCGGAGGCACTGTCCCTCGTCCTCGACGAGGAGAACCGGGGCGCACACTATCTGGTGCCGCCGGGACACGGGGACGTCGCCGTGTCGTGCGTCCGGCCCGACCAGGTCCTCCCCGACGCGGTCGACGTGGTCAAGATCGACGCCCAGGGCTACGACCACGAGGTGGTCTCCGGACTGAGCCGGACGTGGACCGCCTGTCCGGACCTGGTCATCATGGTCGAGCTGTCCTACGGAGAGCTCGATCGGCGGGGCATCGAACCGGTGGTCGTGCTCGGCGGTTACGAGGAGATGGGGTTCGAGCTGGCAATGTTCGACGCCGGCGGCCACCTGCCGGTCATGCCGGCCGAGGCCATCGACGCCGTGTGCCGCACCCTCCAGCAGGCGGATATCACCGTCGTCCTCCACCGCAAAGACGGCGCGGTCCGAGGCGAGCGCGAGGTCGAACAGGCGCTGCCGCCTTTCGGCGGCACCCGATGACCGGGGCCGTCGCGTTCGAGCCGGGGAACCATACGCAGTCGGCTTCGTCTGCGCGATGCGTCGAGCGCCCCGTGAGCTCCTGACCCGGGTTCACTCGCCGGTGCGGGGGACGCCTCCGCCGGTGCCTCGTCGACGCCCCGGTCAAGAAGATGGCCGGCAACATTCGCATGTACCGCCTCTGGCCTGGTGGGCCGTGCGGGTCTCGATCCCGCCACCTTGGGATTAAAAGTCCCCTGCTCTACCGGATGAGCTAACGGCCCGGTGCGAGGATACAGGGTGCCGTCGTGTGTCCCCGGGCCCCGGCGACGGGTCAGTGGGCGCGTCAGGGTTCAGCGTTCGGTGCTCCCGGCCGTCGGGCGCTCGGACCGCCCGGCACCGCCGCCCGGTCCGGGCACGGGCTCCGACCGGTCGGCGTCTTCCTCCCCTGCGTCGACCGTATCCACCGTATCTACCGGCACAGCTGCCACCGCCACGGCCGGACCGCGTACCTCGTCGGCCGGCGGGCTGTGCCGGAAGAACAGCCAGAATGTCACCGCGTTCACCAACTGGAGCACGCCGGCGATCTCGAAGGGGAGGGTGAGGCTGACTTCGTCGAGGAGGTAGCCCGAGAGCAGCGGGCTGGCGGCCATGGTGACCTGGCTCGGGACGTTCGAGAGCGCAGCCACCGACGCCCGTTCGTCCGGATGGGCCATGGCGATGACGTACGACTGGCGGAGCGGGAGACCGGCCCGCTGGAAGATCATGCGGACCAGGTAGATCCCGCCGGCGATGACGAACGTGGGGGCCAGCACCATCGGGATCAACAGCACCGCCTGCACGGCGCGCACGACCGACACCGTCCGGACCAGACCCCACCGGCGGGCCATCCCCGCGGCCGACAGGACCGAGACCATGGTCACCAGGTTGATGACGGCGAAGAGGGCCCCGATCTGGCCCGGCGTGGCCCCGTACCGCCGGTACAGCCAGTAGGTGACGAACGGGCCGAACATCCCGACGGCCAGGCCGTTGAAGGAGTTGGTGATCCAGAGCTTGACGAGGAGCGGCAGGGACCGCCGGGGAAAGGCCGACCGGCGCCGTGGGGGCGCCGTCCCGACGTTCCCGGTTGCACCCTCCCCGGTCCCGGCACCGCCGACCCCGGCACCGCAGTCCGCCGGTGGCGAGCGGCGCGGCCGCGGCTCGACGATCCAGAAGGCCAGCACCCCGGCGAGCACCGCGGCGAGGCCGGTCACCACGAAGGCGGGGCGGAAGGCGGCGACCAGCCCGGCCCCTGCATGCCCACCCCCCGCGTCGGTGAGCACGGCGAGCCCGCCGCCGATCAGCGCTCCCAACGATGCGCCGAAGGCCAGTCTCCCGAACACGACATTGCGTGCGCTGTCCGGGGTCAGCTCCATCACCAGGGCGGACTCCGCCGGCTGGTACGGACCGATCGTCCCTCCACCCCCGCCGGCACCCCGGCCGAAGCTGCCGAGCGCCGCGGCGGTGAAGAGGACCCAGGTCGGCTGGTGCGCGGTGAACGCGAAGGCTGCCGCGGCGGTGAGGAACGGGAACACGATGAGGAAGGGGCGGCGGCCGATCCGGTCGGAGAGGAGGCCGACACCTGCGGACAGTGCGGCGGAGGCGATGGCGATGACCGCGAACAAGACGCCGAGCTCGAAGCCGCTGTAGCCGAGCCGTGCGAGATAGACGGGTGCCACCACCGCGGAGAGCGCCCGGGTGGCGCTCATCGCCACCCGGGCCGCCCACACGAGGACCAGCGACCGGTTGGTCCAGTCGGGGAAGACACGGCGACGGATCCGCCGCCGCCGGCTCCCGGACGCGGAGACCGCCGTCACGCGTCGCGCCGACGACGGCGGGAAGGGGGTGCCCCGGTCATGCGCCGCGTCTCAGGTTCAACCCCCCGCGCACGAGATGCCACGCCCGTCGGCGGCGTCGCTCCAACCCGGCGCGTCGGTCACGGGATGGAAGTCGCCCGTCGCCCGGTCCTGCTGGTAGGGAACCACCGCAGGTTCCCCGCCGGCGAGGGCACCCACGGCGGCGAGGAGTGTGTCGATGTCCCCCGGTGATGTCCCCAGCCCGGCACTGGCTCTCACCGCCCCCGGCATCCCACGGTGGTCTCCGGCCATGACCTCGGTCCGGTAGGTCGCGACCGCGGCGGCGTCGAGCCCGAGCAGGCGCACGACGTAGGGGTGGGCGCAGAAGCAACCGTGGCGGACGGCGATCCCGTACTCCGCGCTGAGCCGGGCGGCGGTCAGGGCGTGGTGCATCCCGTCGACGGTGAACGCGGCCACTGCCAGGGTGTCGGCGCCACCGGCCACCGACGGGCCGAGCAGGGTGACGCCCGGGATGGCGGCAAGGCCCTCACGCAGGCGACGGGCCAGCGTCCGCTCGTGGTCCCGGACACGGTCCCATCCAATGTCGCCGAGGACGTCGATGGCGGCATGCATCGCCACCGCCCCGAGCACGTTCGGCGAGCCCGCCTCCTCCCTCTCCGGTGGTTCGCTCCACACCACCTCGTCCAGATCGACCAGGTCCACGGCGCCTCCTCCGGCGAGGAAGGGGTCACCGGTCTCGAATGCACGGCGGGGCCCGATCAGCGCCCCCGAGCCGAACGGGGCGTAGAGCTTGTGCCCGCTGAACACGAGGAATTCGGCGTCACGGGGAAGTGGTCGGTGGGGCGCCAGCTGGGCTGCATCCACGACCACGGGCACCCCCCGCTCGTGCGCCGCGACGATCAGGTCGTCGATCGGAGGGAGCCAACCGGTCACGTTGGACGCACCGGTGACGGCCAGGAGTGCCGGCCGGGCCCCACGCTCGATGGCGGCGACGACGTCGGCGACCTCGAAGGTCCCCTCCCGGTCGCATTCGACATAGCGCCGCCGGGCCACGCGGCCCCAGGGGAGGAGGTTCGCGTGGTGCTCCACGGTCGTCGTCACCACGACGTCGGAGGGCTCGAGCCGCAGACGGTAGGCGAGGTGGTTGATGGCCTCGGTCGCGTTCCGGCACAGGATGGCGATGTCGGGACCGTCCGGGTCGCGCCCGGCGAAGCTCAGGACGGCGCGGCGGGCGTCCTCGTACGCCGCGGTGGACCTGCGGGAGCGGAACCCCGCACCCCGGTGGACGCTCGAATACCAGGGAAGTGCCTCCGCCACCCGCGCTGCCACCTCGGGCAACGCCTGGGTGGAGGCAGCCTGGTCGAGCTCCACCGCACGCCGCTCGTTCCCGTCGACGCAGGGGACCGTGCACCCGGAGCCGACCAGGTCCGCGAGCGGGCCGTCGGCGCAAAGCGCCTCCCCGCCTCCGTCCCGCCTGCCGTCCGTGGGTGCGCTCACGCCGTCAACCTTAGGGAACCTGACGGGCAGCGGACACTCCGGCCGGCTCCACCGGCCGGCCTCATCGGGAGGGCTACGATCCCGCCATGGACGATCCGAGGGAGCCCGACACCGCCGGCATACCGGAAGGGACCCCCGCGGCCCCCGAACCGGCCGGCGACCGCACCCACGGCACCGATGGCACCTTCGACCTCGATGGCGTCGCGGCCGACATCGACGCCATCGAGGCCCTGCTCGACGGCGTCGACCGTGCGCTCTCGCGGATCGATGCCGCTACCTACGGCCGGTGCGGGACGTGCGGCGGTCCGATCGAGGATGCCGCGCTCGCCGAGGATCCGACCCGGGAGCACTGCGGCGGGTGCCGTCCCCTCGTCGGAGCTCCCCCATCTGCCCCCGGCGTAGGCTGACGGCTCCGCCGAAGGGTGCTTCTGGCCCGCCGTTACTTCTTGGTCGCCCAGAAGATCTCGGCGATCTCGGCGATCTCGGCCAGGAGCCGGTCGGCCACCGCGGCGTCGTTGCCCTTCTTGACCTCGCCGGCGGTCTTGGTGGCCCGCCAGAACAGGTCGTGGAGCTGGGGGTACGTCTCGAGATGCTCCGGCTTGAAGTAGTCGGTCCACAGCACCCACAGGTGGTGCTTGACCAGCTCGGCACGCTCCTCTTTGATGATGGTCGACCGCACCCGGAACGTCTCGTCGTCGGAAGCGTTGAACTTGTCGATGATGTTCTTGATCGACTCCGCCTCGATCCGAGCCTGCGCGGGGTCGTAGACGCCGCACGGGAGATCGCAGTGGGCATGTGCCACCGGTGGGTCGGACAGCAGGTCGATGGCGGCGAACAGTCGGTCTGCGATGCGCATGGGCTGGCTCCTTGGTCGTTGTGGTCGTCCGGCACCGCGGTGACAGGGGGCGACAGTGGCCGCCGGCTGCCCGCGGCACCGGGCTCCGGTCGGGCGGTGGTTGCTGCTGGAGATGGTACCGAGTCGCCGCCGCGGGCTGCCACCGCCCCGACGGCGGACCCCATGACGACTCCCGTGACCCCTCCGACGGCGGCCCCCGTGACGACCCACCGGCGATGAGGCGGCCCTGCCGACCACGGGGGCCGGGGGTCCGCCGTCCTGGCACAAGGGAGCGGCGACGTCTGACCACCGTCGCCGCCGCCATCGGCGTCGCGGCCCTCTGGGGGTTCGCCCCGCGGGTCCGGCGGGTGCGGGTCGACGGCGGGTCGATGGCTCCCGCCCTCCTCCCGGGGGACCGGTTGCTGGTGACCTGCCCGTCGCCCGTCGCCCGTCGCCGGGGCAGGGGTCGGGGCAGGGGCAGGGGGATCGCCCTCCGGGTCGGCCAGGTCGCGGTGGTGCGGGACCCGCGTTCACCGGACCGGGTCCTCGTGAAACGGGTCCGGTCGGTCGACGGCGCATCGGGGGCCATCGAGGTACGCGGGGACGACCCCGGCGCCAGCACCGACAGCCGCACCTTCGGACCGGTGCCCGCCGCCCTGGTGATCGGCCACGCATGTTACCGGTACGCTCCGCCCGCCAGGGTGGGACGGGGCCCGTGGCACGGCTACGCTCCTGGTTGATGGCGAGCCTCCGCACCGAACTCGTCCGGCTCCTCGACGAGTCCTACCTCGACGACATCGAGTCCCTCCCGCTCGAGACGATCCGCGCCAAGCGGGCGGAGTGCCAGGAGGCGGAGGTGTCGCTGTCCTACCTGCGACGCCTTGCGCAAGGTCGTCTCGACATCGTGCACGCCTACCTCGACCGCAGCGCGTCGCGCTCCCCGGACGACCTCGGGATGCTGGTGGAAGAGATGCCGGTCATCCTGTCGGCAGGTCCCGGCCGCCCGGCGGGCCCTGGTCGCCTCCCCCTGCTCCTCTCCCCGGACACGGAGGTGAGCGAGCTGACCGAGGAGATCGACAGCGTGCTCGGGGCGGAGGGGATCGGTCGGCTCGGGCAGCTCGACGCGGACGGCCTGCGCTCCCTCGCCGCGGATCTCGAGACCGTCGAGCACCGGATCTCGCGCGAGCGACGGGCCCTCCACGTCCGGATCGACGGTCTGCAGGCCGAGCTGGTGAGCCGGTACAAGACCGGACAGGCGTCCGTCGACGGCCTGCTCTCCTAGCGGTCCGTCGCGAGCGATGCCCAGGGACCCGCACCGACCAGGGGGGGAGCACGCCGGCTCCCACGGTGACCACCGGGACGGCGCGCACGGTGACCACCGGGACGGCGCTCAGTTCGTCAAGGAGCTGCCGGAGCGGTTCAACGAGCTCGGTTCGTTCATCCGCGAGCAGCGTGGGAACGCCCGGCTGTCCCTCCGGCGGCTCTCCGAGCTCGCCGGCATCTCCAACCCCTACCTCAGCCAGATCGAGCGGGGACTGCGCCGGCCGTCGGCGGAGATCCTCCAGCAGATCGCCAAGGCGCTGCGCATCTCGGCGGAGACCCTCTACGTGCAGGCGGGGATCCTGGAGAAGCCCGAGGGCGACTCCGACCTGGGGCGTTACATCCTCTCCGACCATCGCCTCACCGAGGAGCAGAAGCAGGCCCTGATGAGGATCTACCTCTCGTTCCGGCACGAGAACGACGACCGGTCCGCCGAGGCGGCCGTGGCGGAGGCCGGGGAGGTCCGGGTGCCCCCCGGGGCGGCCGCCGGGTGAAGGGCCCCTCCCGGTAGGCTCTGGCCGACATGAGGCGACTCGCGGTTCTCTCGTTGCACACCTCGCCGCTCGCGCAGCCCGGCAGCGGCGACGGCGGAGGCATGAACGTCTATGTCCGCGAGCTGTCGTCCGCGCTGGCCCGGGCCGGGGTCGAATGCGACGTGTTCACCAGGGCCTCCTCCGATGTCCTCCCGGCCGTGGTCACGGTGGAGCCGGGGTTCCGTGTGCACCATGTGACCGCGGGACCCCCGGCGCCGATGGCGAAGGAGGCGCTGCCGCGGGTGGTCGACGAGTTCGCCGACGGGGTGCTGAAGGTCCTCGACTGCACGGGTGCCGACCTGCCCTACGACGCCGTCCACGCCAACTACTGGCTCAGCGGCATGGCCGGACATCACATCAAGCACCAGCTCGACATCCCCCTGGTGTCGACCTTCCACACGCTCGACCGGGTGAAGGCCGAGAGCAGCCCTGAGGAGGTCGAGGCGGACTCCGCCGTCCGGCGGGCCGAGGAGGAGGCGCGGATCATCCGCTGCTCGGACACCGTCCTCGCCTCCTGCTCGGTCGAGGCGGAGCAGATCACCGACCTCTACCAGGCGGATCCCTCCCGGATCCGCATCGTGGCCCCCGGTGTGGACCACGCGTTCTTCGGCCCCGGTCACCGCCCGCAGGCGCGGCGCGCCTTGGGGTTGCCCGCCGACAGCCCGCTCCTGCTCTTCGTGGGGAGGATCCAACCCCTGAAAGGTGTGGACGTGGCCGTGGAGACCTTGGCCGCCCTCACGGACAGCCACCCCGACGCGCGGCTGGCCGTGGTCGGCGGGCCGAGCGGGCCCCGGGGCGCCGACGAGGTAGCCCGGACGGCGAGCCTGGTCCACGAGCTCGGTCTCGAGGGCCGGGTGGTCTGCGTCCCGCCCCGTCCCCACGAGCTGCTGTCCACCTACTACCGCGCCGCCGATGTCTGCCTGGTGCCCAGCCGCTCGGAGTCCTTCGGCCTGGTGGCCCTGGAAGCGGCGGCCTGTGGCACGCCGGTGGTGGCCTCCGACGTCGGCGGGCTGCGGACTCTCGTCGACCACGGCCGCACCGGCTACCTGGTCGACCGCTCGGACCCGGCGGCGTTCGCCGCCTGGGTGCGCCAGATCCTGGCCGAGCCGCTCCTTGCACAGCGGCTGTCGACCGGATCGGTGCTGCGGTCCCGGCGGTACACGTGGGCGCGTGCCGCCCACCTCCTGCGCGAGATCTACGAGGACCTCACCGCCGGCCGGTTGGTCGAGTGCTCCTGACGTCCCGGCCCCATCGGACCACCCCGCCTCCGTCCGTCCCGGGTACGGCCCCGGCGCCCCGGGCGGGTCGGGCCCGATCCGGGCCCTCCGGACGGTGAGCGACCGGTGGTCGGGCGTTCCGACCGCTGCCGAACGCGAGCGGCTTGTGGCGGTGCTCGACGCGTGGACGGCGGGGGCGGCCGCCTCCGCAGGGGGCACGGTCACCGCCGCCGGTCCCCAGCCGGGGGGTGACGCGCTGAGCGGGGCCCCCGCCTGGTATGTCCGGATGCGGGGGGAGGAGAAGGACGTCATCACGGTCTGGCTCACCTTGCGGCAACGGACGCTCTTCCACCACGCCCAGCTGATGCCGGCGCCCGAGGAGGCGGTCCGGGAGACCTGGGAGTACCTGCTCCGGCGGAACGCCGACCTGTTCGGGATGGCCTTCGCGCTGGGACAGGAGGGCGGAGTCGAGCTGGTAGGGAGGGTCCCGGTCGAACGGGTCGACGACGCCGAGCTCGACCGGGTGGTCGGAACGACGCTGGCGTGCGTCGAGGAGTGCTTCCCGACTGCGATGGCACTCGGCTTCGGGGCGCGGTTCCGCCGGCGCCCGAGGACCCGGCCCGACACGGCCCACTGCTAGCGTCGCGCCAATGCCCGTAAAGCTCCTGATCGTCGGCGGTGGCGCCATGGGAACCGCCTTCCTGGCCGGCTTGGTGGAGAGCGGCTGGGCGCCGGCGGCGGACCTCGCCGTCAGCGAGCCGGACCCTTCCCGGCGGGAGGCCCTCGCCGCTTCGCATCCCGGTCTGACCGTCGGCGACGGCCCGATCGAGGCCGAGGGCGCCGTGCTGGCGGTGAAGCCGGACGTGGCCGAAGGGGCGTGCCGGACCCTCGGGGCGGCGGGGATCCGACGGGTGCTCTCCATCGTGGCCGGACTTGCATCCGAACGGCTCGAGGCGACCCTCCCGCCCGGTTCGGTGGTGGTGCGGGCGATGCCCAACACGCCCTCGCTGGTGGGTGCGGGGGTAGCCGCCATGGCCGGCGGAGTTCATGCGTCGGCTGCCGACCTCGACTGGGCCGAGGGCATCCTGGCCGCGGTGGGCACGGTGGTCCGGCTGCCCGAACGCCAGCTCGACGCAGTGACCGGTCTGTCGGGCTCGGGGCCGGCGTACGTGTTCCTCATGGCCGAGGCGATGATCGAGGCCGGCGTGATGGCCGGGTTGACCCGTGAGGTGAGCCGGACCCTGGTGGTCGGCACCCTCCTCGGCTCGGCTCGCCTGCTCGACGAGACGGGCCAAGACCCTGCGACCCTGCGGGCGTCGGTGACCTCCCCGGGCGGGACCACGGCGGCCGGGCTCCGCTCCCTCGAGTTCAAGGCGGTGCGGTCGGCGTTCATCGAGGCGGTGGCGGCTGCGGTCGAGCGCTCGAGGCAGCTCGGGCGCTGACTCCGGGTCGGCCCGGCGCGGGCGCACCGGGTCGCCAAGGCCACTTTCCCGGCCGTCTGCCGTGACCTACGCTCCTCCCGAGGGGAGGATGCAGACGGATGACGGACGGATACGACGAGTCGCGGTTCCTGACGGTGATCGAGGTGGCGGCCACGCTGCGGGTCTCCACCATGACGGTGTACCGCCTGATCAACTCGGGCACGCTGGCCGCGGTGCGGATCGGCAAGTCGCTCAGGATCCGCGAGGACGACCTGGCGAGCTACCTGGCGGACCGCTACACCAAGGCCGGCTGAGCCCGGCAGCTGCGCCCGACGACAGGGGTACCCACGGTGGGTGAGCGGGCCTCCCCGGCTGTCTACTTCCTTTCCGACTACGGGACGGAGGACGAGTTCGTCGGGGTCGTCCACGCGGTGCTCCACCGGCTCGCACCGGGGGTATCGGTGATCGACATCACCCACGCCGTGACCCCGTTCGACGTGGGTGAGGGGGCGGCGACCCTGGTACGGAGCGTGCCGCACCTCGGTCGAGGTGTGGTGCTGGCAGTGGTGGACCCCGGAGTCGGCACCGCCCGTCGAGGTCTGGCCGTGGAGGTCCGCTCCACCGCCGGCTCCGCCGCCCCATCACGTCCCGGCCCCACCGGTGCCGACCGGGGAGACCGCGGAGACGGCCCCGCGTGGTTCGTCGGCCCCGACAACGGGCTGCTCGTGCCACCGGTGACGGCCGTCGGCGGCCCGGTGCAGGCGTTCGCCCTCCGGATCCCGGCCGGGGCCGGACGGTGGGGTCCCACCTTCGACGGCCGGGACCTGTTCGCCCCGGTCGCGGCCCACCTCGCCCTCGGCCGTGATCCCGCCGAGGTGGGCGCTCGCATCGACCCCGGTTCGCTCGTCCCCGCACCCGAGGTGCCCACCGCCACGGTCGACGGGCACATCCTCCGGACCGAGTCGGCCCGCGTCGACCGGTTCGGGAACGTGGCCCTGCGCGCCGGGCGGGGCGAGCTCGACGCACTCGGAATGGCGGTGGGCGGGGCGGCGTCGGTCGAGATCGGTGGGTCGTCCCGTCCGGCCCGCCGGGTGGTCGGCTTTGCCGACCTCCGCCCCGGCGAGCTCGGCCTGCTCGTCGACGGAGCCGGCCAGGTGGCGCTCGTGCTCGATCGCGCCCCGGCGAGCGCGCTCGTGGGGATCGAGACGGCCGGCCGGCCGGTCACCATCGCCCGACCGACCTGAACCGGGTTTCCCTTGGGTCGCGGGAAGGTCCTACGATCCGTCCCGGTGCCGACGCCCTCGCCCTCCGAACCCGGTCTTCCCCCCCATCGGCGCATCCCGGAAGCGACCGTGGGCCGCCTGCCGGTCTACCAACGGATCCTCGAGGAGGTGCTGCGGGCGGGGACGACGACCGTCTCGTCGGAGCTGCTCGGGTCGCTGGCCCGGGTCAATGCGGCCAAGGTCCGCAAGGACCTCTCGATGCTCGGCTCGTTCGGGACCCGGGGGGCCGGGTACGACACCGCGTTCCTGATCGAGCAGATCGACCGCGAGCTGGGCCTCAACCACGTATGGCCGGTCGTGATCGTCGGCATCGGGAACCTGGGCCGCGCCCTGGCGCACTCCCAGGGGTTCGCCGCCCGGGGGTTCCGGGTGGTCGCGCTCCTCGACACCGACGCCGCCATCGTCGGCGAGTCGGTCGGCGACGTCACGGTCCGGCACCTCGACGACCTGGAGGCCATCGTCTCCGAGCAGCCGCTGGCCATCGGCGTGATCGCCACGCCCGCCTCGGCCGCCCAGCGGGTCGCAGACCTGTTGATCGAGGCCGGTGTCCGGTCGCTCCTCAACTTCGCGCCCAAGGTGCTCACCGTCGGCCCCGAGATCCTGCTCCGCTACGTCGACCTCAGCATCGAGCTCCAGATCATGAGCTTCTACCAGTCGAGGATGGTCGCTCCCGGAGGGGACGGTTCGATGCCGGTCATCCGCTCGATCGGTCTCACCTCCACCGGCGTCGACTGAGGCAGGGCGCCGGCGTCCCTCCGGCGCAGTCGTGCCGACCGGGAGCGCCGGAAGACACCGCTCCCGGTGCCGCGACTGGCGGGACATGCCCCGGACCGGCATGCTTGATGGTCCGGGCTGCACCGATTCGAAGAGGTTGACCACGCGTGGTGAGGCTGTGAGCGATCGAGAGGTGGGTGGGGCGACCCCGTGTCCGTCGTCGTCGTAGGGATCGACCAGGCCACGGCGCCGTTGCACCTGCTCGAACAGGTGTCGGTGGCCGACGACCAGCTCCCCAAGGCCCTGGCGTCCCTCCGCGACCAGTCCAACCTCTCCGAGGCGGTGATCCTCTCGACCTGCCTGCGGACCGAGGTCTACGCGGTGGTGGAGCGCTTCCACGACGGTGTCGAGGAGATCGAGGAGTTCCTGGCCGGGCTGGGGGGCTCCAGCGCGGACGGGCTGGCCGGTCATCTCACCGTCCGGTTCGACGACGACGTGGTCGAGCACCTGTTCTCGGTCGCCTCCGGCCTCGCCTCGGCCGTGCTCGGCGAGTCCGAGGTGCTCGGACAGGTCCGGCGCGCCTGGGAGCGGGCCCAGCGCGAGCGGGCGTCCGGGCCGGTGCTCGGGACCCTGTTCCGCCATGCGGTGGGTACCGGGCGCCGGGTGCGCTCGGAGACGGCGATCGCCCGGGGCATCACCTCCCTCTCCCACGGAGCGGTGGCGCTGGCCGCGGAGCGGTTCGGCGGCCGTCTGACGGGCTCCCGGGTCCTGGTGGTCGGGGCGGGTGAGATGGGGGACGGGGTGGCGCGGGCACTCGACGCCCACGACCCGTCGTCCGTGGTGGTCGCCAACCGGACCGCCCAACGCGCCCGGACGCTGGTGGGGAGCCTGACCGGTCCGCTGGCGGAGCGGGCCAGGGCGACCGACCTGTCCCGACTGGGCGACGATCTGGTCGCGGCCGACGTGGTGTTCACCTCGGTGGCGTCCACGCAGCCGGTCGTCGACCGCGACCTGCTCGCCACGGTGGCGTCGCGACGGGAGGGACGCCCGCCGCTGCTGGTGGTCGACCTCGGGATGCCGCGCAACGTGGAGCCGGGGGCCGCCGACCTGGCGGGCGTGACGTTGCTCGACATGGACGCCCTCCGCCGCGCGGTGGAGGCCGCCTTGACCGGCCGCCAGGGCGAGGTGGAGCACGCCCGCGAGATCATCGCCGACGAGCTCGAGCGCTACCGCTCGGCCATCCGGGCCCGAGGGGCCGCACCGGTGATCGCCGCCCTCCGGGCGCGGGCAGAGGACGCCCGCCGGCGCGAGCTGGACCGCCAGCGGGCCAGGCACGCCGATCTGACCGAGGCGCAGTGGGACCAGGTCGACCGGGTGACCCGGGCCACGATGGCGACGCTCCTCCACCAGCCGACCGTGGCCCTGAAGGATGCCGCCGGGACGTCGCGCGGCGAACGCCTGGTCGAATCGTTGCGCTCGTTGTTCGACCTCTGAGGTCCGGAGCCGGATGAAGCCAGCCGGAACGCCGCTGCGGCTGGCTACCCGTGGGTCCCCCCTCGCCCGCTGGCAGACCCACCGGGTGGCGGAGCTCCTCGGGCGCAAGGGGACGCCGACCACGGTGGTGGTGGTGGACACCGAGGGGGACCGGCGGGCGGATGTGCCCCTGCGCTCCATCGGAGGCCAAGGGGTCTTCGTCAAGGAGGTGCAGGCCGCGGTGGTGCGGGGCGAGGCCGATGCGGCGGTGCACTCGGCCAAGGACCTCCCTTCCGCGCCGGAGCTGCTGGTCCCGGGCCTGGTGCTGGCCGCGTTCCCGGAACGGGCCGATCCGCACGACCTCCTGGTGGGGGCCACCCTCGACACCCTGGGGAGCGGGGCCCTGGTCGCCACGGGCTCCGCCCGCCGGCGGGTGCAGCTGGCCAACCTCCGGGCCGACCTCGTGTTCGCCGACCTGCGGGGGAACCTAGCCACCCGCCTGGCCGCGGTGGGCACGGCGGGCGTCGGCGCCGTGGTGGTGGCCGTGGCCGGCGTGGAGCGGCTGGGCTGGGAGAACGAGGCCGGGCTCCCGGTGGAGCGGCTGGGTCCGCTGACCATGGTGCCCCAGGTGGGCCAAGGTGCGATCGCCGTCGAGTGCCGGGAAGACGACCATGCGGTCCGCGAGGCGCTGGCGGCCATCGACGACCCGTGGGTGCGGAGGCCGGTGGAGGCGGAGCGGGCCTACCTGGCCGAGCTCGGGGGCGGCTGCACCCAGCCAGTCGGCGCGCTGGCCGTCGCCTGCGAGGACGCCGGGGTGCCGGCCGGCTCGCTCACCGTGACCGGGATGCTGGCCAGCGAGGACGGCCACGTGGTGCTCCGCCGGATGGGGACCGGTACCGATCCGGGGCACCTGGGCCGGTCGGTGGCCCGGGCCCTCCTGGACCGCTCGGGTGGACGGTCCCTCGGGGCGTGGGGCGCGGGTGACGAGGCCGTTCGTCCAGGAGGCCGACCGCAGCCATGACGGTCTACCTGGTCGGGGCCGGACCGGGTGATCCCGGCCTCTTGACCGTCCGCGGTGCCGGGCTCCTCGGTTCGGCGGACGTCGTCGTCCACGACCGGCTGATCGGACGCGAGCTCCTCGATCTCGCCCCGGCGTCGGCGTCCGTGATCGACGTCGGCAAGGTCCCCGGCCAGCCGATCCGTCAGCACGACATCAACCGGTTGCTGGTGGAGCAGGGCCGCACCGGTCGCCTGGTGGTCCGACTCAAGGGGGGTGACCCGTTCGTCTTCGGACGCGGAGGGGAGGAGGCCGAGGCGTTGGCGGCCGCCGGGGTCCGGTTCGAGGTCGTGCCCGGTGTGACGTCCGCCTTCGCCGCCCCCGCTGCGGCAGGCATCCCGGTGACCCACCGGGGGGTCTCGGCGTCGGTGACGGTCGTCACCGGCCACGCCGGTACCCCGCAGGAGCCCGGCGGCGTGCCGGGGGCCGCGGACTGGGCGGCCCTGGCGGTCACCGGGGGCACCCTCGTGGTGCTGATGGGGATGGCCCACCGCGGGGCCATCGCCGAGGCGTTGCTGGCCGCCGGGCGCTCCGCGGGCACCCCGGTGGCGGTGGTCCACTGGGGGACCACCGACCGGCAGCGGGTGGTGCGGACCTCGTTGGCCGGCCTGGCTGCCGTGGACCTGCCTGCGCCGGCGACCATCGTGATCGGCCCGGTAGCCGCCCTCGACGTCCATGTCCGGGGGACGGCGCCCACCGGCGCCCCGTGACGGCGCGCGGGAGCGCCCACCGCGTCCCGTTGCCGTCGACGAACAGGGCCTCGGCGTGGCCGGCGCCGGACCGATCCGCCGTCCTCCGTCCCGGGCGACCGGAGCGGGAAGGTCGCACGGGACCTCGCGGCGCGTCGTCCCGTGGGTCCGGTGCACCGTGGGCTCCGACTGTTACCATCCTCGGGTCAGGGTGGAGACAGGCGGGGAGAAGTCCATGGTGCATCGGCCGGAGGTCGCAGGGCGGTTGCGGATCGGAGGTCCGCGCGGATGGTCCGTGGCGGCCACCGTGCTCGGGATGGTCGCCGGGATGGTCGTCCCCGCGGTCTTCGGTGCCGGTCCGGTCGGGGCCTCGGCCGTCGGCGCCCGCCCGCTTCCCACGCCGGCGGCGGTCCTGGCCCGTGCCGCATGGCCGGTGCCCGACGGGTCCGCGCCCAGCTCCGGACGGACGCCGTCCGGGGAGCCCCGTCCCCACGCGGTGACTGCGTCCTGTACCTTCAACGGGCAGTCCACCCTGGTCCCGAACGTCAGCCCCGGGTCGACGGTGGCCATCGCCTGCACGGGATGGGCCCCGGGCGACACCGTCTACGCCGCCGAAGTGAGCCCGCTGTTCTTCAGCTCGGGTTCGGCCAACGACGTCGACCCCAATGTGGCCACCTTCACCGCCAACGGTGCCGGGCAGCTCGACGGGACGTTCTCCGTCCCCGATCCGTTCGCCGCCCCTGATCCCGCGGCCGTCTGCCCTCCGACCGCGTCCCAGGTGGCGCAGGGCTACCTCCGGTGCTCGTTGGTGCTGGGCGACGCGAGCGGGACGAACCTCGCCCTGGTCGCCCTCAACTACGCCCCGGCACCGGTAGCCGTCGGCATCGCCTCGACGCCCGACGGCGGCGGCTACTGGGTGGCGTGGTCGAACGGCGCGGTCACCCCCCACGGCGACGCCCAGGACTACGGGAACGCGTCGGGCCTCAACCTGGTCGCCCCCATCAGCCACATCGTCGGGACCACCGACGGGCGCGGCTACTGGCTGGTCGCAGCCGACGGCGGCACGTTCGCCTTCGGGGATGCCGGGTTCTACGGCTCGATGGGGGGGATGGCCCTCAACGCCCCGGTGGTGGACCTCGCACCCACCCGGGACGGCAAGGGCTACTGGCTGGTGGCCAGCGACGGCGGCATCTTCGCCTTCGGGGATGCCGTCTTCCACGGCTCGATGGGGGGTAGGCCCCTGAACCAGCCGGTTGTCGGCATCGCTGCGGACCTGGCGACCGGGGGCTACTGGCTGGTGGCCAGCGACGGCGGGATCTTCGCCATCGACGCCCCGTTCTTCGGCTCGACCGGGTCGATCCGCCTGAACCGGCCGGTCAACGGCATGGCGGCGACCGCCACCAGCGGCGGCTACTGGTTCGTGGCCTCTGACGGCGGCATCTTCGCCTTCGGCGATGCGGCGTTCCACGGGTCGCTGGGGAACCTGACGCTCAACAAGCCCATCGTGGGGATGTCCGCGGACCTGGCGACCGGCGGGTACTGGCTGGTCGGTGGCGACGGAGGCGTCTTCGCGGTGGACGCCCCGTTCTTCGGCGCGGGCTGACCGGGCACCCGGTCGTCGGCGACCCCTCGCCGCGGCGAGGCGGCCCGCCATTCCCTCCCATCCCCTCCCGCGCTCTAGGCTCGCTCAATGCCGCGCTCACGACTCCCGCTCGCCGGGAGGCGTGTGGTGGTGACCCGGGCGCGGACGCAGGCGTCGACGCTGGTGGACCGCCTGGTGGCGCTGGGCGCCGACGTGGTCGAGCTCCCGGTCATCGCCATCGGGACCCCCGCCGATGGAGGGGAGGCACTGGGGGAACGCGCCCGCCGGGCCGCGGGCGGGGAGTACGAATGGGTGGTGTTCACCTCGGCCAACGCGGTGGACCCGTTCTTCGATGCCTTCGACGCGGCGGCCGGCACGGCCGGTGCTCCCCTGTCGGTGCCCCGTTGGGCGGCCGTCGGCCCGGCCACGGCGCGGGCCCTGGCCGGACGCGGCCGCCCGGCCGACCTGGTGCCGTCCTCCGCGGTGGCCGAGGCGCTGGCCGACGAGTTCCCCGCAGCAGGCGCGTCGGCGCGCCCGGTGTTGTTCCCCAGGGCCGAGACGGTGCGTGACGTGCTCGCCCGCGGGCTGCGGGCGAAGGGCTGGGTGGTCGACGAGGTGGTCGCCTACCGCACGGTCGGGTCCGAGCCGACCCCGGAGGCGCTGGCGGAAGCCCGCACCGCCGAGGCCATCGCCTTCACCTCCACGTCGACGGTGGAGCGGACGGTCGGGCTCCTCGGCGCCGACGGGCTCCCCCCTGTGGTGGTCACCATCGGACCGGTCACGTCCGCGGCGGTGCGCGGCGCCGGGTCCCATGTCGACCGCGAGGCGGGTGTGCACGACGTGGCGGGCCTGGTCGACGCGGTGGTGGCGGCGGTGGCCGACCGTCGCGGCGCGACCGACCGTGGACGGCGGCGGCAGCAGCGGGAGCACCAGC
The DNA here is from genome assembly GCA_021801235.1 of Actinomycetes bacterium. Taxonomy (GTDB): domain Bacteria; phylum Actinomycetota; class Acidimicrobiia; order Acidimicrobiales; family RAAP-2; genus DASZIT01. The sequence goes on from JAJYYG010000070.1 coordinate 47,301, forward strand.
AGGAGCCGTGACGCCCCCCGTCGACGGCAGGCGGCCGCCGCACACCCCGCCGCCACGGGGGCAGGGCCGTGACGCCCTCCCGCGGACCGGCACGGGGATCCGCAGCGGCGGGGGAGGGGACACCACATCGGCGGACACCGCCCCGGGAGACAGTCCCTCGGAAGACGGTGCGGGAGCTCCGGTACCACCGGCGACCGGGGACTCCCGCGGCGCCGGGGTACGCGCCCGTTGGCGCTCGTTGGCGGCCCGCGGGATGCGGCCGTTCTGGGTGGCCACCGTGGTGGTGCTGGGGGTGCAGGTGGCCGGCCTCCTCGCCTACAGCGCCTTCCTCTACCACCGGTTCGACCTGACCGACGACTTCGGCACGTACGCCCAGGCCTGGTGGCTCATCGGGCACGGCCATCTCAACCCGGTCGACACCATCCAGTCGCCTCCCTACCCGTTCTGGCAGAGCCACTTCGAGCTGGCGATGTGGCCGATCGCCCTGGTCGGCCGGCTGTGGCCCTCCTCCCTCCAGCTCGTGTGGCTCCAGGACGTCGCCGTCGTGGCCACGGAGGCGACCGCCCTGGTCTGGGCGGCCCGCGTCATCGAGGAGCGGATGGAAAGCCGCCGTTCGCTCGCGGGCGTGGCCGCCCTGGTGGCGCTGGTGTGGAACCCCTGGTGGTACCAGGTGGCGTCGTTCGACGTGCACTTCGAGGTCCTCGGGCTGCCGTTCGTGGTCTGGTCCGCCTACGCGCTGTGGCGGGGCCGTCCCCGGGTGGCCCTGGTCGCCGGAGCGGTGGCCCTGCTCTTCGGGGACGTGGTGACCGTGATCGTGGCCTGCGTGGCGATCGCCGGGCTGGTGTCGCGCCGGGTCCGCAAGGACGGCGGGCTCCGCTGGCCGGTGGCGCTCGGGGCACTGGCGCTCGGGTGGTTGGCACTGATCGCGCTGGCGGGCGGAAACCGGGGTAGCGGCATCGTCACCAACTACGGGTACCTGGTGGGTGCCGGGCCGCGGGCGGGAAGCCTCTCCGTCCTGCGGGCGCTGGTGCTCCACCCCGCGCGTGCCCTGCAGCGGCTGTTCGACCGGCGGGCGGGCATGGGCAGGGTGGTGGCGTCCGGCGGACTGCTCGGGGTGGTGACGCCCTGGGGGTTCCTGGTGGCGCTCGGGGTGCTCGGTCCGGCCGCGCTCAACGCCAACCCGGCCTTCCTCACGCCGACGATCGCGTTCCAGACCGTCGCCGTCGTCCCGTTCGTGTTCGTGGGAACGGTGATGGTGCTGCTGCGGGTCGCCCCTGGTCCTGACCGCCGTGCCCGGTTGCGGCACGGTCCTGACCGCCGTGCCCGGTTGCGGCACGGTCCTGACCGCCGTGCCCGGTTGCGGCACGGTCCTGAGACGGCGCGGCGTCGGCGGACCGCGCTGGCCGTCACCCTGGCACTGGGGGTGGCCGCCTTGAGCCTCGTCCAGAGCGTCCCGGTATACGCGTCGATCAGGGGCGACTGGTGGCGGGTCGACGCCGCCACCGCCGCGGCGCTGCGAACCGTTCTCCCGCTGGTGCCGCCGGACGCCGAGGTGGTCGCCTCGCAGGGCGTGATCGGCCGGTTCGCCGAGCGGCGTTCGGTCTACCCGTACCTGGCGGCGCCCCAGGCGTTCCCGGTGACTGAGCCGGAGGTCTACTTCGTCGTCGTCCCGGACCAGGGGATCGAATCCGTGCCACCGGCTTCGGCGCTGGCCGCGGTGTCCACCTTGACGTCCCGGGACCGTGCCCGGGTCGTCCTCGACCGTTCGGGCGTGTTCGTCGTCGCCTGGCACCCGCCGCCCGGCGTGCACGCGATCGTGCTGCCGTAGGCTGAGGGGACCGTGTCGTCCGCCCCCCCGCCCCCGCGGCCCCTGACCAGGAGGCCCCGCCGCCTGCGCCGCACGCCGGCGATGCGCCGTCTGGTGGCGGAGACGGTGCTCACCGTCGACGACCTGGTGGCGCCGCTGTTCGTGGCCGACGGGATCGCGGAGCCCCGGTCCGTGCCCTCGCTCCCGGGCGTGGTGCAGCACACGGTGGGCTCGCTGGTCGCCGAGGTGGAGCGTCTGGCCGGCCTGGGTGTGCCCGGGGTCATCCTCTTCGGGCTCCCCCGCCCGGAGGACAAGGACGCCGCGGGCACCCAGGCGTACGCTCCCGGCGGGATCACCCAGCGGGCCCTGGCCGCGGTTCGCGACCGGGTGGGGGAGTCCGTCGTCCTCATGGCCGACTGCTGCCTCGACGAGTTCACCTCCCACGGCCACTGCGGGATCGTCGACCCCCGGTCCGGGGAGGTCGACAACGACGCCACGCTTCCCCTCTACGGCGAGATCGCCGTGTCCCAGGCGCGTGCCGGGGCTGACGTGGTCGCACCCAGCGGGATGATGGACGGCCAGGTCGCTGCGATCCGGAAGGCTCTGGACGGCGCCGGGCTCACGTCCGCGGCGGTGATGGCCTACGCCGCCAAGTACGCGTCCGCTCTGTACGGACCGTTCCGCGACGCCGCACAGGTGTCGATCGCCGGAGGGGGGGACCGTCGCGCCTACCAGCAGGACGTGCGGAACCGCCGTGAGTCCCTGGTCGAGGTCCTCCTCGATGTCGACGAAGGTGCCGACGTCGTGATGGTGAAGCCGGCGCTCACCTCCCTCGACGTCATCGCCGACGTCCGGGCCGCGGTCGACATCCCGGTGGCCGCCTACCACGTGAGCGGCGAGTACGCCATGGTGCAGGCCGCTGCGGAGCGAGGGTGGATCGACGGTGACGCCGTGGCGGTCGAGCAGATCACCGCGGTCAAGAGGGCGGGGGCGGACCTGGTGCTCACCTACTTCGCAGGCCACCTGGCCGCACTGCTGGCGGATGGCTGAGCGCGACCGCTCCGAGCGGTGGTTCGAGCGGGCGGTCGCCGTCATCCCGGGGGGTGTGAACTCCCCGGTCCGTTCGTTCCGCTCTGTCGGGGGGCATCCCTACTTCGTCGAGCGGGGCGAGGGCGCCTACGTCTGGGACGCCGACGGGAACCGGCTGGTCGATTTCGTCCAGTCCTACGGAGCGTCCCTCCTCGGCCATGCGGACCCCGCCGTGGTGCGCGCGGTGGTCGAGGCGGCCGGGCGCGGGACGACCTACGGCGCGCCGACCCCTGGCGAGGTGCTGCTGGCCGAGGCCATCTGCGATCGAGTGCCCGGCTGCGAGCAGGTACGCCTGGTGTCGTCGGGGACCGAGGCGGCCATGAGTGCCATCCGGGTGGCCCGCGGCGCCACCGGACGGTCACGGATCGTGAAATTCGCCGGCTGCTACCACGGGCACTCCGACGGCCTGCTGGCCGGAGGCGGGAGCGGGGTGGCCACCCTCGGGTTGGCAGACTCGGCCGGCGTCCCCCCCGGAGCGGTGGCGGACACGCTGGTCGTCCCGTACAACGTCGTCCCGGCGATCGGCGACGACGTGGCCTGCGTGATTGTCGAGCCGGTCGCCGCCAACATGGGGCTGGTCGCCCCGGTGGAGGAGTTCCTCCCCGGCCTCCGGCGGGCCTGTGACGAGAGCGGTGCGCTGTTGATCTTCGACGAGGTCATCACCGGGTTCCGGCTGGGACCGGCCGGGGCGTCGGGATGGTCCGGGGTGACGCCGGACCTGTGGTGCTTCGGCAAGGTGATCGGCGGCGGCCTCCCGGTCGGGGCGTTCGGCGGGCGGCGCGACGTGTTGGCGGTGCTTGCGCCTGAAGGGCCTGTGTACCAGGCCGGGACGCTCTCGGGCAATCCCCTGGCGACCGCGGCGGGACTCGCCGTCCTCGAAGCGATGGACCCCGACAGGTACCGCCGGCTGTCCGACCGGGTGGGCTCGTTCGCCGCCCGCCTGGAAGAGAGCCTCAACGACGGGCTCGGCCGGTCGGGCCGAGCCGGGCTGGTGGAGGCTCGCGTCCCCTCGGTGGGACCGCTCGTCGGTGTGTCCTTCGTCCCCGCCGGGTCCGACCCGATCGTGAACTTCGACGGAGCCACGCGCGCGGCCGCCACCGGGAGGTACGCACGGTTCTTCCGGGGGATGCTGGAGCGCGGGATCGCATTCGCCCCCGGGCCCTACGAAGCCGCGTTCCCTTCGGTCGCCCACAGCGACGCCGACCTGGCGTGGACGGTGGAGGTTGCGGGGGAGGTGGCGGAGGGTATGGCGGCGGAGATTGCGGCGGAGGACGAGGCGGGCCGGTGACCGCTACCGACCCGTCCGGTGGGCCGGCCCCCGGAGCGGTCCCTGGCGCGTCCGACCGGGCCGTCGCACCGCCCGTCGGACCCCCACCGCTGCCGTCCGGGTTCGGGGGGATCACCCCTGAAGCCGGTCGCCCGTGGCTCCGCCGCCGTAGACGGTGGTCGTTGCTGGCCGGGGCGTTGGTGTTCTTGAGCGGCAGCGTTGCGCTGGCGGTGGCGCTCTCCCACCCCGACCGGTCCTCCCGGATGGCCGCACCGTCGGCGGCCACCGTGGCGCCCGACCAGCAGCTGGCCCAGGGACTGCTCCTGACCCAGAGCGACCTCCCGGCGGGCTGGCAGCCCGGGACCGGCGGCGCTCCGGCGGGCCAGTCGGCGCACAACGCCCAGTTGGGGATCGAGCTGACCTTCACACAGTGCATGGGGATCGACCAGAGCCAGGCCAGCGTGCTCCTCGGGGGCCAGGCCACCGACCAGACCGCGCAGGCGGTGTCGCCGGTGTTCGTCGGCCCGACCGCACCCGGGGGGGAGGCGGGAAGTCCCGCAGCCGGCACCGTCCTCGAGCTCCAGACCGTGGCAGCGGTGGTCCGTACCCAGGCTGACGCGCAGGGTGATCTCGCCCTGTTCGGGTTGCCCCGCTACCCGTCGTGCCTCGCCGCCCTCTCCGCCGCCGAGCTGCAGCTCGGGATCGACCAGGCATCCGGAGGCACCGCCCTTCCGGGATCCGCCACGGCAGCGGTGGTGCCGTTGTCGGCGCCGGCCGGCACGACCGTGCTCGGGATCGCCATGTCGTTCACCGTGATGGACGCCGGGAGCACCGTCCCGGTGGTGATGGACCAGGTGGTCGTGGGCCATGACCGGGTCGAGGCGCAACTTCAGGCGTTCGCCATCGGGAGCCCGTTCCCGTCCGGCGTCCTCGCCTCCTCGATCGCCAGGTTCGAGAGCCTCGTCACCGCGCCGGGCGGGCCGATCGCCGTATGAGCGGCGACCGCCGTCGGCTGGACGCCGGGGCCGTCCTGTCGGACCTTCGGTCCCTCATCCCTGCCTCCTGCGGCAGTATGGTCGTCCAACGCCGGTCGGGGGCCCCGCACCAGCCGCCCGGCCGGGTCCGACAGGTGACGGTCAGGATCCCCGGTGGTGGGATGGGGCAGGCGACCCCTCCGGGTCGGAGGACGAGAAGGAGACGCACATGACGATCGGAGCGATGGACCTGCCTCCCGAGGGGATGCTGCTCGGCGGGGTGGCGCTGGCGGGCGACCCGGAGCGCGGCACCGCCACCACCGAAGGCCTGAGCCTCCTGTTCACCGCGGACGGGATCACCGTGCAGGGTCCGCCCCCCCAGGCCGATCGGCTCCTCCCTTGGGCGGGGCTGGACTCGGCGACCTGTCACGACCAGGTGCAGCTTCCCAACGGCGCGATGGCGGCGGTCCTGGTGCTCACGTCCGGCAGCCAGGCCATCCGATTCCTGCTCTCGTCGGAGAACGTCTCGCCGGGCCAGGCCGCCTACCTCGACCAGGCGCTGCCCGCGTGGCTGGCCCACTACCGGGGCACCCCCGCGCCCGCCGGACCGGAGACCGCATCAGCCGGTGCAGCCGCAGCAGCCGCAGCAGCCGGTGCCGCCGGACCGGAGACGGCCGCGGCCGCCCCCGTCGGTGCCGGTACCCCTCCCCCCGGGGCCGTTTCCCCCGGACCGCCGACCCAGCCCATTGGGCCGACGCCGCCCCCGCCGACCCAGCCCATTGGGGCGACGCCGCCCCCGCCGACCGGCCCCGAGATCGACCCGGTCACCGGGGCGGCGCAGTGGTTGGATCCTGCGGGCGCCGTCGGGGCGCCGGCCCCCGGGTCCGAGCCGCTCTCACCGCTGCCCGCCGAGGGGGAGCAGAAGAAGCCGGACAACCGCCGTACCCTGATCCTGCTCGTCGTGCTGATTGTCGTGGTGGTCGGGGCCGGAATCTTCTTCCTCGTCCACCGGAGCTCCACCACGACCGCTCCGCCGGCCACCACGGTCACCCCACCCACCTCCGGGGTGGCGGCGGACCATGCCCTGGCGGTGAGCATCAACCTGCGCCTGGCCGACCTCCCACCCGGGTGGACGGTGGCGCGTCCCACCTCGACATCCACCCCGACGTCGCCTTCCGCCCGAACAGCCCAGACCCAGGCGGTTGCGGCCTTCGCCGGCTGCCTCGGGATGCCGGTGCCCACGATCTCGCAGCTCTTCGGCGACACCCCGCAGGCCGACGTCGTCGCCTCGGCCAGCTCGCCGGTGTTCCAGAGCCCGACGGACCCGAACATCCAGATGCAGTCGAGCACCAACGTGGTGCGGACCCCTGCCGATGCCGTCGCCGACGCCGCTCCGTTCACCAAGCCGAACTTCGTGCCGTGCTTCCAGGCGTTCGAGACGGCCGCCGCCTCCGCCTCCGCCCCGGGCACGACCGCCCAGGTGACCGCGGTGCCGCTGGCGCCACCGACCGGTGGCCAGGCGTTCGGCTACCTGACGACCCTCACCATCCCCGGCCAGGGGACAGCGGTCGTGGGGAGTGCCTTCATCATCGGGGGACGGATCGAGGCGACGCTCCAGCCGTCGACCAACGGGCCGGCTGTGCCCTCCGCCGCCTTCAGCTCCGCCTACGACGCCATGATCACCCGGATCTCGGCCGCCTCCAACCGATAGGGGAGGGTTCGGGGACGAGCGTCTCCCCGGCCCCGACAGCTCGGACGGCCTGGATTCAGGGGGCGAGCCGGAGCGTCCCGGTCGGGTTCGTCTCCGGGACGAGGGAGGCGATGACCGCCAACGCCCGGTAGGCGGCCTCCGCGGGCCCGATCTCGTCCGGGCGGAGGAGGTTGGCCATGATCCGCAGGATCCACGACATCAGCGACTCCGAGTGCATGCCCGTGCCGACGCACAGCTTCATCAGCTCGGGCCGGCTGATGATCCGGACGAATGCCCGCGCCACCCGGTAGTAGAGCCCGTAGGCCTCCTCGAGGCGCTCCTCGTAGCGGGCCAACGCCGTCTCGGCGTCGTCGCCCCGGTCGCCCGCGGCGCGCAGCGCCTCGCCGAGGGAGGCGGCAGCCAGCCGCCCCGTCTCGTAGCCGTACGCGATGCCCTCCCCGTTGAAGGGGTTGATCGAGCCGGCCGCGTCGCCGACCACCAGGGTGGTGGCGCCGATGCGGGGCCCCACCGAGAGGCCCATGGGGAGCTTCCCCCCGGTGGGCGGGCCGAGGCAGGTGGCCGGGGACAGCTCCCACTCCGCCGGCGCCCAGGCGACGAAGTGCTCCATCAGGGTCGAGGTGTTGATCCCCTTCCAGCGCTGGTCGGTGGAGAGCAGGCCGACCCCCACGTTCACCCGACCGTCCCCCAGGGGGAAGATCCACCCGTAGCCGGGCACCACGTTCCCCTCCCCGTCGCGGATGTCGAGGTGGGACTCGATGAAGGTGCGGTCGTGCCCGGGCGACGCGTAGTAGCCGCGCAGGGCCATGCCCATCGGCCGGGTCCGGTCCCGGGCGGTCCCGAGGGCACGGCCGAACCTCGAGTTGGCGCCGTCGGCCACGACGACGTAGCGGGCCCGCACCTCCCGGGTGACACCCCCGTCCTTCTCCCGGACGACGGCACCCACGCAGGCGGGCAGACCGGCGGACGACCTCGGCCCCGGGGGCGCGGGGGACACGATCGGCTCGACGGCCTCGGTGCCCTGCCACACGGTGGCGCCCGCCTTGGCGGCCCGCTCGTTGACGATGGCGTCGAGGTCGTGACGGGTGATCACGTACCCGTAGGAGGGGAAGCTCGGGTGCTCCGGCCAGGGGAGGTCGAGGACCCGACCGTAGGCGTGCGCCCGGAGGCCCCCGTAGCGGTGGGCACCGACGAGCGACCCCTCGACGCCCATGTCCGCCAGTTGCCGGACCGACCGGGGGGTGAGGCCGTCTCCGCAGGTCTTCTCGCGGGGGAAGACCTTTTTCTCCACCACGGCGACGTCCCAGCCGGCGTCGGCCAGCCAGTAGGCGCACGACGAGCCCGCGGGTCCCCCTCCCACCACCAGTACGTCGTGGAGGTGGTCGCCGCTCCGGAGGTCGTCGGACGGGGCGGATGCGCTCGGGCGGGGTGTGCTCACGCTCCCCGATGGTACGCGCCGCGGCGGCGTCCCGGGGCGCCCGGGCGCGGTGGCCTCCGGGGGGCCGGCCCGATGCGGCTCGATGTGCCTCAGGGCGCGTCTGCGTGGTAGAACGACCCCCGGTGGACGCCTATCTCCCAATCCTCGTGCTGATCGTCCTCGGGTTCCTCTTCGCCGCGCTCTCGTTCGTCGGGTCGGCCATGCTGGCCCCGAAGAAGCGGCCGACAGCGGCGAAGATCGCCCCGTACGAGTGCGGCATCGTCCCCACCATCGAGCCCCCGACGCGGTTCCCGGTGCGCTTCTACCTGGTGGCGATGATCTTCATCATCTTCGACATCGAGATCGTCTTCCTCTACCCGTGGGCGGTGATCTTCCACCAGCTCAATTCGTTCGGGCTCATCGAGATCCTGGTGTTCGCCGGCGTGGTCTTCGTCTCCTTCCTGTACCTCGTGAGCAACGGGGCCCTGACCTGGGGCCCGGCCAAGCGGTTGGCGCGGGCCATGCCCTCGCGGACGTCCGAGTCGACCATTGCCCGTATCGCCGCCGGTCCGGGGGGCACCGGCGGATCCCGTCCACCGACGGGGCCGAGGGGCGCCCCGATGGGCGATCCCGTCCCCCCGATCCCCGGCGATCCGGTCTCCCCGACCGGACCGGTCCGGGCCGCGTAGAGCGGAGACCCCCGCATGGGCCTCGAGGACCTCGAGCACAACTTCCTGACCGGCCGTCTCGAAGACCTGGTGAAGTGGGCACGGACCTACTCGATGTGGCCGGCCACCTTCGGGTTGGCCTGCTGCGCCATCGAGATGATGTCGGTGGGCGCCGCCGACTTCGACCTCGCGCGCTTCGGCATGGAGGTCTTCCGGGCGTCCCCCAGGCAGGCGGACCTGATGATCGTGGCGGGCCGGGTCTCCCAGAAGATGGCCCCGGTGCTCCGTCAGGTCTACGACCAGATGATGGAGCCCAAGTGGGTGCTGTCGATGGGGGTGTGCGCCAGCACCGGCGGCATGTTCAACAACTACGCCATCGTCCAGGGCGTCGACCAGATCGTCCCGGTGGACGTCTACGCACCCGGGTGCCCGCCGACCCCCGAGACCCTGATGCACGCGATCCTCACCCTCCACGAGAAGGTCCGGACCGCAGACATCACCGAACGCCGCCAGGGCGGTCGCCCGGGGCAGGCCGAGATCCGTGGCGGCCACATCCGCTCGAACGAGCAGGGGGCCGACACCGAGGACGCCCGCACCGCGTCGGAGGAGGAGACCTCGGGGTGGACCCCCGAGCGCCCGGATGCCGTCCATCTCGGCACCCCCCGGCGCAATCCGGTGATCGCCCGTAGCGTGGGCGAGCCGCTGTGACCACCGCCGTCCAACCGACCCCCGCCCCGGCGGGGGGAAGCGACTCCGGGGGCGCCAGCTCGCGGGCGCCGGGTCGCCCCGTCCAGGAGGTGGTGCACCCGACCCGCGCCCAGTACCTCGCCGAGGTCGGGCGGTACCGGTCGAACGGGTTCGAGATGTGCGCCGACCTGTGCGCGGTGGACTACCTGACCCACCCGGACCGGCGCCTCCCCGACGGCGTCCCCCACGAGCGGTTCGAGGTGGTGGTCAACCTGCTGTCGCTGAGCGCGGCGCGCCGGGTGCGGCTCCGGGTCCAGGTCCCCGAGTCGGACCCGGTGGTGCCGTCGCTGTTCGACCTCTACCCGGGGGTCGAGGCCATGGAGCGGGAGGCCTTCGACCTGTTCGGCATCGTCTTCGACGGGCACCCGGACCTCACCCGCATCCTGATGCCCGAGGACTGGGAGGGCCACCCGCTCCGGAAGGACTACGGCGTCGGGCGGGTGCCGGTGCAGTTCAAGGGCGCCCCGGGGCCCAGGTGAGCGATCCGATGGAGCCCACCCCCGAGGAGGGGACCGCTGCCGGGACGGACGCCGTGGAGGGTGCGACCGGGACGCCACCGCCGCGGCCGGACCGGAGTGGCGAGGTCCGCACCGACTCCGATCTCGCCCCGCCGCTCAGCGGCGAGACCTACTTCGCCCCCGGGCCGGACGGAGAGCCGGCCGGGCTGGTGGCCGAGACGTCGGAGGGGAGCCAGGAGCTGACCCGGCGCGGCACGACCGGGGCCGGTGAGCTCCGTCGTGAGGTGGGGGCGGTGCTCCGCCTCCCCGAAGGCGTGGTGGTGGACCCGTCCAACATCGACGTCGAGCAGTCGGACGACAACACCATGATCATCAACATGGGTCCGCAGCACCCGTCGACCCACGGCGTGCTCCGGCTGATGTTCGAGCTGGACGGCGAGACGGTCCTGCGCACCAAGCCGGTGATCGGCTACCTCCACACGGGGATGGAGAAGACCGCCGAGGAGCTCACCTACGTCCAGGGCTCGACCAATGTCACGCGCATGGACTATCTGTCGCCCCTCCACAACGAGCTGGTCCTGTCCCTGGCGGTGGAGGCGCTCCTCGGGATCGAGATGCCGCCCCGCTCCGACTGGATCCGGATGCTGCTCACCGAGCTCAACCGGGTGTCGTCCCACCTGATGTGGATGGCGACCAACGGGATGGACCTGGGCTCCACCTCCATGATGATCTACGGCTTCCGTGAGCGGGAGATGATCCTGGCCTTCTTCGAGAAGACGACCGGGTTGCGCATGAACCACAACTTCATCCGTCCCGGAGGGACGGCAGCCGACCTGCCCGACGGATGGGAGGACGATGTCACCGTCATCTGCGACACCGTGCTGCCCCGCACCGACGAGTACGACGAGCTGCTGACCGGCCAACCCGTCTTCCGCCAGCGCACCGAGTCGATCGGGACGATCTCGGCGGAGGAGGCCCTGGCCCTCAGTCTCACCGGCCCCATCCTGCGGTCCACCGGCGTGCCCTGGGACCTCCGTCGGTCGATGCCCTACCTCCGCTACGACGAGGTCGACTTCGACGTCATCGTCGGTACCTACGGGGACAACTTCGACCGGTACTCGGTCCGGCTCAACGAGATCCGCGAGTCCATCCGGATCATCCGCCAGATCGTCGAGAAGATGCCGGCGGGCGACTACCGGGTGCAGGACAAAAAGGTGACGCCGCCGCCACGGGCCCGGATCGACGAGTCGATGGAGGCGCTGATCCACCACTTCAAGGTGTTCACCGAGGGCTTCAAGGTCCCCGAAGGGGAGGTCTACGTGGCGATCGAGTCACCCCGCGGCGAGCTGGGCTGCTACCTGGTGGCCGACGGCTCCTCCAAGGCCTACCGGATGCATATCCGGGGGCCGAGCTTCGTCAACCTGCAGGGGCTCCCCCTCATGATGCGCGGAGGCCTGGTGGCGGACGCCGTCGCCGTCTGCTCGTCGGTGGACCCGGTGATGGGGGAGGTGGACCGGTGAGCGGGCCGCCTTCGCCGTCCCCGGGACCCGCTCCGCGCCGCGCCGGCGCCCCGCCGGCGCCCTCCCATCTCTCGGCGGAGACCGTCGAGCGGGCCCGCGAGCTGATCGCGCTCTATCCCGAGGCCCGTTCCGCCCTCATCCCCCTGTGCCATCTCGCCCAGGAGCAGGACGGCTGGCTCCGCCCCGAGGCGATGGCCGACATCGCCGCCCTGGTCGGGGTGACGCCGGCCGAGGTGTACGGCACCGCCAGCTTCTACGACATGCTGCACACCGAGCCGGTAGGGACCCACCTGGTGTCGGTGTGCACCAACATCGCCTGCCTGCTCGGGGGGGCGGCCGAGCTCCTCGAGCACGCGGAGACCTCGCTCGGGGTGAACGTCGGCGGGACGACCGTCGACGGTGCCATCACGCTCGAGGAGGCCGAGTGCCTGGCCGACTGCGACCGCGCTCCCTGCGTGCAGGTCAACCACCGGTACGTGGGCGCCCAGACCCCCGAGTCGTTCGACCGGCTGGTCGCCGACCTGCGCACCGGGGCGCGCGCCGACGAGATCCCGAGGCACGGCACGCTGGTCCGGGTGCGCCGCTCGGTCGGTCTCCGGGCCGGCCGCGACCGGGTGGTCGCCGAGCGGGCCGCCATGGCCGCCGCCCAGGCGGCCCGGGCCGAGGAGGCCGCCGCGGCCGCGGCCGGGCGTAAGGAGGGCTCCGCCTGATGGCCGTGACCGACGCCCCCAGGATCGTCACCAGCCGCATCGGGTTCGACGACTCCCACACGCTGGAGCGCTTCCTGGCCACCGGGGGGTACGAAGGCCTGCGCAAGGCGCTGACCATGACGCCCGAGGCGGTGGCCCACGAGGTGGACGCCGCGAGCCTGCTCGGCCGCGGCGGCGCCGGGTTCCCCGCCGGCCGCAAGTGGTCCATGCTCCGCAAGAACCCGGTCAGCTATCTGGTGGTGAACGGGGACGAGAGCGAGCCGGCCACCTTCAAGGACCATCTGCTGGTCGAACGCGACCCGCACCAGCTGGTCGAAGGCGTCCTCATCGCCGCCTACGCGCTCCAGGTCTCCCAGGTGTTCGTCTTCCTGCGCGGCGAGTTCGCGCTCGGGCTCGAGCGGGTCCAGGCCGCACTGAACGACGCCTACGCCCACGGTGCCGTGGGGGAGGACATCTTCGGGTCGGGGTTCTCGGTGGACGTCGTGCTCCACCCGGGTGCCGGGGCCTACATCTGCGGCGAGGAGACCGCCCTGCTCGAGTCGCTCGAGGGCAAGCGCGGCTTCCCGCGTATCAAGCCCCCGTTCTTCCCGGCGGCGATCGGCCTCTACGGCGAGCCCACGGTGGTAAACAACGTCGAGACCATGTCCAACCTGCCGTGGATCATCCGGCACGGCGGAGCCGCCTTCGCCGCCCTGGGGGAGGGCCGCTCCACCGGGACCCGCCTGTTCGCCCTGGCCGGCCACGTGCGCAACCCCGGCGTCTTCGAGATCGAGATGGTCAAGACGACGTTCGCCGACCTCATCCACGCCCCGGTGCTCGGCGGGGGCATCCCGCACGGCCGGGAGCTGAAGGCGTTCATCCCCGGAGGGGTCTCCGCTCCCTGGTTCGGACCGGACCAGATCGACCTCCCCCTGGGCCAGGACGAGGTCGCCGCGGCGGGGTCGATGCTCGGTTCGGGCTCGGTGGTCGTCATGGACGACCACACCTGCGCAGTCCGGGCGGCGTGGCGGATCACCAAGTTCTTCTCCCGGGAGTCCTGCGGTCAGTGCACCCCGTGCCGGGAGGGATCCGGCTGGCTCGAGCGGATCATGGAGCGCATCGAGACGGGGAGCGGGCGCGAGGAGGACCTCGACCTCCTCCTCGACGTCTGCGACAACATCGCCCCCGGATTGACGTGGCCGCCCCAGCAGACCACCATCTGCGTGCTCGGCCCGTCGATCCCGTCGTCGATCGGTTCGGCCATCCAGATGTTCCGTGACGAGTTCCTCGTCCATATCAAGGAAGGGGGCTGTCCCTATGGCTGACCGGGACGCCGCCCGACCCGGGGCGGGACAGGATGCCGCGGAGGCGACGGTGACGTTCACCCTCGACGGACGTGAGGTCACCGCCCGCAAGGGCGAGATGCTCATCGCGGCGGCGGAGCGCGCCGGGACGTTCATCCCCCGCTTCTGCTACCACCCCCGGATGTCGTCGGTGGGGGTGTGCCGGATGTGCCTGGTGGAGGTGAGCGGCCCCCGGGGCGCCACCCTCCAGCCCAGCTGCTTCATCGAGGCGACCGAAGGCGCGGTGGTCGACACCCTGTCGGACAAGGTCAAGAAGGCCCAGGACGGCGTCCTCGAGTTCCTGCTGGTCAACCACCCCCTGGACTGCCCCGTGTGCGACAAGGGTGGGGAGTGCCCCCTCCAGGACCAGACGCTCGCGTACGGGCCGGGCGAGTCCCGGTTCGTCGAGGAGAAGCGCCACTTCGAGAAGCCGATCCCCGTGTCGGAGCTGGTGCTGCTCGACCGCGAGCGCTGCATCCAGTGCAGCCGGTGCACCCGGTTCGCGTCCGAAGTGGCGGGCGAGGCGCAGATCGACTTCATCGGTCGTGGCGAGGAGATCGAGGTCAACACCTTCCCCGACCTCCCGTTCTCCTCGTACTTCTCGGGCAACACCGTCCAGATCTGCCCGGTCGGGGCGCTCACCGCCGCCCCCTACCGGTTCGCCGCCCGGCCGTGGGACCTCGACCAGGTCGAGTCCACCTGCACCACCTGTGCGGTCGGGTGCCGGGTGGCGGTCCAGTCGTCGGCCAACCGGGTCACCCGCCTGCTCGGCATCGACTCCGACCCCGTCAACCACGGCTGGCTGTGCGACAAGGGGCGGTTCGCCTTCGAGGCGGTCAACGACGGGGACCGGGTCACCGAGCCCATGGTCCGCATCGACGGCGAGCTGACGCCGGTCACCTGGCACGAGGCCCTGGAGCGGGTGGCCGACGGCCTGCGGTCCGCCGCTGCCGACGGTCCGGAGGGGATCGGGTTCATCGGGGGAGCCCGATTGACCAACGAGGGCGCCTACGCCTGGACGAAGCTGGCCAAGGGGGTCCTCGGTACCGACTCGGTCGATGCCCAGCTGGGGGACGGGCTCCCGGCGGCCGCGGTCCTCGGCCTGCCCCGCGCCACCATCGACCAGGCCGCGACGGCCGCCACGGTGGTGCTGCTGGCGGGTGACCTCCGCGAGGAGCTCCCGGTGCTCTACCTCCGGCTGCGCTCCCGCGTGGTGGGCGGCGACCTCTCGCTGGTCGAGCTGTCGCCGCAGGCGACGGCGTCCACGCCCTTCGCCTCGGTCTCGCTCCGGTACCGGCCGGGGGATGCCGCCGGCCTGGCCCGCGCCATGGTCGACGACACCGCGTCGCTCCCTGCCGGCACCGACCCGGCGGCACTTGCCGAGGCGCGCCGCCTGACGGGCTCCGGCCCGGTCGTCGTGGTGATCGGCCGTCCCTCGTTGGCCGAGGACGGCAGGCTCGTCGCCGAGGCGGCCCGGATCCTGGCGGAGGCCCGGCCCGACTGCCGGTTCCTCCCCGCCCTCCGGCGCGGGAACGTGCTCGGTGCCCTTGACATGGGGATGGCCCCGGGGGTGCTGCCGGGCCGGGTCGACCTCGACGACGCTCGGGCCTGGTTCGCGCGGGAGTGGGACACGGTGCCCGAGCGGGCCGGACGCGACACGGTGGGCATGCTGCGCTCCGCCGCCGGACCGGCGGCAGGGGGTTCCGGGGACCCGGACCCCACCGTGCGGGTGCGGGCGTTGGTCCTGCTGGGGGCGGACCCGACCGGCGACCTGCCCGATGCCCGACTGGCCGGGGAAGGGCTCGACGGCGCCGAGTTCGTCGTGCAGGTGGCGTCGTCGACGGCGGCGCTGTCCACCCGGGCGGACGTGGTGCTTCCCGCGGCGGAGGCCCACGAGCGTCCGGGGACCACCACCAACATCGAGGGCCGGGTCACCCGGCTCGGCCAGAAGCTCGTCCCGCCCGGGCAGGCCTGGCCGGACTGGATGATCGCCGCGGAGCTGGCCTCCCACCTCGACGCCGACCTCGGCCTGGACTCGCTGCACGGGGTCTGGGACGAGGTCGAACGGCTGGCACCGGCCTACCGCGGGATCACCCGCTCGGTGCTCGAGGCGGCGGGTGGCGACGGGGTCGTCGCTCCGCTGGCGACCTCCGGGGTCGGCATCTCCCGCCGCTCCGTCCCGGGCCCGCTGGACCCGATCGCCTTCCCCGGGGTCGAGTCGGTGGAGCGCCAGGGTGCCCCGCCCCGTGCCGGGTTCGCGGAATCCCCGACGGCGGTGACGACGGCGGCCGTCGCCACCGGGGGGGAGGGTGGGGCCGCCGACGCGTCCGGCCGGGAGGACGGGGGCACCGAGGGCGACGGTCCTCCGGCCCGCCCGCCGCTCCTCGGCGTCCCGGCCGACCTGGGCGCGCCGCGGGTGCCTCCGACGGACAGCTACACCTCGCGGCTGGTCGCCTCCCGTCGTCTCTACGACCGGGGTGCGGCGGTGGCGGCGTCCCCGGCGCTCGCCGCCCTGGTCCCCGAGCCACCGGTGCGGGTCAACCCCCACGACCTCGACGACCTCGGTGTGGCTCCGGGCGGGGACGTCCTGGTGAGGACGGCCACCGCGTCGCTGGTGGCGCCGGCCGTCGCCGACCCCTCGCTCCCCCGGAAGGTGGTGGCGGCCGACTTCAACCTCCCCCTCGCCGGGGGGAGCATCGCCGACCTGATCGACGCCACCGCCCCGGTGACCGAGCTCCGGCTGGAGACACCGTGAGCCCCGTCGCGACGTCCCTCGGCCTGCTGGGTGCCGGCGACCCCCTCTACAACCACGGGGTGGACTGGGTGGTCCTCCTGATCGTCCTCGTGAAGGTCGTGGTGGTGTTCGCCGCGCTCATGGTGTCGGTGATGCTGATGATCTGGTTCGAGCGCAAGGTGATCTCGGACATGCAGAGCCGGATCGGCCCGAACCGGGCGGGACCGTTCGGGATCATGCAGACCCTCGCCGACGGGATCAAGCTCTTCTTCAAGGAGGACCTGATCCCCGACCAGGCGGACCGCTTCGTCTTCAAGCTGGCCCCGTACCTGACGATCATCCCCGCCTTCTTGAGCTTCGCCATCGTCCCCATCGGGGGCTACGCCACCATCGCCGGGCACACGTTCGAGCTCCAGCTGGCCGACCCGCCGATGGGCATCCTCTTCCTCCTGGCGATGTCGTCGATCGGCGTCTACGGGATCATGCTCGCCGGCTGGTCGTCCGGCTCGAAGTACCCCCTGCTGGGATCGGTGCGCGCCTCGGCGCAGATGATCTCCTACGAGGCCGCCCTGGGGATGACCGTGGTGATGGTCGTCCTGATCACCGGGTCGCTCAGCACCCGCGCCATCGTGGACGCCCAGAGCCTCCACCTCTGGCAGTGGAACGCCATCCGGCTCGGCGTGGTCCCGTTCGTGATCTTCTTCATCGCCATCGTGGCCGAGACGAACCGCCCCCCGTTCGACCTGGTCGAGGCGGACTCGGAGCTGGTCGGCGGGTTCGTGACGGAGTACTCGTCCATCCGGTTCGCCCTCTTCTTCCTCGCCGAGTTCATGAACACCATCACCATGTCCGCCATCACGGTGACCCTGTTCTTCGGCGGCCCGGACGGGCCGGTGCCCCACATCCCGCACACCCAGTGGCTCTGGCCGATCCTGTGGTTCCTGGCCAAGACCATCGTGTTCCTCTTCATCTTCGTCTGGCTGCGGGCGGCGCTGCCCCGGCTCCGGTACGACCAGCTGATGAGCCTGGGCTGGAAGCGGCTCATCCCTCTGGCCCTGGGCTGGCTCCTCATCGTCGCCGGCTTCGTGGTCGACGGCGGGTGGGGCCTGGTCATGGCCGCCGCGGTGGTGGCGTCGGCCGTGCTGATCACCCGGGCGTTCGCCATCGGGGCGGAGCGCGAGGAGTCCCGCGCCGTGCTCCCCGGCGTCGGCCTCCGTCTCTGGAACCGCCCCCCGGAGCCGACCGGTCCGGCGCCGACCAACCGGGAGGGCGGTGCCTGATGGCGACCCCCGAACCACCGAAGCAGCGCCAGAACTTCCTGGGGGGCTTCAAGCTCACCCTCGAGCACCTCGGCCGGCCGCCGGTGACGCGCCAGTACCCCGAGGAGAAGCGTCCGAAGCAGCCCCGCCAGCACGGTCGCCACGTCCTCAACCGCTACGAGGACGGCATGGAGAAGTGCATCGGCTGCGAGCTCTGCGCCGGGGTCTGCCCCGCCGACTGCATCTACGTCCGCGGCCTCGACAACCCGCCCGACCATCCGGTGTCCCCGGGTGAGCGCTACGGCTACGTCTACGAGATCAACTTCCTCCGGTGCATCCACTGCGACCTGTGCGTGGAGGCCTGCCCGACCGAGGCCATCACCGAGTCGAAGCTCATGGAGTTCTCGTTCACCAATCGGAACGACGCCATCTACACCAAGCAGGAGCTACTGGTGGGCGACGACGGCCGGCCCCAGCACCTGCCGTGGGAGGACTGGCGCGAGAGCGACGACCTCCACACGTCCGGCTGGATGCGGGCCACGTCCCCTGCGGGTGCGGCCGCCTTCGAGGGGGAGGTCCAGTGGTCGGGCGAGCTCGGCTTCGGGGTGCGCACCCCGGAAGGAGGCCAGAGCGGCCGCCGCGACGACGCGGCCACCGGCTCCCTGCCGATCCGCCAGACGCTCGAGCGCCATCTCCGCCCGGTGGACATGCCGGCTGCCAAGCGGGGTCCGCGGGGTGCGGTGGGCCGCCTGCTCGAGAAGCTCGACCGGTTCTCGCCGGGGGCGGGAGCCCGCCACAGGGTGGAGGCGGACACCGCCTACGAGGCGGCGCTGGAGGCCGGCGACTCCACCGGGGCCTACCGTGACGCCGCGGCACCCGATCCCGCGGTAGCCCGCACCGCGGCACCCGACGCCGCGGCACCCGATCCCGCGGTACCCGAGGGAGGCGCACGATGACCGGCGCCCTGCTGGGCGCGACGACCGCAGTCGCCGGGCATGCGTCCCTGGTCGACTGGGGGACGTTCGTCGTGGCCGCCGCCATCGTCCTGGCCGGGGCGGTGGGCGTGGTCGTCGCCCGGAACCCGGTCCACTCGGCTCTGATGCTGGTGATGACCCTGTTCGGCATCGCCGTGCTCTTCGTGCTCCAGCGGGCCGACTTCCTGGCCGCGGTGCAGGTCATCGTCTACGCGGGCGCCATCGTGGTCCTGTTCCTGTTCGTCATCATGTTCCTCGGGGTCGACCGCGAGGAACAGTTCGGGACGGAGCGCCTGAGGGGGCAGCGGCCACTGGCCATCGGCCTGGTCCTGCTGGGGGCGACCGGGCTCCTCCTGCTGGGCGAGGTGTCCAAGTGGGTCACCGGGGCACCCTCGGTGGCCGGCTCGACCGACGTCTCCACCTCGAACGTTGCCCAGCTGGGCACGTCGGTCTACACCACCTACCTGTTCCCCTTCGAGGTGACCTCCGCGCTGCTGGTGATCGCCGTGGTGGGCGCGGTGGTCCTCGCCCGCCGCCCGCCGGTGGCGGCGAACCAGCCGGGGCCTGCCCCGGGGGACGCCGTCAGCACCCCCGGCGACGGGGACTCCGGGGACCGACCGGTCGACCCCGACGTCACCGGCGGGGACCGCGGCGTCCCGGACGGACCCGGTGCCGCCTCGGCGCCGCCGACCGGTGTGGCCCCGCCGTCCGACCCGGGCGCACGGGACCAGGTGGCACCATGACGGCGGCGGTGACGACCATCAACGGCAACATCAGCGGTGCCTGGTACCTGGGTCTGGCCGCGGTGCTCTTCTCGATCGGAGCGCTCGGCGTGCTGGTCCGCAAGAACGTGCTGGTGATGTTCATGTGCATCGAGCTGATGCTGAACGCCGCCAACCTCACCTTCGTGACCTTCGCCAACATGCTGCACGACATCGGCGGGCAGGTGCTGGTGTTCTTCGTGCTGGTGGTGGCGGCCGCCGAGGTCGTCGTGGGCCTCGGCATCGTCGTCGCCATCTTCCGCCGCCGGGCCAACGCAACGGCCGACGATCTCCACCTGATGAAGGGCTGACAGGACCGTGCTGCAGGTGACCTACCTCATTGTTCTGCTGCCCCTGGTCGGCTTCGCCGTGCAGGTGGTCGCCGGCCGCAAGCTGGGCGATCCCTGGGCCGGCGTGGTGGCCACCCTCTTCGTCGCCGCCTCGTTCGTGGTGGCGGTGGGTGCCTTCTTCGACCTGCTCACCCTCCACGGCGCGGTGCGGTCCTACAGCCAGGACCTCTGGACATGGATCCCGGTGGGCGGCCTGCAGGTCCGCGCCGACCTCTACCTCGACCCGCTCTCGATGACCATGGTGCTGTTCGTGACCGGCATCAGCGCGCTGATCCACATGTACTCGATCGCCTACATGAAGGGGGACTCCGACTACCCGAAGTTCTTCCTCTACCTGAACCTGTTCGTCGCCTCCATGCTCATCCTGGTGCTCGGGGGCAACATGCTCGTCACCTTCGTCGGATGGGAGGGGGTCGGGACCTGCTCCTACTTCCTCATCTCCTTCTGGTTCACCCGGGACTCCGCCGCCAGCGCCGGAAAGAAGGCGTTCGTCTACAACCGGATCGGCGACGCCGGGTTCCTCGCCGCCATCTTCCTCACCTTCGAGAAGGTCGGGTCCCTCGAGTACACCACGGTGTTCGCCCGCATCGGGTCCATCGGGTCGGGGAACATCACGGCCATCTGCCTTCTGCTGTTGGTGGGCGTGGTCGGCAAGTCCGCCCAGATCCCGCTCTTCCCGTGGCTCGCCGACGCCATGGAGGGCCCGACGCCGGTGTCCGCCCTGATCCACGCGGCCACCATGGTGACGGCCGGGGTCTACCTGCTGTGCCGGGTGAACCCGCTCCTCCACGCCTCCCCGGACGCCGCCCTGACCGTGGCCGTCGTCGGTGCCGCCACCGCGTTCGTGGCCGCCACCATCGCCTGCGCCCAGGACGACATCAAGAAGGTGCTCGCCTACTCGACGGTGTCCCAGCTCGGCTACATGTTCCTCGCCATCGGCACCGGTGCCTACGAGGCGGCCATCTTCCTCATGGTCGCCCACGCGTTCTTCAAGGGGCTCCTGTTCCTCGGGTCCGGCTCGGTCATCCACGGGCTCCACGACGAGCAGGACCTCAAGCGCATGGGCAACCTGCGCGCCGCCATGCCGCTCACGTTCGTCACCTTCGCCATCGGCTGGCTGGCCATCGCCGGCGTCCCGCCGCTCTCCGGGTTCTGGGCCAAGGGGGAGGTGCTCGACAACGCCTGGGCCGCCCACCCGGCGCTGTGGGTGGTGGGGATCGTGACCGCCGGCCTGACCGCCTACTACATGAGCCGCCTCACCGGTCTGGCCTTCTTCGGCAAGGACCGCTGGAAGGACCCCGTCCCGCTCGACGCCGGGCGGGACATGGTGACCGCCCACCACGTCGGCGGGCCGATCCCCGAGCCCCACGAGTCGGGGTGGGTGATGACCGTCCCACTGGTCGTGCTCGCCTTCTTCGCGGCGCTGGCGGGGGTGATGGCCTTCTCGAACACCCACCTCTCGCTGGCCCACTGGGTGGACCCGGTCTTCGCCGGCGCCCTCTACAACGACCACGAGCGCACGTCGACGCTCTGGCTGCTGGGCACCTTGGACGCGGTGGTCGCGCTGGTGTTCGTCGCCATCGCCCTGCGCCTGTGGGTGACCCGGGCCGACCGACCCCGGCTCGAGTCGGAGTTCCTCCGGCGATCGTGGTTCATCAACGAGGCCTACGACGCCGTCATCGGCCGTCCCGGGGCACGCCTCGCCCAGTTCTCCGCCACCGTGGTCGAGCAGGGGGTGATCGACGGTGCGGTGAACGGGGTGGCGACCGCGGTCCGCCGTTCGGGCACCCTGGTCCGCAGGACCCAGACCGGTTACCTGCGCCACTACGCGCTGTGGATCGTGGTGGGCATCGTGGCGCTCCTCGCCTTCGTGCTGACCCGGATGTGGTGGGCCTGATGACCGAGCCGTTCCCCTACCTGACCGTCCTCGTGCTGACCCCGGCGGTCGGCGCCGCGGCGGTGGCCCTCATCCCGCGTCGGGGTGTGGCCGGCTGGGTCCACCAGGCGGTGGGCGTGGCCGTGTCGGCGGTGACGCTGGCGGTGGCGGTGGCGGTGGCGATCCGGTTCAACGCGGGCAGCGGGTCCTACCAGCTCACCTCGAACCACGTCTGGGCGAAGACGCTCGGCATCCACTGGTTCCTCGGGATCGACGGCATCTCCCTGTTCCTGGTCCTCCTGACCGTGGTCCTCTTCCCCCTGGCCTTCCTCGGGGCCCGGGCCAAGCGCGATCCCCGGTCGTTCGTGGCCTGGGTGCTGCTGCTCGAGGCGGCCTGCCTGGGCAGCTTCGTCTCCCTCGACCTCGTCCTCTTCTTCCTGTTCTTCGAGCTGACGCTGGTCCCCTCGTACTTCCTGATCGGCGGGTGGGGGTTCGCCCGGCGCGGCTACGCCGCCCTCAAGTTCTTCATCTACACCTTCGCCGGGTCGGCCTTCCTCCTGGTGGGGATCGTGTCGATCGCCTTCATCCACCGTGCCCAGACCGGCGTGCTGACCTTCGAGCTGCCGGCGCTCATGCACACCCACCTCTCGGGCACGGCCGGGGTCCTGCTCTTCCTCGCCTTCACCGCCGCCTTCGCCGTCAAGGCCCCGATCTTCCCCTTCCACACGTGGTCGCCCGACGCCTACGCCGAGTCGCCCACCGCGGCCGCGGTGCTGCTGGCGGGCATCATGGCCAAGATCGGGACGTACGGGATCATCCGGTTCGACCTGAACCTCTTCCCGCAGGCCACCCGCACGCTCGCCCCCATCCTGTTGACGCTGGCGGTGATCGGCATCCTCTACGGGGCGGTCGTCGCCTGCGCGCAGCGCGACCTCAAGCGGCTGGTGGCGTTCTCCTCGCTGGCGCAGATGGGGTTCATCGTGCTCGGGACGTTCGCGCTCACCGCCCAGGGGATCAGCGGGGGCGTCCTCATGATGGTCAACCACGGCCTGATCATCGCCGCGCTGTTCTTCCTCATCGGGTGGATCTACGAGCGGCGCCGGACCTGGCACACCTCCGAGCTGAAGGGCCTGCAGGCCGCCGCTCCGGTGATGGCCGGGGTCTTCACCGTGGTCATGCTGGCCTCGATCGGCGTCCCCGGTCTGAACGGGTTCGTCGGCGAGTTCCTGGTGCTGGTGGGGACCTTCGTGGTCCACCGGTGGTGGGCGTTGGCCGCGCTGGTGGGGGTGATCATCGCCGCGCTGTACCTGCTGTGGGCCTACCAGCAGGTGTTCCACGGCACGCCGACCGCCGAGGACGCCAAGACCCGTGACCTGGCGTGGACGGAGCGTCTGGTGATCGCCCCGCTGATCATCCTGATCGTGTTCATCGGCGTGTACCCGAAGCCGGTGCTGGACCGGATCACCCCGTCGGTCGACCACCTGATCGCCCACGTGGACCAGGTCACCGGGGTGCGCCCACCGGCCGTCACCCTCAGCCGGACCGCTCTCCCCGTCCGGGTCTCCGGATCCGACCGCGCAACGGGAGGTGCCCGCTGATGGACCGACTGCTGGTGGGGGCGTCGGCGGCGACGCTGCACACCCCGCACATCGACTACCTGAGCATCCTCCCCGTCCTGATCATGCTGGGCGGGGCGGTGCTGCTGGTGACCGTCTCGTCGCTGGTCCGACCGGTGCTCAAGGTGGGGGCCGGGACGGCCGTCGCCTCGGCCACGTCGGTGGCGGCGCTGGTGGCGGCCCTGTTCCAGTGGCACGAGGTGTCCGTGCACGGCGCCCGGGTCACCGTCGCCGGGGCGGTCGCCTACGACGGGTTCAGCGTGTTCGTCCAGATGGTGGTGGCGATCGCCATGCTGCTGACCGCCCTCATCGGGGACGGCTACCTCCGCCGGGAGGGCGTCGAGGGCCCCGAGTTCCACGTGCTGGCCATGCTGTCCGCCTCCGGGGCGATGCTCATGGGCTCGGCCAACGACCTCATCGTGATCTTCCTCGGCCTCGAGATCCTCTCCATCGCCCTCTACGTCCTGGCCGCGTTCAACCACAAGCGGGCGGAGTCGGGCGAAGCGGCCCTCAAGTACTTCGTCCTCGGCGGCTTCTCGTCGGCCGTCTTCGTCTACGGGATCGCCCTCGTCTACGGGGCGACCGGGTCGACCAACCTTCCCCAGATCGCCGACTACCTGGCCAACAACGTGGTGGCGAGCAACGGGGTGCTGCTCGCCGGCATCGCCCTGCTGCTGGTCGGCTTCGGGTTCAAAGTCGCCGCCGTCCCGTTCCACATGTGGTCCCCCGACGTCTACCAGGGCTCGCCTTCGCCGGTCACCGGCTTCATGGCGGCGATCGCCAAGGCGGGAGCCTTCGCCGCCCTGCTCCGGGTGTTCGTCTCGTCGTTCTCCACCGTCCGGGCCGACTGGCAGCCGATCGTGTGGGGGCTCGCCATCCTCAGCCTGGTCGTGGGGGCGGTCGTCGCCCTCGCCCAGCGCGACGTGAAGCGGATGATGGCGTACTCCTCGATCAACCACGCCGGGTTCATCCTCCTCGGGGTCCAGGCGGCCACCGATCGGGGGGTGGCCGCCTCGCTCTACTACCTCTTCACGTACATGTTCCTGGTGATCGGGACCTTCGGGGTCATCACGGTGCTCGCCCGCGACGGCGACACCGGGCACCAGATCGGCGATTACCGGGGCCTGGCCCGCCGCCAGCCCGTCCTCGCCCTCGCGTTCGCGACGCTGCTGCTGGCCCAGGCGGGGGCGCCGTTCACCACCGGGTTCCTGGCCAAGTTCGAGGTGCTGTCCGCGGCGGCGGATGCCCACTCCTACGCACTGGCGGTGATCGCCATGCTGTCCGCGGCAGTAGCCGCCTTCTTCTACCTGCGGCTGGCGGTGGTCATGTTCTCGCCGGTCGGACCCGTCGGGGACCGGAGCGGGGCCGAGCCGCTCGGGGCGGGCTCCGCGGCGGGGAGCCCGTCCGGCGTCCCGCACGGTTCGCCCGAGCCGGCCGGGACCGCCCCCGCCACCGGGGCCGCTCCCGGCGACGAGCCCGGCGGGTCGGGGGCGGCCCTCGCCCTGCTCACCGACGGGCCCCCGTCCGAGGAGGTGGCGTCACGCCGGGTCCGGGTGCCGCTCCTGACGACGGCCTCGATCGGGCTGTGCGTGGCGTTCACGGTGGTGTTCGGGATCATCCCGGCTCCGATCGTGGACTTCGCCAACCACGCGACGCTCCTCTTCAAGTAGCCCGGTCCGGCGCCGGCGCCGGCGCCGGCACTGCCGGTCCGGACCACCGCAGGATCCCGGCGCCGCCGGGAGCCCAGCCCTGGTCCGGCCGGAGACCGGGTGGCGGTGCCCCGACGTTCCTTGTCGCTACCCGGGTGCCCCGGGTACTGTCGTGCCGAACCGAACGACGAGGAGCCGACCGTGGCCGACGACAGAGGATCTCAGCTCAGCGACCCCGGGCGCGACGCGGCCCACCGGCGGGAGACGCGCGACACGATCCGGATCGTGGCGGTGATCGTGCTGGTGGCGATCCTGGTGGCCTTCGTGGTCGCCAACACCAACACGGTGCAGGTGCACTTCGTCTTCTTCACCGCCCAGGTCGAACTGATCTGGGTCCTGATCGTCACCGCGTTGCTCGGCGGCGTGGTGGACCGGCTGCTCCAGTGGAGGCTGGCCAAGAGCCGGCGCGAGGCGGCCAAAAAGGCGCGAACGAGTTAGCCGCCCGGGGTGCGGTCCCCGGTGCCGGGGGGACCGGTCTCCCCGGCCGGCTGCAGCCCGTCGGCTACCGGAGCGGCTCCCCCGCCCGGATCGCCCGCCGGATCCCTGGCCACGACCTCCGGGCGCTCCTGCCCGTAGAGTGCGACCATGCGCGAGACCAGGGTCACCAGGAAGATCTGGCCGATGATCGCCTCGAGCACCACCACCGAACGGGCCAGCTGGTTGAGCGGCGTGAGATCGCCGAAGCCGACCGTGGTGAGGGTCACGAAGCTGAGGTAGAGGTAGTCCGCCGGGGGGTGCAATGCCGGGGGCTGGGCCAGGAACCAGTGGCGGGTGGGAACCGGCGATCCGTAGAAGAGCGGGAGCGAGCGGCTGATGCCGTAGAAGACCATGGTGAACACGATGCCGATGAGGATGTAGATGCAGATCGCCCCCAGGATGGTCTCCACCGTGACCGTCCGGTGACCGAGGATCCGTCGGAGCACGGCGAAGGGCGTCACCACCAGGAGGAGTGCGAGCAACAGGCCGATGGAGCCTTCTCCGATCGTCGAGCCGACGACGACGTTGACTCCTCCGGCGATGACGCTCACCGCCACCGCCAGGACGGCCAGTCGGATGTGGTGGTGGCTGGCGTGGGACGTGCGGAGCGCGAGCAGCACGGTCAGGGAGAGCGGGATGCCCACCGCGATGCCGAACCACCGGCCGGTGTCGACCAGGGACAGCAGCGTGTAGTCGCAGAGGAGCAGCACCAGCAGAAGACCGAAGCTGTCGGAGGCGTGGATCGCGTGGCGCACCATGGCCAACCGGCGGAACCGGCCGAACGGCCCTCTCCCATTGGGACCACCGGGACCATTGGGACCGCCGGGACCTGCGTCGGTGCCCGTGGACGACCTGCCTCTGGCGTCCGTTGGCGACACGGGCCAACGATACCGTGGCGCCTGCTACCCGGCCGGTGTGCGGGGGGCCCGGGCCGGTGAGCGCGGATTTCGGGAGCTTCACCGTCATCTTCGCGATCGCCGTGCTGTCCCCCCTGGTGAGCGATGCCTTCGGCCGCCGGGTCCGCGTCAGTGCGCTGGTGATCGAGATCCTGGCCGGGGCGGCGGTCGGGCCGCACGGCCTCGGTCTCGCCCACACCACCGGAGCGGTCATCGCGCTCTCGGAGTTCGGGTTGGCGTTCCTCATCTTCCTGGCCGGGTTCGAGCTCGACTTCGCCCGGGTCCGCGGACGGCCGATCGCCACGGCGGGCCTGGGCTGGCTGGTCTCACTGGCGATCGGGGTCGGGATCGGCGCGGCGGCGGTCACCCGGAGCGGAGTGACGTCGTGGGCGGTCCTCGGCCTGGGCATCGCCACCACCGGTCTGGTCGTCCTGCTGCCGCTGTGGCGCGACGCGGGCATGGGCGACACCGCCCTCGGGGCGCTCGGGAGCGCGATCGGGACCGCCGGCGAGTTCGGGCCCCTCGTGGTGCTGTCGCTGGTGCTGACGGACCGGAGCGCCGTGCGGACCACGGTGGTGCTGGTGGTGTTCGCGCTCGTGGCGGTGGGGGGCGCCGTGCTGGCCGCCAGGCCCAAGTCGCTGCGGGTCGTCGCCTCGCTCACCCGCCACACCCACGGCGTGGGTCAGCTCCCGGTCCGGATCACCGTGCTGATCCTCGTCGCCCTCCTGTGGCTCACCACGAGCGTCGGCCTCGACGCCCTGCTCGGTGCGTTCGCGGCCGGCATCCTGGTGCGTCTCGGCTCGTCCGGCCTCGACCTCGATGCGGTCGGCGCCAACTTCGACGCCATCGGGTACGGAATCCTCGTCCCCGTCTTCTTCGTGGTCAGCGGCATGGAGCTCGACGTGGGCGCCCTGGTCCACGACCCCCGGGCCATCCTGCGGGTGCCGCTGTTCCTCGTCGGGCTGCTGGTCGCCCGCGGCGCCCCGGTCTGGCTACTGCACTGCCGCGTCCTTCCCCGGGGCGAGCGGTGGCCGCTCGCCCTCTTCTCGGCGACCACCCTGCCCATCGTGGTGGTCATCGTCGAGCTCGCCCGAAGCGCGCACCTGATCGACCCCTCCACCTCGGTGGCCCTGGTGACGGCGGCGGTGCTGTCGGTGCTGGCCTTCCCGACGGCGGCGTTCGCGCTGCTCGACCGGATCCCCGGCGGCGTCCCCGGAGGCCTCGCCCCGGCCCCTCCCACCAGACCGGATGACCCGGGCCGCGACGGTGCGGCGGAGGATCCGGGGAGGGGGGCCGGTCCGACGGTACAGTGACCCGGTGACCGACGACCCGGTGACCGACGACCCGGTGACCGACGACCCGGTGACCGACGATGAACCGGTGACCGACGATGAACCGGTGCCCGCCGACGGCGAGGAGATCGAGCGGCTCCGGAAGGAGAACGAGCGCCTCCGCCGGACGAACGCCGAGCTGGCGGGGGAACGGACCGGGGGCGCCGGGAGCCACCGGCTCCGCCGGACCCTGTCGTGGATCCTCGTCGTCGTCGCCTGCGCCCTGGCCGCCATCTCGGTGCTGGTGGTGTTCGTCCGCAACGAGGTGCTGAACACCGCCACCTATGTGGCCACGGTGGCACCGCTGGCGTCCGAGCCGGCCATCCAGGCGGCGGTGGCGAACGAGGTCAGCACCCAGCTCGTGACCCGGGTCGACCTCCGCAAGGAGATCGCGGACGTGCTCCCGCCCAAGGCCGGCTTCCTGGCCGCGCCCCTCGCGTCGGGGGTGCAGGACGCGGTGCGGAGCGCCACCCAGTCGGTGGTGGAGTCCCCCGCCTTCCAGACGTTGTGGACCGAGGCGAACCGTCGGGCCCACGCCCAGCTGGTGACGCTCCTCACCGGGTCGTCCACCGGCGCCCTCCACGCCGACCGCAACGGCCAGGTGTCGTTGAACCTGAGCCAGGTGGCCGACCAGGTCAAGCACCAGCTCGACGAGCGCGGCATCACCATCTTCGACAAGGTACCGACCGGCAACGACACCCAGCTGGTGCTGTTCCAGTCGGACCAGCTGGCCCGTGCCCAGGGGTTGGTCCGCACCCTCGACCGTCTCGCCCTGGTGCTCCCGCTGGTCACCCTGGCCGCGTTCGCCGGGGCGGTGCTGCTGGCGGTCGACCGGCGCCGTGGGCTGGTCCGGGCGGCGACCGGCCTGGCCGTCACCATGGTGGCGCTGCTGGTCGGGTTCGACGTCGGGAGAAGCCAGTACCTCGGCGCCCTCGGCCCCTCGGTCTCGCGCGGGGCTGCGGAGGCCGCCTACGACGTGGTGACTTCGGTCCCGCTCGACACCATCCGGGTCATCCTGGTGGTGGCGGTCGTGGTCGCGCTGCTGGCGGCCCTGGCGGGGAACCGGTGGCTCCGGGGCCGCCTCGGGGCGCTCGGCCGCCCCGCCTGGCTGGTGGAGAACCCGGTCCGCCGCTTCGTGACCGCCCATCGGGGCGCGGTCCAGTGGGGGTTGGTGGCGCTGGGGGCGCTGGTGGTGGTGGCCTGGGCCAACCCGACCCCGTTGACCGTGGTGGTGGTCGCCCTGGTGACGCTGGCCGCGGTCGGAGCGGCCGGCCTGGTGGCCGGCGGGACGGGACGGCCCGGTCGCCCGGCCACGCCGCCCCGGACGGCGGGGGGGTCCGGCGAGCCGACCTCCTGAACGCGGAGGCCTTCCGGCACCTCTCAGAGAACGTCCGCTCTCAGGGAACGTCCGGGGGTCGCGGCGCCCCGACCGGAGCCGGGGGAGACGGGGGAGACGGGACGGCCCCATCGCGTCCCGGGCCGGCGGTCCCGTCCCGGGTCCCGTCCCGGTCCGGTCCGTCCCCACCGCCGAACGAGGCGGCGATGAACGCGTCGGTCTCCTGCTGGGCGGCGAGCATGCGCTTCTCCGCCCCCGCGGCGAGCAGTCGCCCCAGCACGGGGATCTCCCACAGGGACTCGGCGCGCAGGATGGCCATGATCACCGGGACCAGGTGCTCGGCGGTGTCGAAGACGACGTAACGGGGGAGCCAGTCCGGGTCGTACTTGGCGTTGAAGAGCCAGAGGGACTCGATCTGGGCGAAGCTCGACAGCCGCTTCAGGAACCACCGCTCGGCCCGCTGCATCGGACCGTCGCCCTTCTCCCCGGCCAGGGTCGACCGGAGGGCGGCGAAGTTGAGGCTGAGGCCCCGGTACCCGCCGGCGCGCAGGTGCTCGATGGTGGAGCACAGCGCGAAGTCGAGGAGGCCGTTCGGGTGCTCGCCGGGGTCACGGCGCATGAGGTCGAGGGAGAAGCCGTGGATGCCCGTCGCCGGGACGAACTGGCACATCGCCGCCGCCTTGCCGGCCGGGTCGCGCACCACGGTGAGCAGCAGGCCGGTGTCGCGTGGGTCGAAGACCCGGCCGAGCATCATGGAGAACCCGCGTTCGTGCTCGCCCCTCCGGCTGAGGCGCATCAGCGCCGCCAACTCATCGGAGAGCGCACGGTCGAGGGTGGCCGGGTCGTGGAAGGTGGCGGTGTAGCCCCGCTTGAGGATCCGGTTGTGGGCCTGGCGCAGTCCCTTCTTCGCCCCGCCGGCCAGCGAGAACGTCTGGACGTCCACCACCGCCTCGTCGCCGATGTAGATGTTGTGCATCCCCGAGTCGCGGTAGACGGGAAGCCAGTCCTCCCCGGCACCCATCACCGCAGGGACCCAGCCGTGGGTGTCGGCGAAGCGGCGGAACGCCCCCCATACCTGCTCCCGCTCGTTGGCGGGCCCGATCGGGTCCGGCGAGATGAGGCAGACCCCCCCGTAGATGGCGTAGGCCACCAGGCTGTCGCGGTGGAAGAACCACTGCTTGTCGGTGCGGAGGGCGAAGTAGTCGAGGGTTGACTGGCCGTGGCGGCGGACGATGTCGCGGGCCCGGAAGTCGGCGGCGCGGCCGCTGGTCAGCCGCCGGTCGACCACCGGCCGGGAGATGAGGAACAGGGCGACCGCCACCACCGCCACGCCGATCACCAGCAGGGTCGGCGCGAGGAAGCGGTTCAGGTGTCCGGGGAGCACGACGGTCTGGATGCCGACCATCCGCTCGGAGACCGCCCAGAACGCGCTCCACCACGGGATGGCGGTGTGGTGGTGGCGCCCGACGTGGGTGTACAGCTCGACCGAGGCGGTGGCGAGGACCGCCACCGCCACCGTCCCCGCCACCAGCGCCGCCACCGCGGAGCGCATCGACGGCCAGTCGGAGGCCGCCTGGAAGTCGGTGCGGTTGGTGACGAGGAGCACCAGGATGGCCAGGGCCAACAGGGACTCCTCGACGTCCGCCCCCGCCACCAGGTGCAGCACCAGGGTGCCCGAGAGGAGCACGACCGCCACCTGCCAGGCCAGCCGCTGGCCGCGCAGGATGCCGCGTCCGAGGGCGATCAGCGCCAGCCCGGCCAGGGCGACCAGGGTGCCGGCCGCGACGGTGGCCCGGATGGGGAGGAACTCGAGGAGGAAATGGAGCCGGAAGCGCAGCGGGGGTGTGATGGCGTCGAGGAGGTCGACCAGGCCGGCGAAGAGGATGGCCGCCGCGGAGATCCGCCGGACCCTCCTGGTCCGCCGATGAGCGCGGCGCAGATCGGGTGCCGGCGGCCACGAGTCGCCCCGCGGGTAGGCGGCGACCACCGACGGGTGCAGGGTATGGGTCCCCCGACGGGCGCCGACCAGGCGCTCGAGCAGGCTGGGGGAGCGGAGCTCGTTGCGGGCGAGGAGCAGCCGGACGTGGAGATCGGCCCCCGTCTCGAGCTCCACCCAGCTCACCTGCTGGCTGTGGAGGAAGACGGGCGGGAGGCCCAGGCGCCCCCGGTGCTCCTCGACCACCTCGGTGGTGGCGCCGACGTTGGCGTAGAAGCCGACCCCCAGGTTGGTGAGCTCGGGGAGGAAGGTGGCCCCGGTGACCAGGCCGGCGTAGCCCTCCCCGAGGAGCCGCCGTCCGACGTCGCGCGCGCTGTCGTTGGCCATCTCCTCGGTGCGCACCGCGTCCAGCGCACCGCCCCCGAGGATCGACCAGAGGCGGCGGCTTACCAGCCCCAGCACCACGGCCAGGACGGCCAGGACCACCAGGGCGACGAGGCCGGCGATCACCAGCTGGTCGGCGAGGTCGGCGGTGTGGGCGTGGCGGATGGCGCGGGCCGGCAGGCCGTTGCCCAGATGCTCGAGCACCCAGGGCGTGACCGCCACCCGGAGCAGCCCGGCCACGGCGAAGGGGATGAGGAGCCACCAGGCGAACCGGCCGAGGCGCCGGTAGAGGGTGCGCGAGGTGACGAACCGTGTCAGGGCGGAGGGATCGTTCAGGCGGTGGAGCCCTGCGAGCCAGGGGGCGTCCTCCTCGGAGCGGGCCACCAGGGACCGCCAACGGCCGCCGGCGAGGGCGCCGTCGACGGCGCCGGGCTTTGCGTCCGCCGCGGGGTCGGACGGGGACTCCACCGCGGTGCAACCCGGCGAGTAGGCGTGGGTCCCGGGCTCCACCCGCACGAGGCGGGTCCCGGTGGTCGTCTCGAGCCGGAGGTCGACGGCCGGGTGGCGCTCGAAGGAGGGGCGCCCGGAGGAGAGGTCCCCGCAGGACCCGTCGGCGAACCCCGGCTCGTGGGTGCCGGGGAGGCGGACGATGCGCCGGTCGGGGGTGCCCAGGAAGCGGAGGCAAGCGTCGCGGAGCCGGGGGTGCGCGTCCATGCTCTCATCGGCACACCCGTCCGGGGAGGGCGAGCCGGTGAGGTCGAACAGGTTCCCGGCGATGATGACCACCCCCGGACCCTCCCAGGCGTCGAGGGCACGGGCGAGCTCGGAGGAGAGGGCGAGGGAGGAGGGGGTGGCGGTCGGCGAGAGGAGCAGGTCGCTCACGACCATCACCCGCCTCCCGATGGGGACGTCGATCAGCGGGGCGGCGGCTCCCTCGCGGGAGCCCGCCTCGATGTCCGGGGGTGTCGTCGAGGTCGCCATGCTCCCCCCCATCGTAGGGTCCCGGCGGCGTTAGGCTCGATCGGCGGTGACCGGGGGCGCGCAACTCCGGTCCGGAGAGGAACCGATGGAGGGCATCGCCGCGGGGGACCGGGGAACGACGGGCACCGGGCACGACCGGGGCCGTGCCGGTGACGCCTCCCGGCGCGCCCCGGACCACTGGGCGTGGCGGGACGCCCCCGTCTCCGACCCGGGCGATGCGGTGGTCTTCGACGTGGACGGGGTGCTGTCCGACGCCGTGGGAAGGCAGCACTTCCTCGAACGGGGCCGTCGGGACTGGAATCGGTTCTTCGCCGCCTGCGGCGACGATCCGGTCATCGAAGAACTGGCCCGCCTGCTCGAGCTCCTGGACGGTCGCCTCCAGGTGGTCCTCCTCACCGGTCGGCCGTTCAGCGTCCAGCCCCAGACGCTGGCGTGGCTCGAACGGTACGGGCTGCGCTGGGACCTGCTGGTGATGCGGGCGCGCGGTGACTACGCCCAGGTGACGGCGTTCAAGCGCGAGGAGGTGGCGGCGCTGCGCGCCTTCGGGTTCGACCTCCGCCTGGCGTTCGAGGACGATCCCGCCAACTCGGCCATGTTCCACGACGAGGGGATCCCCTGCGTCTACATCCACTCGGGCTACTACGAGTAGTGCCCGGGCCGCCGGTGGCGGGTTGGATCTCGGCCAGGGACCCCGGGTTGGCGGCGGTGAAGCGGGGGGTGCGGGCCGCCGTCGTGATGCCCGCTGCGTTCGGTCTCACCCGCTTGGCCGGCGCCGGACCCGAGCTCGGACTCTTCACCGCCTTCGGGTCCTTCTCGCTGCTGCTGCTGGTGGAGTTCCCCGGCCGACCCCGGACGCGCCTGTTCTCCTACCTCCTCCTGGTCGCGGTGGGGTCGGGCCTCGTGGTCCTGGGCACCCTGGTGTCCACGCACCCGGTGGCGGCGGTGGCGACCATGGCGGTCGTGGGGTTCACGGTGCTCCTGGCGGGGGTCGCCTCCCCCCGGGCGGCGGCGGCGTCGACCGCTACGCTGCTGACCTTCGTGCTCCCGGTGGCGGTGGCCGGGCCGGTGGGCTCGATCGGGCCCCGGCTCCTCGGCTGGGCGATCGCCGCCGTCTGTGCGGTGCCCGCCTGCATGCTCGTCTGGCCCTCCCGCTGGCACGCCGACCTCCGGTGCCGGCTGGCCGCGACGATCGCCGTGGTGGCGCGGGAGGCGAGGGCGCTGGCCGAGGGCCGTGACGACCCCTCGGCCGCAACGGAGCTGGAGGCGGCGGGCCGCCGTCTCCGGGACCAGTTCGACGCCACCGCCTCCCCTCCGGTGGGCACCGCGGCCACCTCCCTGGCGTTGGCCAAGCTGGTGGGCCGGGTGGAGTGGGTGGTCGGATGCACGCGGGCGGCGGAACGTGCCCGACCCGACCCGACCCCGGCCGCCGACCCGATCCCGGCTCTGGTGCCAGTCCGGGCTCCGGGCCGTGCCGTGCTGGCGGCGGTGGCGGACACCCTGGACGGGTGCGCGCTGCTGGTGGCCGACGCCGGCGGCCGCCCGGTGGACGACCCGGATCTCGCCGGGTCGGTGCGTGGTGCCGCCCGCCGCCTTGACGGGCTGGTCGCCGACCGGCCCGGGCCCGCCGGAGCGGACCCGGCGCTGGAGCGGGTACTGGCGGACCGGGCGGTGGGCATCGCCGCAGCGCTGGTGGCCGACGCCACCCTCGAGGCGGCCGGGCTGCGGGCGGTGGAGGACGGTCGCCTGGGCCCGCCCGGGGACGCGGTCACCCGGAGCGTCCTGGTCCGTCTCACGTCCCATCTCACCCTGCGCTCGGTGTGGTG
Organism: Actinomycetes bacterium; assembly: GCA_021801235.1. GTDB lineage: Bacteria > Actinomycetota > Acidimicrobiia > Acidimicrobiales > RAAP-2 > DASZIT01. Next base: position 81,431 of record JAJYYG010000070.1, read on the forward strand.
CCGCAACGCGGTCCGCGGGGCGGCCGGCCTCACCGCGGCGGTGGCGGTGGCGGAGGTCACGAACGTGGAGCACGGCTTCTGGGTCGTGCTGGGCGCGCTGTCCGTCCTGCGCTCCAACGCGCTGGGGACCGGGTCCACGGCCGCCCGGGCCGTGGCGGGGACGGTGGTGGGGTTCGTGGTCGGTGCGGCGGTGATGGTGGGGGTGGGGGACCACACCACCTGGCTCTGGGCGCTCTTCCCGCTGGCGGTGCTGGTCGCAGGCGTCGCCCCGTCGACCGTCTCGTACGCGGCCGGTCAGGCGGGGTTCACCGTCATGGTCATCATCCTGTTCAACATCCTCAGCCCGGTCGGCTGGCGGGTGGGCCTGACCCGGGTCGAGGACGTGGCCCTCGGGTGCGGGGTGGGCGTCGTGGCGGGGCTGTTGCTGTGGCCCCGGGGTGCCACCGCCGCGTTGGGCCGGGCCCTGGCCGACGCCTTCGTGACCGGGGCCCGCTTTCTGGCCGACGCGGTGGAGTGCCTGACGGGGTCACCCGGCCACGCCGACGCCGTGCCCGCCCAGCGGGCCGCCTACCGTTCCCACCTGCGGCTCGACGACGCCTACCGGCAGTACCTGGCGGAGCCCGGGGCGAAGGTGGTGCCGGCCGGTGCGGTGACCCGGCTGCTCGCCGGGGCGGGCTCCCTCCGCATGGCCGCCTTCACCGTCGTCACGCAGCCGCTGCCGGAGGCCGACTCGAGCCGGGTCGACGACCGATCGGTGACCGCCGCGGCTTCGGTCCTGTGCGCCTCGGCCGAGGCCGACCGGCGGTGGTACGAGGCCCTGGCCGCGGTGCTGGCCGGTCAGGGCGCGGCGGTCCCTGCGGTCCCTGCGGCCGCCGGGGCCGCGGGTCCTGCGCTCCGGTCGGCCCTGGAGGACGTCCGGGCCCACCACCGGGGCGACCGGGCCCGGACGGTGGTCCAGTTGCTCTGGGTCGACGGGCTCCTCGAGGAGCGGCGACGGGATCAGGCGGTACTGGCCGAGGCGGCCGGGCGCTTCGCCCGCTCGGGACGCCGCCGGCGCGCCTCCCACCAGCCGGCCGCCAGGGCGGCGCCGCAGAGCGCGAGCACGGGGGCCTCCCCGAACCGCACGTAGACCGTCCACCCGCTCCGCTCGTCCAGTGTGGCCAGGATCACCTGCTGGCGGCCCAGGACCGATCGCTGCAGCAGCCGGCCGCGGTTGGTGATGGCGGCGGAGTACCCGGTGGGGGCGGCCTGGAGGAGGTCGCGCCCCTGTTGGACGGCCTGGACCTCGGAGGCGGCGATCTCCTGGGTGGGAACCTGCGACGTGGCGTACGACGAGGTGTTGGTCGGGACGATGAGTAGCCGGGCACCGGCCCGGACCGCCGACCGGCCGCGGTCGGCGTAGAAGACCTCGTAGGAGATCATCGCCCCGAGGGGCGCGGCCGGAGTGGGCAGCAGGCCGGTGCCGGTGCCCGGGATGGCGTCGAGCGGCACGGCCGAGAGGTTGGCCAGGTGCTTGAAGAAGCCGCGGTAGGGCACGTACTCGCCGAAGGGGACCCGGTGGACCTTCTCGTAGTGGGAAACGATGGTGCCGTCGGGGGCGAAGGCGACCGCCTCGTTGCGGAAGGCGGTGGACGAGACGGTCTCGGTCACCCCGACCACCAGGGTGGCGTCGAGCCGTCGGGCGAGCGCCGAGAGTGCCGCCTGCTCGGGGGAGTCGGCCAGCGGCTCGGGAAGTGAGACGACGTCCTCGGGCCACAGGACCAGCCGGGGCGGGTGACCCGCCGTCTCCGCCAGCAGGTGGTCGGTGGCGGTGACCTGGGCGGCGAGGACGGTCGCCGGGTTGACCTGGGACTTGCGGAACCCGCGCTTTCCTCCGCCCTGCACCGCGGCGACCGAGATCGCACCCCGGGACGGCCCGCCGTCCGGGGCGTGGGCACCGGCGACCACGCAGACGACAAGCACCGCCAGGGCCACCGCACCGGTGACCGGGAGGGTCCACCACCCCACCCGCCCGCACGGCCCCGCCGGTCCGGGCGGCGCCGTGCGGGAACGGGGGGACCGCCCGGTGGCCAGAGCCAGCGCGGCCTCTGCCAGGGCGGCCACCGCCACACCGCCGGTGTAGACCATGAGCGTCAGCCCGAGCGGACCGCCCAGCCGGGCCACCCCCAGGACCGGCCCCCCCGCCTGGCCGAGGAACACCCCACCGATCGGGAGCCCGCCGAACGGCCACGTCATGCGCCCCGCCTCGGCCAGGGTCATCGCCGCCGGGAACGCCAGCGCCCTGGCCACGACCGGCCGGGCCGGGACGACCAGGCACGCCACCGCGGGGAACAGCGCCTCGAGGGCGATGAGCACCGCCGCTCCCGCCAGGGTGAACGACCGGGCCCACATCAGGCCGGGGACGTAGCAACCCAGGCCGGCGAGCCACCCGGCCCACAGGCGGGTGCGCGGTCCCAGGCCGCCGAGCCGCCACCAGAGGAGGCCGGCCGACGGGAAGGCGAGGACCCACAAGCCCCAGGGCGGGAGGGACAGGGCGAGTCCGACACCGGCTGCGACGGCCGGGAGCGCCACCGCTCCCCGGCGACGGCGGGACGGGCCGCTGTCCCCGGCGGAAGGGGTCCTGGCCCGCCACGCGGGTTCCTCACCATCCGTCTCGACCGCCGCCCAGGGGTCCTCCGTCCGGTCGTCCGCCCGGGTCAACGGACCCGGCTCCCGCCGGCGGCCAGCGATCGGCGCACGCGCCGGCCGGCCTCACGGCCGCTCCCGATGCAGGCGGGGATGTCCGCGCCCCGGGTCGCCGCTCCCGCCACCGCCAGCCCGCCCACCGCCGCGACCACCTCGTCGACCTTTGCCACCCGGACCAGGTGGCCGACCTGGTACTGGGGACAGGTCCGGTCCCAGCGGGTGACCATCGCCAGGGACGGGGGACCGGTGAGGGAGAGGACCTGCGCGCACTGGGCGAACGCCGCCGCCGCCAGCTCGTCGTCGTCGAGGACCGCCGGGCGATGGTCGCCGGCGCGCCCGACCGAGATGCGCAGGAGCTCGGTGCCGGCGACGGCCAGGTGGGGCCATCTGCGTGCCAGGTAGGAGCACCCGGTGATCAGCGCCGGCCTCCCGTCGATCGTGGTCGCCTGCGGCACGGTGAAGCCCGCGCCGGACAGCGGCCGTCGTAGCGCGGAGACCGGGACGGACACGGTCACCGTGCTGACCGACGCGTACGCGACGGTGGAGAGCAGGCCGGCGGCCATCGGCGCGTGCACCGCCAGGAGCGTGGCCGTCGCCGTCGCCGGGAGCGCGCACACCACGGCGTCGGCGGTGAAGGTGCCCTCCCCCGTCCCGACCCCGTCCGGTCCGGCGAGGACGAGGCGCCATCGGAGTCCCCCCTGCGACCCGCCGCCGGTCGCCGGGTGCCCGTCGCGCACCAGGGCCTCGACAGCCGTCCCGGTGTGGATGGCCACCCCGCCGGCACGCAGGCGTTCGACCAGCCGGTCGACCAGGCGGGCGGTTCCTCCCGTCAGCGACCACGACCCCGGTGCCCGGACCACCGGCGTGCCGGTGCACTCCCGGGCCCGCCGGGTGCGCCCGACCCGGTGCATGAGGCTTCCGGGCTGATGAGACGCGGCGATGAGGACCGGCTCGACCGCCGCTGCGCTGAGGGAGTCGACGCCCCCGGCGTGGCGGTCACCCAACACGGGGTCGACCAGGCGCTCCACCACCGGCCGGCCCAGCCGGCCGGCCACGATCTCGCCTACCGACCGGTCGCCGGTGACCTGTCGGGCGCCCGGGTGTGGCACGACCAGGTCGCGGGCCACCCGGAGGGACTCGAGCGGTCCGAGCACCCCGGAGCGGGCCAGCGGCCACCACCGGGTGGGGACGCCGGACACCAGCCCGGCCGGGAGCGGGCGCAGCCTCCCCCGGGCGAGGACCGACCCTCCGGTGGCCGCGGCCGGCACCAGCTCGTCGCCGATCCCCAGCTCCTCGCACAAGGTCACCGCCTCGGGGCGCCGGGACGTGAACCCGTCGGCGGCAAGGTCGAGGGTCCGTCCGCCGAACGGGGCCGAGCGCAGCACGCCGCCCGGCCGGAGGTCGCGCTCGAAGACGTGGACCTCGGGGGGCGGGGCCCCCGCTCCCGGGGACGCGCGCGCCAGCTCCCACGCGGCGGCCAGACCGGCGATCCCCGCCCCGATCACCGCCACCGTCGGCCGCCCGGCCGGGATCATCCTTCCGGACCGGCCCCGGAACCCGGCACCGGGCCCGGCGGGGCGGTGGCCATGACCACCCCGGCCAGAATGGCGAGGAACCGGGGGTCGTCGTTGAGCGAGGGAGTGCGTGCAAAGCGGACGCCGACCTCCCGGGCGACCGCCGCCGCCTCGAGGTCGAGGTCGTAGAGGACCTCGAGGTGGTCGGAGACGAACCCGACCGGGCAGACCACGACCGAGGCGGCCCCGGCTCCCGCCACCCGGCGGATCTCGGCCAGCAGGTCGGGCCCGATCCAGGGGTCGGCGGTCCTCCCCGCGCTCTGCCAGGCGACGTCCCAGCGGACGTCCTCCCGGGAGTCGAGGCCGAGGAGCCCGGCGACGTCGGTGGCGGACTCGCGGACCTGGTCGGGGTAGGGGTCGCCGGCGGCGACGACGCGCTCGGGCAGGCTGTGGGCGGTGAAGAACACGGCCGTCGTGCCGGGCTGCGGGCCGTCCCCGCCCGGCGGGTCGAGCAGGGCCCCGGTGCGGGCGGCCAGGAGGGCGGCGAACCCGGGAGCGCGGTGCCACGAGGGGACCGCGGCGAAGGCGACGCCGGTCCCCGAGGCGGCGACCGCCTCCTCCGCCCGGTGCAGGTACTCGCCCGATCCGAGGGTCGACTGGTGGGGGGTGAGGACGATGCCGACGATCCGGTCGACCCCGGCGGCGGCCAGGGAGGCGGCGCTGTCCTCGATCCGCGGCTCGGTGTGCTTGGCCCCGTACCGGACGAGGTAGCGGCCCGGTGCCGCCGCCTCGAGCGCGGCGGCGATCCCGTCGACCTGGGCCTGGGTCCGCTCGGCGAGCGGGGAGGTGCCACCCAGGGCCTCATAGCGCCCGGTGAGCTCGGCGAGCAGCTCCGGCGTCGGTGGCCGTCCCCTCCGGATGGACGTGTAGAAGGGGAGGATCCCCTCCGGCGAGGACGGCGTCCCGTGGGCCATCACCAGGACGCCCACCGGACGCCGTCCGCTCGCCGGAGGCGCCGGCTCCCGTGCGGGCCCGGTCATGGCGGGACCGGTCATGAGGGACCGATCACCCCGGCGCGGCCCTCGGCGTGCACGAGTGCCGCCACCTGTTCGAGGACGGCGGGGTCTGTCTCGGGGAGGACCCCGTGGCCGAGGTTGAAGATGTGCCCCGGCCGGGTGCCGGCTTCCTCCAGCACCCTGCGGGTCGCGGCGGCGGCGGCGTCCCACCCCGCCACGCAGAGCGCCGGGTCGAGGTTCCCCTGGACGGCCAGGTCCGGGCCGACCCGCCTGCGGGCGTCGCCGAGCGGCACCCGCCAGTCGATCCCCACCACCGTGCTTCCGGCGGTGGCCATCAGGCCGAGGAGCTCGCCGGTCCCGACGCCGAACAGGATGGTGGGCACGCCGGGATGGGAGGCGGCCAGGCCGGCGAACACCCGTGCGGTGGCGGGCAGCACCAGCTCCCGGTAGTCGTCCGGCGAGAGGATCCCGGCCCAGCTGTCGAACACCTGGACCGCGGACGCTCCGGCATCGAGCTGCGAGCGCAACGAGGCGAGCGCCAGGTCGGCAAGGCGGTCCATCAGCCGGCCCCAGAGCGGGTGGTCCGAGTGCATCAGGCTCTTGACCCGGGTGAAGTTCCGGGAGGGCCCCCCCTCCACCAGGTAGCTGGCCACGGTGAACGGTCCGCCGGCGAACCCGATCAGGGGGACGTCGAGCTCGCGGGCGAGGATCCGGACCGCCTCGACCACGTGCGGGGTGTCGAGGTCGGGCTCGAGGGGACGGAGCCGGCGGAGGTCCGCCTCCCCCCGGAACGGGCGCTCCACCACCGGGCCGGTGCCGGGGGCCACGTCGACCCCGAACCCGATGGCCGCCACCGGGACCACGATGTCGGAGAACAGGATGGCCGCGTCCGTGCCGTAGCGGGTGACCGGCTGGACGGTCAGCTCGGCCACCAGCTCGGGCCGGGCGAACGCCTCGAGGATGCTCCCCGATCCCCTGGCGGACCGGTACTCGGGGAGCGCCCGGCCCGCCTGGCGCATGAACCACACGGGGACGTGGGGCACCGGGAGCCCCCGGCAGGCGAGGATGAACGGGGACGAGGCGTGGCGGTCGTCGGTCGGCGGGGGCACCACCAGACGCTACCGCCGGACCGTTCGCCCGGGACGCGCGGCGCCGGTGGCCCGGACGCGACGGAGGGGGTGGGGCATAGAATCGAGGGTTCTCCCCAGCCGGACGGGAGCAGATCGGAGGGGCCGGTGGGCGTCGGTGGCGAGCTGGAGGCCGAGCAGAGGTTCGTAGACGTCGCCTACGCGCGCCTCGACGCCATGCGCGCCGACGCCACCGCCATGCTCGACGAGGTGCTGGACCTCGGGCGGGGGGGGACGTTCCAGTCCCGCACCGAACGGGACGTCATCGTACGCACGAGCATGGCCCGCCTGGAGCAGCTCGACATCGGCGACCAGGCGCTGACCTTCGGTCGGATCGACCGGGTGCCCTCGGCCGCCGACCAGGGCCCGTCCGGTGCCTCCCCGGGCGCAAGTCCGACCGGTGCCGGCTCCGAGGTCTTCCACATCGGGAGGTTGGCGGTGCACAGCGCCTCCCTCGATCCCCTGGTGGTGGACTGGCGTGCGCCGGTGGCCGCCCCGTTCTACCGCGCCACCGGGCGCGATCCCCAGGGACTGGTGCTGCGCCGGCACCTGGCCCTCGACGGCCGACGGGTGGTGGGGGTCGAGGACGAGCGGTTCGGCGACGGAGCGGGGGTCGACCACCGCGGGGGCACCGGCGACAGCGGGCTGCAGGCTCCGGGGGGCGCGGGAACGGACGGGTTGCTGGAGGGAGACATCCCCATCGGGGGCCCGGCCGCGCTGCTGGCGGCGTTGGACCGGGCCCGGTCGGGGCGGATGGTGGACATCGTGTCCACCATCCAGCGGGAGCAGGACGAGATCATCCGGTCACCCCTCCCCGGCGTGCTGGTGGTCCAGGGGGGCCCGGGCACGGGGAAGACCGCGGTGGCCCTCCACCGGGCCGCCTACCTCCTCTACACCCACCGGTTCCCGCTCGAGCGCCAGGGGGTGCTGGTGGTCGGACCGAACCCGCTCTTCCTCCGCTACATCGAGCAGGTCCTCCCGTCGCTCGGGGAGACCGGCGTGACGCTGTCGACGGTTGCGGGCCTGGTGCCCGGGGTGCGGGTCCGGGCCACCGAGCCGGGCCCGGTGGCCCGGGTGAAGGGGGACGCGCGCATGGCCACGGTGATCGCCAACGCCGTCCGGACCCGCCAGCGTCCCCTGGCCGTGGCCGCGGCCATCCCCTACGGCACCTCCGTGCTCCGGCTGACCGTGGACGACACGCGCTCGGTCGTGCAGGCGGCCCGGAGGCGACCGGGGACCCACAACGCGCGCCGGCGCCTGGTCGACCAGGCGCTGGTGCAGCTCCTGGCCGGACAGGTGCGCCGGGCGCGCCAGGCGTTCGACGGGTGGGCTCCCGGTGGGCCCGACGACGATTCCGATCCGGAGGCCGAGGAGACGCCCGTCGAGGAGCTCGCCCGCCAGTTCCACCGGATCCCGGAGTTCCGGGACGTGCTCGACCGGATCTGGCCCCGCCTCTCGGCCCAGGAGCTGCTCCACGATCTCTTCGGGGCGCCGGCGCTGGTCGCCGCAGCGGGCCGGGGTGTGCTGGCGCCGGAGGAGCAGGCCCTGCTGGTCCGGCCCCGCTCGTCGTCGTTCGACGAGATCCCCTGGACGGTCTCCGACGTCGCGCTGGTGGACGAGGCCCGCCACCTCCTCGGCCCCCGGTCGGGTGGCACCCCGGCGGGAGGCCCGCCCGGCCGGGGCGATGCCGAGGGCGCCGGTGACGAGATCCGGAACTACGGGCACATCGTCGTCGACGAGGTGCAGGACCTCTCCCCGATGCAGCTGCGGATGGTGACCCGACGCTCGCTGTCCGGTTCGATGACCGTGGTAGGCGACATCGGCCAGGCCACGGCCCCGTGGACCCCCCGGGACTGGTCGGAGATCACCCGGCACCTCCCCGACCGGCGGGAGGTCCGCACGGTCGAGCTGACCGTCAGCTACCGGACCCCGGCGGAGGTGATCGAGGTGGCGGGCCGCGTGCTCGCCCTGGCCGCCCCCGAGCTCCGGCCGCCGACGCCGGTCCGCCGGACCGGCCACCCGCCCCGGATGATCCGGGTGCCGGACGCGACCGGAGCGGGTGTGGCGGTCCTGGCCGAGCGGGTGGCCCGGGAGACGGCGGTGGAGATCGCCGCGGTGCCGGACGGCCGGGTGGCGGTCGTGGCCCCCGGCGGGCTGTTGGCCCCGCTCGCCGACGCCCTGGCTGCGGCGGGCATGCCGGTCACCCCGTCGGACGCGCAGCGCAGGGGCGGCCTGTCGGATCCCCTGGTGCTGCTGGCGGCCGACGCGGTCAACGGGCTCGAATTCGACTCGGTGGTGGTGGTCGAGCCGGGGCTCATCGCCGGCGAGACGGCGCGGGGCCTGCGCACGCTCTACGTGGCCCTGACCAGGCCGACCCGGCGCCTGACCGTCGTCTCGGCCACCGCCGCGCCCGCCGCCCTGGCCGACCCCTCCTGAGCCGGCCCCGCTGGTCATCTCCGGCGGGGAGGCGACTGCCGGGTGGGCGGGTCGGTGCCCGCAAGCGGGGTGGCCGCCCGTCCGGGCGGCGGGAGCACGTCGGGGTGGACGACGTGTGACGTGCCGTGTTGGCACCCCACCCGCGGCATCGGCTAGAAACTACGCCGTGACCCAGGCACTCGCCGTCGAACCGGCGGCCCACGCCGTCCAACCGGCGACCAACCCGCGCCACCGCCCCGACCGGCCGTCGATGCTGGCGGTCGGGGTCATCATCTGGCTCGGGTCGGAGGTGATGTTCTTCAGCGGCCTGTTCGCCGCGTTCTTCACCATCCGCGCCCAGGCCTCGGTCTGGCCCCCGGTGGGCACCAAGCTCGACACGCTCCAGGCCGGCATCTTCACCATCATCCTCGTGTCGTCGAGCTTCACCATGCAGAAGGCCGTCTGGGACCAGGAGCGGGGCGAGCGGCGCCGGGCGAAGACCATGCTGGTGATCACGCTCGTCATGGGGACGATGTTCGTCGCCAACCAGTTCTACGAGTGGATCACGCTGTCCCACAACCCCGCCACCGACCCGACCCACACCGCCTACGGGTCGCTCTTCTACATCATGACGGGGATCCACGGCCTCCACGTCACGGTCGGGCTGGTGGCCATGGTCTTCCTCCTCGGGCGGCTGAAGGGGCCCAAGGGGGACCCGGGCGAGACGGCGGTGTTCCAGGGGGTCAGCTACTACTGGCACTTCGTGGACGTCGTTTGGGTCGGTCTCTACTTCTGTCTCTTCTTCCTCAAGTAGGTGGCACGCCCGATGCGCACGCTGATCCGAGGACGGTTCGCCCTGCCCGTCGCCCTGGTGGGCGTCGTCGGCCTGGTCGGCCTGGTCGCCTTCACCCCATCGGCGGCACAGGCCGGGCCGGCTCCGGTGGCCACCGCACCGACGGCGACCACCGCGGCCCCGACGGCGAAGGCGCCGGCCGGGGCGGCGGCCCACCCCACGGCCACCGCGGCGAGCACGGCCTCCCCGGCGGCGGCCGGGACGTCGGTGACCGGGTCGCCCCTCACCTCCTCGCACGGGATCACCTACTACGAGCCGGCCGGCAGCCTCATCGCCCCCGGCCAGGCCCTCTACGCCGCCAGCTGCGCCAGCTGTCACGGGGTCGACGCCGCCGGTTCGGCCCGGGCCCCGAACCTGCAGGGGCTCGGCGCCGGGACCGTCGACTTCTGGGTGTCGACCGGCCGGATGCCGCTGGCCAACTCCAGCGTGCAGGCCACCCGCAAGCCGCCCCGCTTCAACCGCCTGCAGACCCTCGAGATCGCCGCCTTCGTGCAGTCCCGCACGCCGGGCCTCGGCATCGGCATCCCGGTCGTCAACCTGTCGCAGGCCAGCCTGGCCGCGGGGAACAGCCTGTTCACCCTCAACTGCGCCGCCTGCCACACCATCACCGGCGCCGGAGACGAGCTGGCCTACGGTGCCTACGCACCGAGCCTGCACCTGGCCACCGCCACCCAGGTCGTCGAGGCGATCCGGTCGGGCCCCGGGAACATGCCCCACTTCAGCGAGGGCAACATCACCAACTCGGAGGCCCGCGACATCGCCGCCTATGTGACCGAGGTCATCCAGCACCCGGTGGACCGGGGCGGGTTCGGCCTCGGCGGCATCGGGCCGGTGGGCGAGGGGTTCGTGGCCCTGCTGTTCGGTGTCGGGGTCCTCATGCTGGTTGCCTTCTGGATCGGAGAACGTTCGTGACCGACGAGCCGACCGCGGGGCCGTCCCTGGCCCCCGTCTCCCTCGACGACCCCCATCTGCAGCCCTATGCCAAGCACCCCGAGCGGGTGCAGGTGCTGGCCGCGCTCTCGATGATCATCGGGTTCCTCGGCTTCATCGGGTTCGGGGTGGCCTACTGGGTGAGCGACCAGAACCAGTGGCTGGGCGCGACCCTCGGGGTCGGCCTCCTCGGCCTCGGCGCCGGCGTCATCGCCTGGGGCAAGTACCTGATGGCCCAGGGGCCCTTCGTCGAGGAGCGCCACGACTTCCACTCCACCGAGGCGGAGCGTTCGGCGATGACCGCCGCCATCGTCGAGCGCGGCGGCATGGTGGTCCAGCGGCGCAAGGTGCTCGGGGGCCTCGCCGCCCTCGGGGCGGGGACCCTGGGCGTCGTGCTGGCGTTCCCCCTCATCCGCTCGCTCGGCCCGAAGCCGGGCACCACCCTGTTCCAGACCAACTGGAAGAAGAACTCGCTGCTGGTGACCACCGAGGGGAGGCCGGTGCTGGCCTCGGACCTCGACACCGGCGGGGTGCTGACCGTCTTCCCCCAGGGGTTCGAGGGGTCCTCCCCCGACCAGACCATCCTCATCCGGCTGGCCCAGCTGGGCCCGGAGGACCCGCCGTTCCCGTTGAGCGCCCCGGGGCGGACCGACTGGGGCGTGCAGGGGTACGTCGCCTACTCGAAGATGTGCACCCACCTGGGCTGTCCGGTCGGTCTCTACCAGGAGCAGGACCAGGTGCTGGTGTGCCCCTGCCACCAGTCGATCTTCAACGTCCTGGCCGGTGCGGTGCCCGAGTTCGGCCCCGCTCCCCGGCCGCTGCCCCAGCTGCCGCTGAAGGTGGACGCCGCCGGGTACCTGCGGTCCCAGGCCGGCTATGACCAGGCGGTCGGACCCGGATTCTGGGAGCGCCCATGATCGACAGCTCGCTCCGCTGGGTCGACGACCGGCTCGGGGTGGCCAAGGGAGGGCGCACCTTCCTCGACAAGGTGTTCCCCGACCACTGGTCCTTCATGCTGGGAGAGATCGCCCTCTACTCGTTCGTGGTGCTGCTCGGGACGGGCGTGTTCCTGTCGCTGTACTACATCCCCTCCGCCCACGAGATCATCTACCACGGCTCCTACCTCCCGCTGCGCGGTCAGAAGGTCTCGGAGGCCTACGCCTCCACGGTGGGCCTCTCCTTCGACGTGAAGTCCGGGCTCCTGATGCGCCAGGCCCACCACTGGGCGGCCGACATCTTCCTCGGCTCCATCGCCGTCCACATGGCCCGGGTGTTCTTCACCGGGGCGTTCCGCAAGCCGCGCGAGCTCAACTGGATCGTCGGCGTCACCATGCTCATCCTCGGGATCGTCAACGGGTTCCTCGGCTACTCCCTCCCCGACGACCTGGTCTCCGGGACCGGCATCCGCATCGCCTACTCCATCATCGAGTCGATCCCGCTGGTCGGCTCCTACATCGCCTTCTTCCTCTTCGGGGGGAACTACCCCGGCAACGGCGTCATCATCCCCCGCTTCTTCATCCTGCACGTGCTGATCGTGCCGGCCATCATCGTCGGGCTGCTGGCCGCCCACCTCGGGCTGCTGGTCAAGCAGAAGCACACCCAGTTCCGGGGGAGGGGCCGGACCGAGCACAACGTGGTCGGCTCGCCCATGTTCCCCACCTTCATGGCGAAGACCACCGGGTTCCTCTTCATGACCACCGCGGTGATCTTCCTGCTGGCCGGGTTCGCCCAGATCAACCCGATCTGGCAGTTCGGCCAGTACCAGCCCTACCAGATCTCCTACGCAGTCCAGCCGGACTGGTACATGGGGTGGCTCGACGGTGCCCTGCGCATCATGCCGAGCTGGGAGTTCGTCGGGTTCGGCCACACCTGGCCCCTCGAGGTGTTCCTCCCCGCCGTGCTCTTCCCGGGGATCATCTTCAACATCTTCATCGCTTGGCCGTTCATCGAGGCCCGCCACACGAAGGACCTGGCGTACCACAACCTGCTGGACCGGCCCCGCGACCGCCCCAAGCGCACGGCTGCCGGGGCGATGATGCTGGCGCTGCTCTTCATGGTGTTCTGCGCCTCCTCGACCGACGTGCTCGCCAATTTCTTCCAGATCGAGCTCAACTACGTGCTGTGGTTCTTCCGGATCGTGGTGGTGGTGGTACCGATCCTCACCTACTTCGTGACCTACAAGATCTGCCAGGAGATGCGCCACGCCGAGGGCGTGGGCAAGCGGAAGCGGGCCAACGTGGTGGTCCGCACGGAGACCGGCGAGTACGAGACGTACGAGAGCGAGGCGCGGCCCGGCGACGGGCACGAGGAGATCGAGGCGGTGCCGGTGCCGACCTTCATCGACATGGTCCCCGCCGAGCTGGCTACCGGTGCGGGCGTCCGCCGGGTGATGCGCTGATCCTCACCCGAGCGGCCGGCCCGGCTCTCCGGTCGGGCGACGGTCCGGCCCGCCGGACCGTCAGCCGCCCAGCCAGCACATGGCGGCGGTGACCATCGCCTCCACCCCGGTGGCGAGCGTGGGGTCCTCGACCGGAGCGTACCGGGGGGAGTGGTTGAACGGCACGTCCTCCGCCAGCCGGCCCGACCGGAGGGCCCGAGCGAAGAGCTCGGGGTCGGTGCCCCCCACGAACCAGAAGGTCGAGGGGATCCCGCCCCGTTCCGCGTAAAGCCCGAAGTCCTCGCTGGCGGTGGCCGGCGGGGCGACCAGGGCGCGCTCGGGCCCGAAGTGGCCGGCGAACGCGGCCGCCACCCGGGCGGTCGCACCGGGTTCGTTGGTGAGTGCGGGGAACGACTGGAACGTGGTCACCTCGGGCGGGGCCGGCGCCGCTGCGGCCGCGCTCTCACCCTCGGCCACGCGGGCGATGGCGGCGAGGACGTGGGTGCGGACGTGCGGGTCGAACGTCCGCACGGTCAGGGTCATCTCGGCGTCGTCGCCGATGATGTTCTCCTTGGTGCCGGCGTGGAGGGTCCCGACGGTGACCACCGCGGCATCGGTGGGGGCGACTTCCCGGGAGACGATGGTCTGGAGCCGCATGACGGTGGAGGCGGCCATGACCACCGGGTCGACGGTCCGCTCCGGGGCCGCCCCGTGGCCGCCCCGACCGTGCAGCACGATGCGGAGGGCGTCGGTGGCCGCCATGGTGACGCCCGGGCGGGTGTAGACGGTACCCGCCGGGGCGGGGGCGACATGCTGGCCCAGGGCGACATCCGGGGTCCCGAACCGCTCGAAGAGGCCATCCTCGATCATCGCCCGGGCACCCGACGCCAGCTCCTCCGCAGGCTGGAGGACGATCAGGACGCGGCCGGACCACCGGGCGGTCTGGCGCGCCAGGAGGGTGGCGGCCCCGATCATCCAGGCGGCGTGCATGTCGTGGCCGCACGCGTGGGCGACCCCGACCTCCCGCCCGTCCTCGCCGAGGGAGCGGACGATGCTGGCGTAGGGGAGGCCGGTCTCCTCGGTCACCGGGAGGGCGTCGATGTCGGCCCGCAGGAGCACGGAGGGCCCGACCCCGTTGTCCAGGGTGGCGACCACCCCGGTCCCGCCGACGTGACGGGTCACGGTGTACCCGAGGCCCTCGAGGCGGTCGCCGAGGAGGGTGGCCGTGCGGTGCTCGGCGAAGGAGAGCTCGGGATGGGCGTGCAGGTCCTCGTAGAGGGACCGCAGGTCGTCGAGCAGGCCAGGCAGGTCGTCGAACATCGAAAGGCTCCTTCCGGTGGGCGGGTTCATCCTGGCACCGGCGTGCCCGGTCCCGCCAGGCCGCCAGGCCGTCAGGGCCCGCAGCGGGCGCGTGCCTGCACCGCCCCGGGACCGGGTGCCTTCGGCCACGTCGGAGGGCGGCGGTGCGGACGACCCCGGCCCCGCTCCGCTCCGGGGTAGTGTCCGCCGCATGCCGACGATCACCGCGGACCTGGTGGACGAACACTCCTACCCGCTCTCCGACCTGACAGGCCCGGTGGGCCGTTCCCTGGTCGACCGGGCCCGTCGCCAGCTCCGGGACACCGGGGCCGCCGAGCTTCCCGGGTTCATCCGTGCCGACCGCCTGGAGGACCTGGTGGCCGACGCCCGTTCGCTGGTCCCCCGGGCCCACCATTCGCAGGGGGAGGGCGGCGCCTACCTCGAACCTCCCGAGCACGGCCTGCCCGCCGCCCATCCCCGGCGCTACCGCGGGCGCTACTCGGTCGGTGCGGTGGCCTACGACGTGATGCCGAGCCCGTCCCTCCTGCGGTCGCTGTACGAATGGGACCCGCTGCTGGCGCTGGTCGCCGCCATCCTCGACCGCGGGCCGCTCCACCGCTACGCCGATCCGTTCGGCGCGCTCAACCTGGCGGTGATGGGCGAGGGCGACGAGCTGCAGTGGCACTTCGACCAGACCGACTTCGTGGTGTCGCTGGCCGTCCAGAGCTCGGACGGGGGCGGTGAGTTCGAGGTGGCTCCCCGCATCCGCACGGCGGCGGACGAGCACGAGGACCGCGTGGCGGCGGTGCTGGGAGGCGAGCGCAGCCGGGTCGAGACCCTGGAGATGACGCCCGGGACCCTGGTCGTCTTCGAGGGGAGGCACTCGCTTCACCGGGTGAGCCCGGTCACCGGGGGGACCCCCCGGCTGGTCGGCCTGCTCGCCTACGACACGGAGCCGGGCAGGGTGGGCAGCGAGCTCCTCCACTCCGTCCGCTACGGGCGGACCCGGCCCTTCGACGAGCCACCGGTGACATGGCCGGCTTCGTGACCCAGGTCGGCGAGGCCTTCGTCGGGAGCGGCGCCGAGGCGGCCCACGTGAACACCGTGCTCGGCGCCCGGGGAGGGCCGGTGGAGACGGCCTGGGCGACCGCCCTGGCCACCCCCCGTGCCGGTCACGCCGCCTTCCTCACCGTCGTCCGTCCGGGGTTCCCCGCCCGCCCGCTCACCCTCTTCGTCAACAAGGCGACCCTGGCGGGACCGGAGCACTCCCGGTTGACCTGGGGTCCGGCGCAGGCCGGTGTGGCCTCCGGCGTCCTGTGGGCGGTGGAGGACGGCATCGTCCCGCCCGGGTCGGTGGAGGACCTGCTCCTGATCGCCGCGGTGTGGGTCGACCCCGAGGCCGCCGACGAGGCCGCGGTCTACGCCAACAACCGGTCCGCCACCCGGGACGCCCTGGCGTCCGGCCGTGACGGCACCCCGTCCCTGGCGGAAACCCTGGCCGTGCGGGACCTCCCGCGGAACCCCTTCTTCCTCCCGGGGGACACCGCCGACTCCTGAGGAGGACACGAAGCGCCGGGGGAGAACAGCGGTCCCGGTTTCAGATCGTCCCGCCCCGGCGGCTCTCCACCGTGGCGCCGATCAGGGCCGAGAGGACCAGTGCCCCGGCGATGGGGGCCAACCACAGCCCGAACACGAAGGTCAGGACGGTGGCGGTCGCGCCCATGCCCATGATGAACGGCCAGATGCTCGAGCCGGGGAAGGTGCCGATCTGGCCGGACCCCCCCTCGATGGTGGCGGTCGGGTCGTCTTCGGAGCGGGGCTTCATGTGGTGGGACCACCACAGGTAGTACGCACCGGGGAAGAGCCCGAGGAACGTGGCCCCGATCAGCATCAGGAAGCCGGCGTCCTCGTAGCTGGTGAACCAGTACACCAGGGCGATGATGCCGAAGAAGATGCCGATGACCACCAGGATGCGCGCCTCGACCTTCACGACGGCGCCCCCGTGAGCTCCTTTGGCTGGTCGGGGGGAGCGCCGGGCGTCCGGTGGGTGATCACCGTCCGGTGCTCGGGATGGTTGTAGTCCCAGGTCGGCCGCTCCGACCGGATCGGCGGCAGGTGGGTGTAGTTGTGGTGGGGCGGCGGCGAGGTGGTGAACCACTCCAGTGTGTGGCCGTCCCACGGGTTGGACCCGGCCGGGACCGGCCTGGCCCACGACACCACCAGGTTCACGAAGAAGAAGAGGAACGAGGCGCCCATGATGAAGGCGCCGACGGTGGAGATGACATTCAGGGTGGTCCAACCGGTGTCGGGGGCGTAGGTGGCGATCCGCCGGGGCATGCCGTGGAGCCCGAGGAGGTACTGCGGCGTGTAGCAGACCCAGAAG
Source organism: Actinomycetes bacterium (assembly GCA_021801235.1). Classification (GTDB taxonomy): domain Bacteria; phylum Actinomycetota; class Acidimicrobiia; order Acidimicrobiales; family RAAP-2; genus DASZIT01. Next base: position 98,030 of record JAJYYG010000070.1, read on the forward strand.
CCGACGAACAGGCTCCAGAAGTGGAGCTTGCCCCAGCTCTCGCGCAGCATGCGGCCGAACATCTTCGGGTACCAGAAGTAGAAGCCGGCGAAGGCGGCGAAGACCGCGGTACCCACCAGTACCTGGTGGAAGTGGGCCACCACGAAGTAGGTGTCGTGGGTCATGAAGTCGATGGGCGGCGACGCCAGCAGCACCCCGGTCACCCCGCCCATGAGGAAGGCGAAGAGGAACCCGATCGAGAAGAGCATCGGGACGGCGAAGGCGATCTGGCCCCGCCACATGGTGCCGATCCAGTTGAAGAACTTGATGCCGGTCGGCACCGCGATCAGGTAGGAGAGCAGCGAGAAGAACGGCAGCAGCACCACCCCGGTGGTGAACATGTGGTGGGCCCACACGCCGGTGGAGAGAGCGGCGATGGACATGGTGGCGAACACCATGCCCCGGTAGCCGAACAGCGGCTTACGCGAGAAGACGGGGATCACCTCGGTGACCATGCCGAAGTAGGGGAGGGCGAGGATGTACACCTCGGGGTGGCCGAAGAACCAGAAGAGCTGCTGCCAGAGGATGGGGGAGCCCCCACCCTGGACGGAGAAGATGTGGGTCCCGAAGTGCCGGTCGCAGAAGAGCATCACCACCGCCGCGAACAGCACCGGGAAGGCGATGAGGATGAGGATGGCGGTGACCAGCATGTTCCACGTGAAGATGGGCATGCGGAACATGGTCATCCCCGGCGCCCGCAGGTAGAAGATGGTGGCCACCAGGTTGACGCCGGTGAAGATGGCGGAGAACCCGGTCAGCGCCAGTGCCATCAGCCACAGGTCCGCTCCCGCACCGGGGGAGTTGGTGGCGTTGGACAGGGGAGCGTAGGCGACCCACCCGAAGCTGGCCGCCCCCCCCGCCACCAGGAACCCGGAGAGCATGGTGATCGACCCGCCGAGGTAGAGCCAGTAGGAGAGGGCGTTGAGCCGGGGGAAGGCCATGTCCGGCGCCCCGATCTGGAGGGGGACGATGTAGTTGGCCAGGCCGCCGAAGGCGAAGGGCCCGGCGAACAGGTACAGCATCAGGCTGCCGTGCATGGTGAACAGCTCGTTGTACGTCTGGTACGACACGACGGACGAGTTGGGCTCCATGAGCTGGGCCCGGATGACGAGGGCCATCACCCCGGCGAGGAAAAACAGCACCAGCGAGGTGATCATGTAGGACTTGCCGATCACCTTGTGGTCGGTGGAGGTGAGCCAGTTGACGATGCCGCTCGGCCCTTCGTGGTGGGCGTGCTCGGGCGCCGCCCCACCGGGGCCGTGGGCGCCGGGGCCGTGGGCGTCCGGGCCACCGGCCGGCTCGGGGGTCAGGAGCTCGGGGCGTTCAACCGTGGTCGTCATGCGAGTGCCTTTGGCTTGGTGGACGGTGCGGGGGCGGCGTTGGAGTGGTACTGGCGGGTGTTGGGAGGCGGGGTGTTCGAGGCGCTGGAGCCTGCTCCGGCCCCGGCCGCCTGGAGGGTGTTGCCGGCGGCCACCTCGCTGCTGGCCCACTGCTCGAACCCGGCCGGGGTCACCGCCCGGACGCTGAAGAGCATGTCCGAGTGGTAGAGACCGCAGAACTGGGTGCACTGGCCGTCGTAGGTGCCGGTGTGGATGACGGTGAGATCGAACACGTTGGTGACGCCCGGCTGGGCGTACCGGCTGAAGTTGAAGTCACGGACGTAGAAGCCGTGCACCACGTCGTCGGAGACCAGGGTGATCTGGACGGTCTGGCCGGCGGGGACCACCATCTGGGGGCCGTGGTTGTCGGGGCCGTGGGTGGTGGTGCCGGCGACTCCGACGTTGAGCCCGGGGTAGTCGAAGCGCCAGCCCCACTGGAAGGCGGTGACCGTGATGTCGACCACCGGCTTCCCGGTGGAGGTCACGGTGGCGCCGGCGGCCACGGTGGCGTCCACGTTGTTCTCGGTCAGCACGGTGAAGGCGAAGAGGAAGCCCACGATGATGATCGGGAGGACGGTGTAGAGGATCTCGATCGGCACGTTCTCGTGGAACTGCTTGGGCATCTCCTCGGAGCGCCGGCGGTACCGGAACACCGACCACAGGATGAGCACGGCCACGATCCCGCCGATGACGATGCCGATGGTCACCATGGCGGACCAGAGCTTGAACGTGTCCTGGCCCTGGGTGGTCGCCCCCCGGCTGGCCCCGTAGCTCGGCTGATTGCAGGCCGCCAGCACCAGCGGAGCCGCCACCAGCAGTGCGGTCAGGAGGCGTCGGGAAGGCGCCTTGGCCCGGTACATCCGGCGGCGCGACGGGTCGGGGGAACCGGTCGATGGGGCGTTCACAGCGACGACACTAGCGGGCATCCGACCGGAATTAGAAGTTGAGATCCGCCGCGTGGACCGGTTCGCGACGCTCCCGGCGTTCTTCCTGTTCACGGCGGTCGGGATCCCCTGACCGGCGCGGGCGGTGCCTGCCCGTCGGTCAGGCACCGGGCCCACCCCCTTCCGGCGGGACCCCGGACGCCGGTCGTCCGGACCGGGCGCGGGCCCGGGCGGTCGCCCGACCGGCGGCCCGGACGCTCCGCCGGGTCCCGGCGATCACCACCGGTCGGTGCCGGCCCGCCGCGGCCGACGCGGTCGCCGCGGAGCGCCCTACCAGCCGGGCGAACGAGCCGATCGTCCCCGGCCCGGGAGCAGGGTCCCCGAGGTGCGCGGGCGCCGGTGGACCCGGGTCCGCCCCGGCTTCGGGGTCGCCGCCGGAGGGGTCGCCGCCGGATCCCGGGCGCCCGCCCGCGACGCCGGGCTGCGTGGAGGTGAGCGACGCCAGGCGTACCACTCCGACGGCGGCGAAGGCCAGGACGACGATGCCGGTGAGGTCGGGGCGCAGCTGCGGGACAGCAGGGGTCACCGCCACCACCACCGCCAGCACCGTTACCACCCGGACGTGGAGCCGTCGACCGCAGAGCCGAACCACCCCCAGCGGTCCGTCGGCGGTCAGCGCCGCCGCCGCGAACGCGGCACCGGCACCGACCAGCACCGCTCCTCGTGCGACGTGCAGCGAGAGGTCGACAAGCGCCACCATCACCAAGAGCTCGGACGCCTGGAGCACCCAGAACGGCACGACCTTCACTCGGGGGGCCCGGCTCACCCGGGTGGCGGGTCCGGGTGTCGGACGGCGGACGGATCCGGAGCGGGTGCCGCCGCGTCAGAGGTCACGGTCGGGCCTCACGGTCGGGTGGTGACGCGGACGGTTCCGCCGGGTGGTGGTGGCGTGGTCGCTACGACGAGGCGGACGGTCCGTCGCCCGGGCGTTCCGCCGACTGGGGGGGAGGGTTGACCGCCGCCGGGGCGGCGGGGGTGGCCGCCGACGTCCCGCCCACCGGGCCGTCGGCCCCGCCCTCCTCGAGACCCTTCTTGAACTCCTTCTGGGCGGAGCCCAACGAACGGGCCAGCTTGGGGATCTGGGTGCTCCCGAAGAGCACGAGGACCACGACGACGAGCACGATGATCCCGTCGACGCCGAAAATCTCTGCAGGTGAGCCGAAGTGCATGCTGCCTTCTCCTTCGTCGACTACTGGGTCCAGGTTAGACCTGTCGGGGATCACCCGGTACTTCGGCGCCGACTGCGTTCCGGATGATCCCGAAGGCGCCCGCCTCACCCCGCCAGCAGCACCCCGAGCACCAGGGCGGCCACCGAGGCGGTCCCCCCGATCGACCCCCACACGGCGAGGCCCCGCTTGGTGGTCGCCCGCTGGTGGAGGAAGACGGCCACGCCGGCCGCCGCCACCACGGCGATCTTGACCACCAGGACCGCCGTCCACGCCGTGGGGGCGCCCGCCAGCTTGAAGGCGGCGATGTTCCAGAACCCGGTGATCACCACCAGGGCGTAGGCGGGCCACAGCAGGCGGGCCAGGGCCCGGGCCACCTTCTTCGGGGCCTCACCGCCGAGGCCCCGGACGGTTGGCATCAGCCCGGTCACGGTGATCTGGCCGCCGACCCACACCGTGGCACCCAGCACGTGGAGGGTGAGCCGGACGGCGTCGACCGCCGGGCTCAGGGTCGGGGTGGAGGCGGCCAGGAGTCCCGTCGGCACGGGCGTCCGCCCTACTTCCCGGTCCAGTTGGGCTTGCGCTTCACTTTCCGGTCCAGTTGGGCTTGCGCTTCTCGGCGAAGGCGACCGGGCCCTCCATGGCATCGGCGGAGCCGAAGACCGGGCCCACCTCGGCGTTGTTGAGCTCCCACGCTTCGGCCTCGGAGACCTCGGCGGCCTGCTTCATGATGCGCTTGGAGGCGCGTACCGCCAGCGGGGCGTTCTCGGCGATGGTGGTCGCCAGGGCCACGGCCTCGTCGAGGAGCTGTCCGGCCGGCACCACCCGGTTGACCAGGCCCAGTGCCAGGGCGCGTTGGGCGTCGATGGGGTCCCCGGTAAGGGCCAGCTCCAGGGCGATGGCCTGGGGAAGGCGCTTGGGTAGGCGGATCAACCCCCCGCCGGCGGCGAACAGTCCCCGCTTGACCTCGGGGATGCCGAACTTCGCCTCCTCGACCGCCACCACCAGGTCGCACGACAGCATGATCTCGCACCCGCCGGCGAGTGCCGACCCGTTGACCGCGGCGATCAGGGGCTTGGGGAAGTCGCGCTGGGCGATGCCGGCGAACCCGCCGCTGGCCCCGATGATGTCGCCCGCCTCGCCGGCGGCGAATGCCTTCAGGTCCATGCCGGCACTGAACGCCTTGTCCCCGCTTCCGGTGAGGATGACCACCCAGGCGTCGGCGTCCTCGGTGAGCTCGTCGAAGGCGGCCGAGAGGGCCTTGCTCACCGCGCCGTTGATGGCGTTGCGGGCCTCGGGCCGGTTGATGGTGAGGATCTCGATGTGTCCCTGGCGTTCACGGAGGAGTTCGGGCACGGGCCTCCCTTTCTGGAGCGGTCTGACGATCTCAGCGGTCGGGCAGACGGTAGCGCGGTGGAGCGCCGCCGACGACCACCGTACGGCCGATCAGGTCCGGGAGGTCGGTCCGCGCCATCTCGGCGGTGACCGAACCGTCGGCGGGGCCGGCGGCCACCTGCCGGCCGTCGGGGAGCCGGGCGATCAGCGGTGCCCCGGTCGGGTCCCCGCCTCCGTCGCGGAGCACGGTGGCGGTCACCACTGTCGCCACCGTCTCCTCCGGGACCTCGAGGGCCACCGCCAGCGCGCTGCTCTCGATCCGCCGCTGCTCCCGGGAGGTGTCGCCCAGGTGGAACCCGCCGGGCGGCGGGTGGGTGGCGTAGAGGCCGGCGGCGTGCTTGGTCACGAACCACCCGAGCCCGGTGGCGAGCCCGAACCGTGTCCCGGTCCCCGCCCCGCCCCGGAGACGGTCGGTCACCGAGGCGATCCCGTGGGTCGTGTAGTTGTTCCCCGGTCCGCCGAAGTAGGGCAGCCCGCCGGTGGTGGTCAGGCCGCGCCGGTCGTCGGGCGCCAGCCCGAGCGCGTCGCAGGCGATCTCGATCGCCGAGGGGAAGCACGAGTACAGATCGACGACGCCGACGTCGTCGATGCCGACGGCCGGTGCCCCGTTCCCGGCGGCCAGGTGCGCGGCGTCGAAGAGCGCGGTGCCGACGGCGGCGATCGCCGGCGACGCCCCGAGGTCGGGGCGGGCCGTCGGGTACCGGACGTCGGTGGCCTCGGCCCCGGACCAGACGAACACGGCCCGGTCCGCCACCCCCGCCCGGCGGGCGGCGCCGAGCGAGCACACCACCAGCGCCGCTCCCTGGTCGGAGCCGAGGAAGGCGGTCATCCGCTTGGTGTAGGGCTCGCACACCACGCGGTTGGCCGGGGAGGGCGTGGCGATCTCCGCCGCCGTCAACTCCGTCGGGAACCAGGCGTAGGGGTTGGCGGCGGCCACCCGGGTGAACGGCGCCAGCAACGTCCCGATCGCCCGGCGCTGCCCGCCGGTGTCGCGCCCGGCCCGGGCGGCCAGCACGTTCTCGAAGAGCGGGTAGATCTGCACCGGCAGCACCAGGCCGATCGCCGACTCGGCCGGCCCGACCCCCGGCAGGTCGTCGCCGACCGAAGGGTCCGGCGGGCGGGAGGTGTCCCCGTCGTCACGCGGCAGCCCGGCCCGGTGCCGGGCCCGGTAGGAGCGGATGCCCTCGGCCCCGGCGATCAGGGTGACCGACAGCGAGCCGTCGGCGATGGCGGCCGCCGCCCGGTTCACCAGCCACTGGGGCGAGTTCCCCCCGATGGTGGTCACCTCGCAGGTCGCCCCGGGGATCCCCAGCCGGTCGGCGAGCTCCGACGCCGGGGCCGGGCCGGACCGGGTGAGGACGTTGACCACCGAGACCCTCTCGACGCGGTCACGGAGACGCGGGACGCCGGCGAGGGCCGCTTCGCTCGCCCGGGTCATGAGGTCGAGCGGCGTCACCAGTGCGTCGCGCTCGATGGACTGGCCCGACGCGATCACCACCGGGGTGCGGTCTGGGTCGGTCCGGGGTGCCATGGTCGGCTGGCAACCTACCACCGGGGCCCTGCCGGCTGGCAGGCTGTGCCGATGAACCCTGCCGGCTGGCAGGCTGTGCCGATGAACCCTGCGCCCGCACCCTTGTCTGACCTCCCGGAGCGGTCCGGAAGGGTCCTTCCCCCGGGATTCCTCTTCGGCGTCGCCACCGCCGGCTTCCAGGTCGAAGGCGGGTTCAACGGTCCGGGGGGGCCGGCGAACAACTGGGCGACGTGGGAGCGCACCGGGCGGGTCGAGCCCTCGGGGAACGCCGTCGGCTTCTGGGAGCACCCCGAGGAGGCGCTCGACCGGGCCGCCGGCCTGGGGTGCAACAGCTTCCGGTTCGGCCTCGAGTGGGCGCGGGTGGAGCCCCGGGAGGGGCAGATCGACACGGGCGCGCTGGAACGCTACGGCCGCATCGTCGACGGCTGCCTCGAGCGGGGCATGGAGCCCCTGGTGACGCTCCTGCACTTCACCCATCCGTCGTGGCTCGGGGAGGAGTTCTGGCTGCGCGCCGACTCGCCCGACCGCTTCCTCGGCTGGGTGGAGCTGGCGGTCGGGGCGCTCGCCGGCCGGGTCCGGCACTGGGTGACCCTCAACGAGATCAACGTGCTGGCCTTCGGATCCTGGCTCCTCGGGGTGTTCCCGCCCGGTCGGCGCCTGGCCTTCGGCGACCATGCGGTGGCCACCGACAACCTGCTCGCCGCCCACGTGGTCGGTTACGACGCCATCCACCGCGCTCGTCCGGACGCGGTCGTCACCACCAACAACGGGTGCGCCAGCGCCTACGACCTCGACCGGCTCCTGACCGACCTGCTGATGGCCCGGAGCCTCGGGGTGGAGCGGGAGGACCTCGACCGGTGGATCGGCGACCGTCGTGCCGGCCACGCCGCCGCACTGCCTCCTCCCGCCGGCAGGGGCGGGATCGAGCGCCTGGTGCGCGAGGGTCTCTCCGCCCTCTCGCCCTACGGCCGGCGCCGCGGCGGTGCACGGGACCGCTCGCCGCGGCGGGCGGTCGACGCGGTGTACGCCAGCGCCTACGAGCGGACCCTGGACGCGGTCGGTCTCGACTACTACGACCCGATGGTGGGCCGGCACCTGCGGGCTCCGGGCCACCGTACGGCGGGGGGCCGGAGTTGGCCGCCGGCCAGGGCCCTCTGGGACGACGTCCCCGAACCGGGGGGACTGTCCCGGTGGTTGCGCACCCAGCAGGCGCTGTCCCCGGGCGTGCCGCTGTGGGTGGTGGAGAACGGGCTCTGCAACCGGGTGCGGAACGGGCGCTCCTACCCGCGGCTCGACGGGTGGGACCGGCCGCGCTACCTGCGCGAGCACCTGGCGGCGACGGTGGCCGCCGTCGACTCCGGGGTGCCGGTCGCCGGGTACTGGCACTGGTCGCTGGTCGACAACTACGAGTGGGGCTCTTACGAACCGAGGTTCGGTCTGTTCGGGGTGGACCGCCATCGGGGCGAGAGCGGCTACCGGTGGATGGAGACGGATGCGCTGGGCGCAGACGCAGCGGGGACCTATCGGCGGATCATCGCCGGGCTCCGGGACGGAGACCGGTCGGTGCTGGATGCTGCACCCTGACGTCGCCCGTCGCGGTCCCCCCGGAAGGCGCGTTTCAGCAATTCGGCCGACGTGCCGATGGGAGTCCGGAAGAAGGGATTTGGACTATCCACCCGTGATGGCGTGGACTAACGTTTCCCCGGCGAGCCGACCGGACCGTCTCGAACGGCCCGGGCCAGGCACCGGAAGAGACGTCGGCCAGCCGGTGCGGACGGTCCCGATCGGCAGCGGGGTGCAGGACGATGGACACGAGGTCGGGCGGCGGGCCACGTCCGGGACATTCGATTCGAGGGGGATGACCGAGTGCGAGCACCGAGCGAGACAGCGGCGAAGTCGGCCCCTGTGACGCATCGCCGGGGTACCGACGGCCGTGCCGTGTCGGCCAAGGTCCAGCGGAGACGCCTCATCGCGGTCGGCGCCGTCTTCGTGCTGGCCATCGCCCTGCTGGTGTTCCCGAAGGTCACCTCGTCCCAGGCGGCGGCCCTCACCACCCGGGTCACCACCCTCCCCGGTCAGACCCCGATGAACGCGCCGTTCTCTGCCGGCACGACGGTGGGCGGCTACCCGTGCGGCCCGGGCCTCCGCCAGGTGCCCTGGTCCGC